>WFXA01000130.1 GCA_015490835.1 Flavobacteriaceae bacterium | reverse complement strand
CCTTCATATTACAAATTTTATGTAATGACCTCGATTTTATGGCTTTCTACCTAAGGCAGATATAATTTGCTGCTTTTGGGGTTTTTATACTATAGAGATAAAAATTATTTCGCTGAAAAACCAAGTGTTTATACTGCTTCTGAAAGTGCCCACAAAGTACAAAAAGAAAATAAAGAGGTTTTTGATTAATTCTGTTTTATGCCTCCTTTTTAAATCGAAAAGGAGGTTTTTTTTGTAATGGCAAAAACGAGCCACAATATGGCAAATTTGCGCCTATAATTTTCCTACACGCAAATTACCTTTGGTTTAAATTTAAAAACATAGCGTCATGAAATTAAAAATTAGTTTACTGTTCCTCATATTGTTCGGGCAATTGCAAGCACAAGTTGGTATTGGTACAACAAACCCAAATGCTACATTAGAAATTAATGCTACAAACCCAAATTCACCACAACCTAATGATGGAATTTTAATACCCAGAGTAAATACTTTTCCCGCTACCAATCCAGGAGCAGGTCAACACGCAATGATGGTTTATTTAGTTAATCCTCAAGGTTCATACTCTGAGGGGTTTTATTATTGGGATGCTAATTATCAAGAGTGGATTCCTGTGAGTATTGATAATGATACAACTAATGAAATTCAAGACCTTCAATTAACCGATTCAAATTTAGGATTAAGTGGTAGCAACCAAACTGTAAATATGAGAAGGTATATGGATATAAAATTCCCGGACGGATTTGCAAATATGACAATTGTAGAAAATGCTATTACTTATACCGTTCCTCAAGGTAAAAATTTGTATATAACTTCGGGTTCAACTATATCATTTGGCTTAACCATAAATAATTCGATTAATAATTTATATGGCACTGAATCTGAATTTGGCAACACTAATTTACTACCTAACCCCATCATAGTAAAATCCGGTGATACAGTTTCAAGTGGTTCAGCAAATTTTAATGGTTTTATAGTTGATGCAACTGTTACACCGATCCATATATACGAAGGAAATATATATACTGTTCCTGTAAATAAAATATTAGTAATTATAGGAGCATACAAGACTTCAACTATCGGTTATTTAAAAAAAATACTTGCTAATAATTATCAACAGGTTGTTTATTCTAAAAGATATTTACAGGAATTCAATAACCCTATTTTTTTTGATGCCGGTTCTAAATTAATAACTACTGGTTTAAGAGTTTGGGGATATCTTATGGATAAATAGTAATACTTGTATTAACTCGATTATTTAACTTTTACTATATACACTTAAGTTTTGACAGGAAATTTGTATATAGAAAAGAAAATTAATTATAGTACTACGGATTACGATATGCCGAGTTTGTACCACCCTTGGTAAAAGCCGTTCAAGAACAGCAAGAAATGTTAGACAATATTGAGAAGGATATAACTTATCTAACAGTAAACACCAATAAGATTAACCTGCTGAAACAAAAGTTGCAAAACTTAGAAAAAAGAAACAAATAGGGCTAACACTTTTTTAATGACGCTAATTGTTGTTAGTAAGTTTCTTTTATACCCCGACAGAAATCTCCCCATAGTAGTCGGGGTTTTTTATTTATAAAGGTTGTATCATGTGAATGTGATTTTATATTTTTGAAGAAATTTAAACAACTGTGAAAGATACACCCAAGCATCAAGGAATGCGAAATAAACTGGTAGAAACCCTTATTAAAAAAGGAATTCAAGATACCCGTGTGTTGGATGCAATAAATAAGATTCCGCGACACTTGTTTATGGATTCGGGTTTTGTTGACCATGCTTATGTAGATAAGGCGTTTCCTATTGCTGCAGACCAAACTATTTCGCAACCTTATACCGTTGCCCGTCAAACCGAACTCTTGGAAGTTAAAAATAGCGATAAAATATTAGAAATAGGCACCGGAAGCGGTTACCAAACAGCTGTATTACTTGAAATGGGAGCACTGGTTTATACCATAGAAAGACAAAACGAATTGTTTAAAAAAACCAAACTGTTTTTACCAAAATTAGGTTACAGACCCAAAAAAATTGTATTTGGAGATGGCTATAAAGGTTTACCTGAAAATGCTCCCTTTAACGGAATTATAGTTACAGCCGGCGCTCCTTTAGTGCCAAAACCCTTATTGGCACAATTAAAAATAGGAGGGAAATTGGTGATTCCGGTAGGAGAGGGAGAGGTGCAAGTAATGACCGTTTTTACCCGAACCGAAACCAATAAATTTAAAAAAGAAGAACACGGTAATTACCGATTTGTGCCACTATTAAGTGATAAAAATTAATTGCACCTATTCTTAATATAAAATAGTCCAAAACTATTTTATATTTTGGAATGGTTAATGCCGTTACAGAATGAAAATAGTTCAATGAGAGAACTTGAAATTGAACTATATTGAATTCGTATTCGGTATTATTTAGAAATTGACAAAAGAAACTCTTTGTTTACTTCATGAGTTCCATTAAAAACCTGAATCTGTAATTTATCACCAAAAAGTTTATTACCAATTAAAGTTTGTTCGGTAATTCGAGCTTCGGTAATGTACCGGTCTTTATTTCCGTAGAGATAAGTAACTTTTGAAGTAGCAGGTAAAAACTCAAAATCTTCGGGTTTTAACTCTGTTGGAATTCCACCCGAATGTAATATAAGATGATTGCATTTAATTTTTTTATTTGCAACCCAACGAGCTGCAATAGATACCCCTTGCGAATATCCTAAAACCAGTAAATTTCCCTTAAAGTTTTTTATTTCAAAATTGTAAACAGCATCTATGTAATTTAAAATGTTTTGGGTTTCCACCATTGTGTTTTCACGTGTTAACCAAGATGCACCAACGTGTTTAAATTTATCGTCTTGATAATATTTTGAAGGAGCCTGCGGAGCAATAATATAGTTTTCTTCTGTATTTAAATGTGAGAAATACTTAATAAAATACCTGCTTAAATATCCCAATCCGTGAAAGACAATCCAAACATTTTTTGTTTTGGAAGTGTATGTATTTAATGTAGAATAAGTATTTGTTGTTTGGTAGCTAATTTTTTTTTCTTTAATCATAATAATAGATTTGCTTTTTTATACTTTTACAAAAGTAAACCATTATTATGAAGCCAACCAAAAAAGAAATACTAGATGCTTGCAATGCCATTATAAAAAATACGTTAATGGAAACCTTACAAATTGAATATGTTGATGTAACTGAAGATTCACTAACTGCCAGAATGCCGGTTAATGCAAGAGTACATCAACCCAATGGTGTCTTACATGGTGGTGCTTCGGTTGCCTTAGCAGAAAGTGTGGGAAGTGCAGCAACTTTTGTTTTTTTAGATGCAGAGAATGTATTGGTTCGCGGGTTAGAAATTGCAGCAAATCATATTAAAAGTGTTAAAGAAGGGTATGTTTATGCTACAGCAAAAGCGCTCCATAAAGGTAGAACAACACAATTATGGCAAATAAAAATAACCAATGAACAAGGCGAATTGGTTTGTTTGTCTAAACTTACAACAATTACTTTGCCCAAGAAATAAACAATGAAAGTTTTTGATTTAGCAATCTCGCATTTAGATAAAAAAAAACCTTTTGTATTATACTCCTTACCCGAAAGTGATACCATAGTAGGTTATTTTCAGAAAAATAATGAGCTAAATCATTGTCTTGATTTTACTAAAAGCGGTTTTGTTTTTGCGCCGTTTAATTATTTAGACAAAACTCTTTTTATTTCTAAAGATGAATCTTCAGTTATTGAAGAGGTCTTTCAAACTAATGATGTTTCATTAAAAGGTATTAAACTACACGAAACATCTTCTGAAAAAAAAACGCATACCAGTTTAGTTAAAAATGCGATAAAATATATTGACACCCAGAATCTAAAAAAAATAGTTGTTTCTCGTAAAAAAGAAGTTGACCTGGAAAGAATAGATTATCTATTGATTTTTAAACGATTATTCTCTTTATACCCTTCTGCTTTTAGATATGTTTGGTTTCATCCTCAAACCGGATTTTGGTGTGGAGCTACTCCCGAGATTTTATTACAAACAAAAGACTTAACTTTTACAACTATGGCTTTAGCAGGCACTAAAAAGATAGTAAAAGATAGAAAACCACATTGGACAGCGAAAGAAATTTTGGAACAAAAGTTTGTTAAAGATTCAATTTTAAATACGTTAGAAAATGTTACTACAATAATTAGAGCATCTAAAACGTATAACCATAAAGCAGGACAAGTAGTACATCTTCGAACCGATATAACAGGTGTTTTTAATCATCATAAAACCAATTTACTTTCTATAACCAAAGCATTGCACCCTACACCGGCTGTTTGTGGTACACCCAGAGATGAAGCGTTACGTTTTATAATTAAAAATGAAGACTATAATCGTGAATTCTACACCGGTTTTCTAGGAAATATTTGTAAAGAATCTTCTTGCTCTAATTTTTTTGTAAACCTTAGGTGTATGAAGATAACAAACAGTACGGTTACTTTTTATGCCGGTGGCGGTATTACTTTTGATTCTAATCCACTAACCGAATGGGAAGAAACCCAAAATAAATTGCAAACGATGATGGAAGTTGTAGCTCCTTTTTTGAGTTAGTATTAAATAACGTATTCTATAACAGTCCCCGCGCTTTTATTTCTAAATATTTATTTATGGTATTTACCGTAAGATTCTCGGGAGCGGTAAGTATGGTTTGTATTCCGTGTTTACGAAGTTCGTTAGCGATGAGTTTTTTCTCGTAAATAAATTTTTCGGCAATGGTTTTGTTAAAAATTTCACGAGTTGTATGTGCTTCTTTTTCAGCAAAAGCTTCTAACTCGGTATTTTTAAAAAAAATGACAACCAATAAATGATTTTTAGAAATGGCTTTTAAGTACGGAAGTTGCCTATGAAGCGCATCCAATGTTTCAAAATTAGTGTATAACAACAAGAGGCTTCGCTGTTTAATCAATCGCTTTAAGTCTATGTAAAGTCGGGCAAAATCACTTTCCGAATAATCGGTGTTAATGTTATAAAGACTTTCAAGAATTAATCGCATCTGGCTTTTTCTGCGTTTTGCAACTACTTGATTTTCCATTTTTCTGGAAAAAGTAAACATTCCCGCTTTGTCTTGTTTTTTTAGAACAATATTTGAAATCACTAAAGTAGCATTAATAGCATAATCTAATAAACTTAATTGGTTAAAAGGCATTCTCATAACCCGTCCTTTATCTATCACCGAATACACAGGTTGCGATTTTTCGTCTTGATACTGGTTAACCATTAAGTGATTTTTTTTGGCGGTTGCTTTCCAGTTAATATTTCGAATATCGTCTCCGGTAACATAATCTTTAATTTGTTCAAACTCCAATGTATGCCCAATACGCCGTATTTTTTTTAAACCAAAAAGCTTTAATTTATTGCTAAAAGCAACAAATTCGTATTTTTTTAATTGAAGAAAAGAAGGATAATTAGGCACCATTTGGTTGTCTTGAAATTGTTGTTTTCTAGCGACCAAACCTATGGGGGATTTTGAGAAAATATTTAATTTACCAAAATGATATTCGCCTCTTTCGGTTGGGCGAACTTGATAGGTAAACTTTTTTTCTTCTGCAGAATTTAAATTTGCATTTATTGTAAAATCACGTATTTGCCATTGTATGGGAAGCTCGTCGATAATTTTAATTTTTATAGGAAATAAATACCGGTTGGTAACATTAATAATCACCGAATTGTTATCGCCGTTAGAGAGTTTTTCGGGTAGTTCTCTTTTGGCTTGTACACCTATTTTGTTTCGATATAGCAAAAACACATCTAAAACAGTTACCAAAAATAAACCGCCAACAATTAACTGCATAACTCCAAGAAGATTTTCGTAAAAATAGGCTATTACAAATCCTCCGGATATTGAAAATACAATCCAAAAAAATAATGGCTGAAGGTATATTGTTTTAAAAAATTGTTTCAAAATTATTGGTTATTAGTTCCTACATTCGGTAGGCAAGTCTGCTTACTGCTTACTGTTTACTGTGTTGTACCTAAGTATATCTATCTGGGTACTTCTACGGTTTCTAAAATTTGCTGTACTACTTTTTCTGAAGTAAACCCTTCCATTTCACGTTCTGGTGTTACAATTATTCTGTGACTTAATACAGAAGGGGCTACTTTTTTTATGTCTTCTGGAGTGACAAAATCCCTACTTTCGATAGCTGCTTTTGCTTTTGAGGCAATGAGTATTGCTAAAGAAGCTCTCGGCGAAGCACCGAGATATAAATTGGCATTTTTTCGTGTATTATTTACTATGGCTGCAATGTATTTTAACAAGTGGTCTTCAATAATAACTTCCTTAATAATATCTTGGTATTCTTTTATTTGTTTTGCATCTAATAGCGATTTTACAACATCAAATTTGTTTTGATTTTTTCGCTTGTGTTGATTTTCTAAAATAGTAATCTCTTCTTCCAGATTTGGATACGGAACCTTTATTTTAAACAAAAAACGGTCTAATTGCGCTTCGGGTAGAGCATAGGTTCCTTCTTGCTCAATAGGATTTTGTGTTGCAAAAACCAAAAAGGGGTGTTTCATTTCATTTTTTATTCCGTCAAGGGTAATCTGTCGCTCTGCCATTACTTCAAAGAGGGCGGCTTGTGTTTTTGCAGGAGCACGATTTATTTCGTCTATTAAAATTATATTTGAAAAAACAGGACCTTTTTTAAACTCAAATTCTTGTGTTTTTATATTAAAAATAGAAGTTCCCAGAATATCGCTGGGCATTAAATCGGGTGTAAATTGGATGCGGTTAAAATCTACATCCAATGTTTTTGCTAAGAGTTTTGCCGTTACGGTTTTTGCAACTCCCGGTACTCCTTCGATTAGTGAATGTCCGTTTGCCAGGATTGAAATAATAAGCAATTCTATCATTTCTTCTTGTCCAACGATGATTTTGGCTAGTTCGGTTTTAATGTTTTTAACGGCTTGGTGTAGATTTTTTAAATCGATTCTTGCTGTAAATTCAAGAGGTTGTTCGTTTTGGTTATTGTTTTCGTCCATAATTATAGTTTAAAATCTTCAAGTAATTTATTTAGGTTTATTAAATCGTTTTCGGTATGAAATGATTTGTTTTTTAAGTTGTTAATTTCGGTTATAAGTTTTTGTGTTTCTTCTGTTGTATGGCTGCTTTTTGTAGCTAATTTTTTCACAAAAGAGTTGTCTAACTTTTGTGTATCGAGGTAATATTGTGTTCTTATTTTTTCTAAAAAGTAAGTAATTTTTTTAGCAATTATATTACTAAAATCTTTGTGCTGAAAATGCAAATCGCCAATGGTTTTTGTAAATTCAATAGTCGAGTTTTTAAGAGGTTCTATTACTTCAATAACACGTTGTTCTCTTTTTCCTTTAAAAACAACAAATAAGATAAGCCCTAATGCAGTAAGGTAATATGCCCATTTTAAAGGAGTTTGATTGAGGATAAACCGCATGGGCGATTTTACAATTTTTCGCCCCGATTTTATATAATTATCCCAATATACAACAGATGGGTTTACGTGTGACAGAACTTTTTCTGCATATTTTTGGTTGTTTTCTTTCAATAAATAAAAATTTGAAAATGTTTCAGGGAGTGTATGGAAATAATAATATCCCTTACCTTGTTTAACTTTTATAAAGTTAAGATTTTCTAAAGGGGTTTCATCTTCATTATTATAATATCCAAAAGCAGTTGTATTTAAAGTATCTACTGAGGTAAATGTTACTTGGTAAACTAATTTTTTGAACTTTGCGGTTGTGTCTTTTCCTAACTTAGGGTTAAAAAACAGCGGCGTTATTTCGGTTTCAAACGGTTTGTTATACAAATACGTTTTTATATGAAGGGAATCTTTAAATAATTTGTCAAAATAGCGAGCCGATAAAAACACTGTGTTTCCTTCTTCTACATATTTGTTTAATTTCTGAAACTGTCTTTTATCAAAATAAAGATAATCATTTACAAAAAAATACAGCGAATTGCTTTTGTATGTACTGTCGTTAATAAAAAGATAGGGATCTTTGTCTATTTGGTTCACCGGAACTTTATACAGGTTTTTTAGTTCGTTAAAAAACACATAACTGCCCAAAGGTATTTTATCTGTTGCGGTATAATTGGGTTTCCAATTTATGGGTTTGGGACTACTAATTTCTATAACAATAAGTGTTACAATGGCTATAATTAAAGCACCTATTATTCGTTTTGACCGCTTATCCATTGTTAGAAATGTTATGGGTTAAATGATCAAAAACTTGCTTTGCGTTTGTAAATTCAGGTTGCTCAATAGGAAACTCTCCATACCAAATATATTCGTATAAATAGGAAACCTTTTTAAAATTTTCTTTTACGGTTGGAATTTTTATTTCGTGGTAATAATCTGAATTGGTTTTTTCAAAATTCCACTCGATTAATTGGTTTTTTGAAAGTTCTTTAAGTGTTTTAAGATACATATATCGTATAGCCAGACGGTAATTCTTTTCTGAAAGTGCTTGTTGTATAAGTTTATCTAAATCTATTTTTTCTATGTTTTCTTCTTCGTATTGAAGCGTTGCAATTTCTTTGCTCTTTTTTGAAAAGAATGATGTGGCTTGTTTTCCTGCAAGTAATCTTACAATAAAATACAATGCAATGCCTATAAGAGTAAAGTAGATTATTTTTTCAAAAATACCATATAGTTCGGGGTCTATATGAACACCAAAAACACGTTCTAAACCATCAAAAAACCATTTGAGTATTCGAACTAAAAAATTTTCAGCTTGTCCCTCAGCAGTATCATAATTAAATTCGTTTCCTACATATTTGTTTTGAAGTGTTTCCGAAAATTTTTTCACAGTAATTTTACTGCTGTCTATGGCAATAGCAATACTGTCTTTTAAGATAGGAGATAGGTTGATTGCCATAAAAAATTAACTGGTATGCTCGTAGATTTTATTATAAAGATCGATGTATTTTTGTTTTACAACTTTTCGTCGAAGTTTCATAGTTGGAGTTAGGTGTCCTTCGTCGATACTCCATACTTGGGGAGTAAGTTCAAACCTTTTAATACGTTCCCATTTTCCAAAACTTTGGTTGTAATGATCCAATTCTTTCTGAATTCTATCTATAACTCTTTTATCTTTTATCATTTCTGCCGGATTTGAAGGAATATCGTAGCCTTTATTTTGAGCCCATTCTTTAATAAATTCAAAATTTGGCTGAATAATAGCAGCCGGCATTTTTTCTCCTTCGCCCACCACCATAATTTGCTCGATAAAAAGCGATTGTTTCATTGCATTTTCAAGTAGTTGCGGTGCAACATATTTTCCGCCGCTGGTTTTAAACATTTCTTTTTTCCGATCGGTGATTTTTAAAAATCCTTCACTATCTATTTCACCTATATCTCCGGTATGAAAGTATCCGTCTTTAATGGCTTCTTTTGTTTTTTCTTTGTCTTTATAATACCCCATCATTACCTGAGGACCTTTTACTAAAATTTCGCCGTCGGTTGCAATTTTCACCTCAGTTTCTTTAATGGGTTTTCCTACAGTACCTATTTTAAAAAGGTGGTTTCTTGCGTCATTAACTGAAATTACAGGTGATGTTTCGGTTAATCCGTAACCTTCCATTACAGGTATTCCTGCGGCATTAAATACTCTGGCTAATCTGGGTTGCAAAGCAGCACTACCGGATACGGTTGCCAAAATGTTTCCGCCTAATGCTTCTTGCCATTTTTTGAAAATGAGTTTCCTTGCAATTTTTAATTGCATTTCATACCACCATCCGTTTTGCCCGTAGGGTTCGTATTTTTTACCTAATTCTAAAGCCCAAAAAAACAATTTTTTCTTAATGCCGGTTAGTTCTACACCTTTTGCATAAATTGTATCGTAAATTTTTTCAAGTAATCGAGGTACTACCGTCATTATGTTGGGTTTTATTTCTCTTGCATTGTCGCCTATTTTTTCAATAGATTCGGCAAAGTAAATCGAAACTCCATTAAACATATAAAGGTACAGTATCATTCGTTCAAAAATATGACAAACCGGCAAAAAGCTTAATGCTCTTACTTTTCCTGCTTTAATTGGTAACCGTTCTGAGCTGTAAATAACATTACTTACAATATTTTTATGCGAAAGCATAACGCCCTTGGGTCTTCCGGTGGTTCCGGAAGTATAGATTAGAGTAGCCAAATCATTTTCCGAAACGTTATTTTTTAATTTTTCAACTTCTTCTTGGTTTTCGGTATCTTCTCCTAGTTTTAAAACTTCTTCCCAATTGGAACAACCTGGTACCGAATTAAAACTATAAACTCCTTTTAATGACTGGACATTATCTTTAATAGCGTTTACTTTTTTTAGTACATCTTTACAAGACACAAAACAATAAACAGCTTCACTGTGATTTAAAACATATTGATAATCTTCTTCAGAGATGGTAGGGTAAATAGGTACATCTTGTGCTCCTATTTGTAATATTCCAACATCACAAATATTCCATTCGGTTCGATTCGTGGAAGAAATAATAGCAATTTTATCATTTGGTTTTACTCCTAATCGCAACAATCCTCTACTAAGAGCATTTGCTTTGTCTATAAAACTTTGAGTCGATTCGCTTTTCCATCCATCTTCATATTTTGTGGTAAAAGAGGCTGGTAAATTAAATTTATCAAGTTGATAATACGGAAAATCAAATAAACGTTTGGGCTGTATCATATCGAATAACTATTGTTTTGTTGCAAAATAATAAAAAAACAATAGATAAAGAAAAACCCCACAGATTTTTTACAATTGTAGGGTTTGGTTATTTTATTTACCTAAAAAAAATTACTTTTTTATAACTTTAAAAGTTTTTGAAGCTTTTTGTGATGTTAATTTTAAAATATAAATCCCGGTAGATAAATTGCTTAAATCAATGGTTTTACTTCCGGTTACAGATTTTATTTTTTGCACTATTTGCCCTTGTAAGTTGAATATATTAATAGTGTAATTGCCATTGGGTGTTGTAATGTTTAATACGTTGTTTGTAGGATTTGGATAGATATTAAAACTATTTTTTATAGTTTCATTAACACCTAATTGACTTTCTTCAACAATGTTTACTTTTAAATCGTCAAAATAAAAACCATCTGCTGTTTGAAAATTATCTGAAGAAAATCTAAATCGCACCAAAATTTGTTCACCCAAATAATCGCTTAGATCTATTTCTTCAAGAACCCAATCGTTTTGGTTTCCGTCATAAAGAGGTTCTCCTTGTGGTTGGGTTCCGGTGTTGCTTCCCATATTGGTGTATTTTCCACATTGTGCCGTCCAAGAATTTCCATTATCGGTAGATACTTCAAACTGAGTATAATCATAATCGTTTTCAATATTCCACTTTGCATAAAAGCTCACATTAGCACCAATGGCATTTGTTAAATCAATGCTGTTTTTTATCCTAATGGTTTTTAAAGCATTGTTATTGTAATTTCCGTTTGGCGAATCGGTAATACTGCTTGATGGCGAAACATAGGTGGTTGTTGTGGTACCCCATCCGTTGTTGTTAAAATTAGCAGTTGTACTATTTCCTGCATCTTCAAAAATAGGAGAAAGCGAACCAAATTTTTTGTAAACGATTGTTTCATTATCATAACTGCCGTTGTTTACGATTAGTTTATAAACAATATCATCGCCTGCAGTTGTTCCGCCTGCAAGTGTGTATTGCAGGGTTCCTGTTACTTCTTCGAGCGGATTTAGACCGGTATAAGAAACAGGGCTTCCCACCGAAGTAATGTTAGCCGATACCGCTTCTATACGTACCGCGAAATTTCCTGAGCCGGATATTCCTAAGCGTTTAAGATTAAAGGATGTATTAACCGTAGCATTTTCGCCGACAAAAGTAGGTGTGGTGTCTTTAACAATGGCATAATTATTTACCATTTTTGCTGCGGTAAGATTAAGGTACATCATATTTTTACAGATGCTTTCTATTTGGTTTGAAGGTGGCCAGAACGCATCACCAATCTCGGGAGTAAAAGCATAAATTTTATCGTGTGTTCCTATGGTTCCATACATAAAATCATCACTATCACCTGCAGCCGGATACAACCCGGATGAAATCATATTCTGAAAACCGTTTTGCGAAACCAACTCGGCTGATACATTTTCAAATAAATCGTTTTCAGGGGTAGGAGCATTGTTGGTATAACCATACGGGAATAATAATAAATTTCCGTAAGTGTGATTGTTAAAAGCCATTACAAAATTATGGTTTTCTACAAACCATTTAATAGCTTGATTTTCTATTTCGGAAAAAGGACCGGTACCTGCATAAACGTTACTGCTTGGGTCGGTTGATGTTCCTTCTCCTCCCCAAACATTATTTGCGGCATTTCCGTTTATGTAATAATCGTAATTTCGGTTGTTGTCAACTCCGTACGAGTTTTTACGGTTTTTTCTCCAATATCCGCCACCATTCGGGTCGGTTTTTTGGTTGTATAAGTAACCATCGGGATTAACCACCGGAACAAAATACAATTCGGTGTTATCAACAATGGCTTTTATCTCCGGGTTGGTATCATAGTTTTCTAATAAATACCACATATAAAAAATTAATTGCGATAAAGATGCAGGTTCTCTGGCATGATGAATAGCGGTATAAAGAATTTGTGGTTCACCTTCAGATGAAGTGTTAGGGTTGTCGCTTATTTTTACCCATTTAATACCGTTGTTACCAATAGAGGGTGATACACTATTGTCGGGCGTACCCTCGGTAAAAAAATTGCCTATATTGGATTTTGTTGTGATTAAATTTGGGTACAATGCCTTCATTTGGTCTAATTCATCCAACATTTCTTGGTAAGTTAAATAACCACCCATACTTCCCAGATTAAAATTTGAAGGTGTTGTATATTCAACATTATTTGTGCCAATACAAGTAGGGTTCTTCACAGGGGTTTTATTTAACCTGTTTTGGTCTAAAAAATATTGCTTGGCATCTTCAATTAAAACCTCTACTTGATAGCCTGCATTTCTGGCTTTTTCCAATTCGGATACCGAAAATTCTGAAATAATAAAATAACCTCGTTTATGAATACCGTGTTCTACCGCAATTCCTAAAGCATCTAATTTTTCAAGCCCGTTTGGGGTATTGTAACTAATTTTTGCGCGTTGGTATTTTTCTTGAAATTCCTGTGAATAATTTAAAGTAGCTGTAAGTAAGGTTACTAAGAGTATAATTTTTTTCATAGAAAGATAAAGAGAGTGTTTTTTATTGAAAATAGTTTTTCGGTCTGCATATTAGACAACTTTTACAACGAAAACCCTACGGGTTTAGTATTATTTTTAAACCGAATGTTTTTCAATCCATTCACGAGCATTTACAAAAGCTTGTAACCAAGGCGAAACATCATCTTTTCTGTTGTTGGGATAATGTGCCCAATTCCATTGAAAGATGGAGCGCTCAATGTGTGGCATCATAACCAAATGGCGTCCGTCTGAGGAACATAGCATAGCTGTGTTATAATCGCTTCCGTTAGGGTTTGCGGGGTATTCTTGATATGCATATTTAGCAACTATATCATACTTTTCTTCGGGTAAAGGAAGGTTAAATTTTCCTTCGCCATGACTTATCCATACGCCCAATGTACTTCCTTCAAAACCGGATAGCATCACCGAATTGTTTTTTTGAATTTTCACACTCGTAAAAGCGCTTTCGTGTTTTTGTGAGTCATTATGAAGCATTTTTCCGTGTTCGGGATGCTCAGGAGTTATTATTTCTAATTCCATAAAAAGTTGGCATCCGTTGCAAATTCCCACGCTTAATGTATCGTCTCTTTGTAAGAAATCATCCAATGCTTTTTTTGCTTTTTCGTTAAATAAAAATGCACCTGCCCAGCCTTTGGCAGACCCTAAAACATCGCTGTTACTAAAACCACCAACGGCTCCTAGAAATTGGATGTCTTCAAGGGTTTCTCTTCCTTCAATCAAATCGGTCATGTGTACATCTTTAACATCAAATCCGGATAGAAAAAGGGCGTGAGCCAATTCTCGTTCCGAGTTGCTCCCTTTTTCTCTTAGTACTGCAGCTTTTGGTTTGATTTTAGGTGATTTAGGAAGTTTTCCGGTAAAAAAGTTAGGAAAAACAAATTGCAAGGGTTGTTTTTTATAGTTGTTAAAACGCTCTTTTGCTAAGTTGTTTGCGCATTGCTTTTGGTCTAATAAAAAGGAGGTATGATACCACGTATCACGTAGTTGAGGAATATTAAAATTAAAAGTTTCTTGGTAGTTTTTTATCTGAAGGGTTTCCGCTTTTGTAACAGTTCCTATTTTGAAGAATTCAATATTGTTTTGCAAAAGAATAGCTTCAACCGAAGCATCTTCATTGGTTTGAAAAACAATTCCGCAGTTTTCAGAAAAAAGTAGTTTCACCGAATCTTTTTCTTTTAAGTTTGTTACATCAATTTTTGCTCCTGTATTGGGATTAGCAAAACAAAGCTCCAATAATGTTGTAATAAATCCACCCGAAGCGACATCGTGTCCGGCAACAATTTTATTTTCTGAAATTAATTTTTGAATGGTATTAAAAACAGTTTTAACAAAAGAAGCATTAGTGACTGTAGGTACTTCGTTACCAACAACATTTAGTGTTTGAGCAAAAGAAGAACCGCCTAATTTATAATCATCTTGTGAAATGTTAATGTAATAGATACTTCCTTTATCAGGTTGTAAAACAGGTTCTACAACTTGAGTAATCGAATTGCAATGACCGGCAGCCGAAATAATTACCGTACCGGGAGCAATTATTTCTTGATTGGCATATTTTTGTTTCATAGAAAGCGAATCCTTTCCGGTTGGAATGTTGATTCCTAAATCTATAGCAAACTCCGATACTGCTTTAACAGCTTGGTACAATCGGGCATCTTCTCCTTTATTATTACACGCCCACATCCAATTAGCCGAAAGCGAAACACTCTTTAGACCTTCTTCCAGCGGAGCCCAAATAATATTGGTAAGAGCCTCGGTAATTGCGTTTCTGGAACCTGCTTCGGGGTTTGCCAAGGCGGTAATAGGCGAATGTCCTATAGAAGTGGCAATTCCGTTTTTACCTTTATAGTCTAAAGCCATCACGCCACAGTTGTTAAGTGGTAACTGCAAAGCCCCCGTACATTGTTGTTTGGCAACTTTTCCCCCCACACATCGGTCAACTTTATTGGTTAACCAATCTTTACAAGCTACGGCTTCTAATTGAAGAACATTTTTAAGATATTGATTGAAATGATTTGAAGAATAGTGAGGTTGCTGAAAATGAGTCTCTACGTTACAATCTTCCATAATGGTTTTTGGTGAGCTGCCAAACATATCTTCCAGATGAAGATTCATTGGTTTCTCACCGGTACTGCTTCTGTAAAAAGTAAAGTTATGGTCGTTGGTTACTTTTCCTACCTCATAAATAGGAGCTCGTTCTCTTTTACAAATTTCTTCTAAGATATTTAAATGCTTTTTGCTAATAACAAGTCCCATTCGTTCTTGCGATTCGTTTCCAATAATTTCTTTATCAGAAAGTGTTGCGTCACCGATGGGAAGTTTATCGATATCAATAATTCCGCCGGTGTCTTCAACCAATTCACTAAGACAATTTAGATGTCCTCCGGCACCATGGTCGTGAATAGAAACGATAGGATTAACATCGTTTTCAACCATTGCTCTAATAGCATTGGCTACTCGTTTTTGCATTTCGGGATTAGAACGTTGTACTGCATTGAGTTCGATACCACTCTCAAATGCTCCAGTATCTGCCGAAGAAACGGCGGCTCCTCCCATTCCTATCCGGTAATTATCGCCTCCCAATATAACGATTCTATCATCTTCTTTTGGTGTTTGTTTTAGTGCTTGTTCGGCTTTTCCATAGCCAATTCCTCCGGCAAGCATAATAACTTTATCGTATGCGGTTATTGTATTGTTTTCTTTATGTTCAAATGTAAAAACAGACCCGGCAATTAAGGGTTGCCCAAATTTGTTTCCAAAATCGGATGCACCATTACTAGCCTTAATTAGTATATCGATGGGTGTTTGGTAAAGCCATTTGCGTTCGGGTATGTTTTGTTCCCACTTACGATTGTCTTGAAGCCTGGAGTAAGCAGTCATATATACGGCTGTTCCTGCCAGTGGGAGAGAACCTTTTCCTCCGGCTAAACGGTCTCTAATTTCACCGCCACTTCCGGTTGCAGCACCATTAAACGGCTCTACAGTAGTAGGAAAATTATGAGTTTCGGCTTTAAGAGACAAAACAGAGTCAAACGAAGTTTCTTTATAAAAATCGGGTTTTTGAGAAGAAACAGGAGCAAACTGTACGGCTTTTGGTCCTTTTATAAACGCCACATTGTCCTTGTAAGCAGACACGATGTTATTGGGGTTTTGTTTTGAAGTTTCCTTAATAAGTTTAAATAAAGAAGAAGGCATTTCTTTTCCGTCAATAACAAAAGTGCCATTAAAAATTTTATGCCTGCAATGCTCACTGTTTACTTGGCTAAAACCAAAGACTTCACTATCGGTGAGTTTTCGATTGAGTTTTTTGGACAGTTTTTCTAAATAGCTTACTTCTTCATCGCTAAGTGATAAACCTTCTTTTTTGTTATAAGCAGCGATATCTTCAATCATTAAAATAGATTCGGGAGTTTTATTGATAGTAAAAATATTTTGATTTAGTTCTTCAAATTTTTGAAAAAGCATGGGGTCGTAGTCTGAAAAATTCTTAGAAAGATTAAGAAATTTCTCAATCCTTTGAATACCATTAATTCCCATGTTTTGGGTGATTTCGACAGCATTGGTACTCCAAGGAGTAATCATTGTGGTTCTAGGACCAATAAAAAAATCCGCTAAAACGGATTTGTTTAGAAGCGGTTGATCACCAAATAGCCACTGGAGTTTTTCAATATCTTTTGAAATGATAGATTTGCTGGACTGAACAGCAAAAATAACATCTGAAGCATTTCCGAAAAAAAGAATCATTGTTTGGGCAATTTTAAATATAGATTTAAACCGGTCAAAGATACTTATTTTAGCGGTATATTTTTTTCGATTAAAATTAAATGACTAACAACTTTTAAACAAAAAGTAAAATATTTTAATAGGGTATTATTAATCTTTGTTGTCTTCTTGTTAAATAAATTAAGAGTAATAATTTTTTTACTTGATGAATATCTTTAATT
>WFXA01000129.1 GCA_015490835.1 Flavobacteriaceae bacterium | reverse complement strand
TACCAAGAAGTTGCCGCTTTATTTGGTGCAGAAGTAGAAACCCCTTTAAAACAAAACATTACCATTGGTAAAACATTTTCTTTTGCCATACCCGAAAGCGGGAATGACGGAGAATGGGATGAGACAGCAGCAGGAGACGAAACAATTGAATTACCCGAAGGTTATGAATCTTTTAAAGCAAGGGTTGTTTATAAAAAAGCTAATGAAAATGGAAATAATTTTGATGTTTTAGTTGGAAATGAAAATGTAATAAGTGGAGAAACAATATATTTCAATTCATTTGTAAAAACAATTCCTGTTTCTTATTCGGGTCTTGGCTACCACTCGGGCAGTATTAATCTTACTATATATTGTGCTCGTACCACACAAGCTTATAAAAACTGGCAAAATACCACCTTTCTTGCCATTCAAAAAGCATATCAAGACAGAGTAAACGAATACAACGATGCGCTTTACGCAACTTTTGAACCCCAAACACCCTTAACAGAAAACCAAGTAACAAAAATAGAATTTAATCCGCTGTTAAACCGAGCTTTAGAAAAAAGAGAATTAAAACGTATTGCCATAGATATGTTGGCTCGTCCCTTTGGTATTCATCTATCACAAAACCATTATAGCGGGCTTGCTACCACATCCGGAGAAAGCAATGTAACCAACGTGGTTTTAAGCAGTGCGTTAGACACCCACGCAAAATACGTTACGTTTTTTGAGCAAGCCTTTGATTGGGAAATAATGGCATATTTGTTTTACCCGTATTTTTATGCTAAAAAATCAGACTGGCAAAGTTTGTTTCAGCAAAGCAACGGGACTGATCCTATATTTCAAGCCTTTCTTCAAAGCGGGATGAGTCGTATGGTAGTACCTGTTCGCCCAGGTTTTGAAAAAGCAGTTGTTTATTTTTTAGAAACCGGAGATATAATGATACCCGAGCAATTAGCTCTGGAAAGAGACGATGATTTGTACCTCTCTATTGCCGAAGAGTTAGAAAACACCGAAGGAACCGTAGAAAAAGAATGGGAGACCCGAGTACCTACTTCGTTAACCATTATTCAAGCGAATGCAGCACCGTTAAACGAAAACGGCTTACCCTGCTGCCACGAAGGAACAACAGATGCAGATATAGTAGGTTTCGGTAACAGCGTTATGGTACCCAAACCCGATACCACAACGCCTTAACATAAAAACATGTATTGCAGTGCATTTTAAATGGGAGTTAAAACACAAACCGCAATACACTTATCGTATCCCGAGAGGGGCGCCACTCTCGGGACAACGATAAAAATAAAACGTTAATACCAAAAACACAATGCCACACTATTTTATAGACGGAATACCCTTAGTATTTGACCCCGAGCACGATAGGCAACTCTTCGGGCAGTTGTTTCCCGGCGGATTTACCAATCGCAGTTTAGAAAGTTTTTTAACTCCCGGGAGTAATCCTGTTGGTTTGTTTGAAACAGATATCAACGAATTACCTTACTTTGAAAGAATTACCACTATATCACAACCTCACTCTGTATTTAAATTGGATTGGCACTTCTATAAAAGTTTAGATTTTGCCGACACGTTTTTGCCAAAAACCATAGGTTATTATGCAAAAGGAGTTTGGATGTTTGACGGAGCCGAACTGTTTAAAGGTGTGAAAAAAACAAAAGAGAAACTTTTACCGCTTGATACTTCTAATAAATTGATAAGCCTGATAACCTACACCTATCCAAAAGGAGTAGAAGCTGAATTTAAAAGAAACAGAGCTGTTCCGGCAAAACACGAAATACTAACATTTGTAGAAGTGTCTCAAAATGAGGATATAGAAATATATTTTAACTTTGGAGAAAACTTTATAAATGAGTTGAAATCAAAAAAAGTAAAGCTTAACTTTACAGAGAAGTTATCAGCCAAAAGTACAATTTCAAAATTTAAAAAGCATTTTAATAATAAATTATCGCATCATAATATGATGCATTTCATTCTAAAATCAATAAATGTGGAAGACGAATTAGAACAAGAAATAGAAAGAGATGTTAAAGAAGAACAAAAAAGCACAAATATTGTTCGGGTAAATGAAGAGGGTACTACACTAATGCAAATAAAACACGAATTTGCAAGTGTAGGTGAAAGTATTGCTCAAGTTAAATACAACACATCTGCAACAGTAACAGGAAGAGGTACAGTTATAGTTACACAATTTAAACAAGAGATTAGTTCAAGAGGAGAAGAAGTTTGGTACTATAAAAACTCATTGGGAACATTTGAAGGAACTCTTGAAGAAGCTAAAAAGGCATTTCCTGATGTTGATTTTTCTGATATAAAAGTACCTTCATCTTTTCAAAAAAATGACCCAGAATTCGGGAATGTAGCAATTTGGCCTGTTTCTAAACCATTAGAATGGGAAACCATTAACGAATTTGATGCAGAACAGAATGAAGGAAAACCAACAACTTGGGATAAATGGGCTGATGCTACACAAACAGCATTGGATATTGTAGGTTTAATTCCAGTTTTTGGAGAAGTAGCAGATTGTTTAAATGGAGTTATTTCTCTTGCAAGAGGTAATTATGGTGATGCTGCTTAAAGTTTTGCAGCAATGATTCCTGGAGTTGGTGCAGGTGCTACTGTTGCAAAAAGACTAAAAAAGCTAAACAAATCAAGTAAGAAAATAGAAGGAGTTTATGATTTAATAGTTAAGAATGCAGATGAAATTAAAGGATATGCAGGTCAATCAAACGATACTTTCAAAAGAATTTTAAATCACTTTAATCCCAAAAGAGGAAAACTTGCTCATACTGTTTTAGAGGAAGCACCAATTATTCATAAAATGGTAGGTTCAACAAAATTAGAACGTGAAATTTATGAGCAGTTTATTATATTAGAAAAATATGGTGGAGACCTTACAAAAAGAGGAGCAGATATAACAGAAAAAGGTAGTAGTGTAATAGGTAAACTTTTTAACAAAGTAAATCCTGTTGGGGGAAAATTTGATTTAAAATCACCAGAAGGAATGAAGAAATTTTATGAAAAAGCAACAGAAATTGCCAAAAAATATAATTTACCAACAACTTTTGACCCTATAAAATTTTAGTATATGTATCTATCAGGTTTTAAACACGCCCCATATTTAATGATTAAGCCAAATTCTGACTTAAATAACATTAAACCAGATTTTTTAAAAAATAAATATACCGTAAGGTTATCTGGAGATTTTGATGAAACTTTTTTAAGAAAATTTACAGAAAAATTCAAAAATGTAAAATACCTAGATGTAGGAACTCAATATGGAAATAATGGAGATAATTCTTTTGTCTATAATTTACCTAATTTAGAGGGATTAGTTATTCCTTTATGGCGCGATTGTGATTTTATTTTGGACTGTAGTAAACTACCTAAATCTTTATATTCTTTACATTTAAAT
>WFXA01000128.1 GCA_015490835.1 Flavobacteriaceae bacterium | reverse complement strand
GTTTTATAAGCTGTTGATATTCTGGGTGAAAAAGTAAATTCTTTAAACAGTTCACTGTACGTTCCACGCAACCCTATTTTTACGGCAAATTTTCGATTAAATGTTACATCGGTTTCCGAAAAAACAGCACTGAGATTATTGTCGAAACCATAGGACACATCAATTTCTTGATTGGAAAAACCTTCTGAAAAATCGGTAATAAATTGCTCTATCCCAAACGATGTTTTAACACGATTATTAAAGCGTTTGCGCAATTTTACTTTTAGGTGTGCAGATTCTTCGGTGTTATTAATTTCATTAACATCGCTGATAATATCATTCTGTGCCAAGGTATAACTGGCACCGGTAAAAATTTTCCAACTATCGTTTAATCTTCCGATGTAACCGGTGTTTCCGTAAAGATTTTTGTTGTTCAGTTTAAAATAAATTCCGTTTGAAAAATTAATATCCTCTTGAGTTAACGCAAAGCGGGAAGCATCAAAAGCCACATAACTTTTTAGCAATCCGTTTTTAAATTTGTGCCTGTAAACCGCTTCTCCCGAAGCACCTTCGTAGGGTTTTTCCCAATTATTTCTATCGGGAAACAAGGCAACATACGGTGCTAAATTTATATAGGAAGCATTCACACTTATCGAATTATTCTTCCATTTTTGAGTGTTTCCTACTCCCAATCCGACACTCATTATCGAAATATCGGTTTTTTCCTGAGTAGGCTCATCAATAGTGTTTAACAATAACACCGAAGACAGAGCCTGTCCGTATTCTGCCGAATAACCTCCGGTTGAAAATGTAATTCCGTCAAACAAAAACGGACTGTATCTTCCTCGAGTGGGAATGTTATTGGTTGTAGGTGTGTAAGGAGTAAAAACGCGTATTCCGTCAATAAAAATTTGGGTTTCTCCGGCATCTCCTCCACGCACAAAAAGTCGTCCGTCTTCGGCGACGGTAGTGGTTCCGGGAAGCGTTTGCAAGGCACCCACAAAATCGCCCAAAGCACTTGCTGTAGTAACCACATCTAACGGTTTTAAAACCGAAACCTTACTATTATCACTTGCCTCAAACGAACCGGCAGAAATTACTACCGTGTCTAACGAATTTACATCATCCCGAAGCTTAATAATAAGATTATTCATTTCTGAAACATCTTTGGTTAAAAAAATCGTTTCATACGACACAAACGAAATAACCAATGTTTGCACACCGGTTTCAGAAGTTTCAAAAGAAAAACTACCGTTTTGATTGGTAGAAGCTCCATCGTACGTGCCTTCTAAATATACATTAGCTCCTTCAATGGGAGTTCCTTTTACTTCGGTTACCACTCCCGATACAAGCGTTTGGGCTGTCATTAAAAACGACATCAAAACACTTAATAAGGTAAGTAATATAAGTAGCTGCAATTGTCTTTTTGAAACGTTCATCGGTTCTGTTTTTTTTTATTTAACAAGTCAAAAGTCTTGTATAACTAATTTTCAAACCAAAAAAACTACCTCAAGTGTAAAATATAAATACCGAATTGTAAGAAACCCAAAAAACTTCTATTTTCGGAATACATTTTGCTGTTATTTAACGATTCACCTTTAAAATAAAACTCATGAAAATAGACACGTACACCAAAATAATCTTAACCGTTATCGCCTTTGCTCTTACTGTAAATATGCTAAAAGATTTTAACATTATCCCACAAGCATACGCCAATACAAATAACCCGAAAGTGGAAGCTTCAACCGAATATAAATTGGTTCCGGTTGGTAATTTAGAAACCCTCGATGTTCGCATTGTGGATATTAACACCTACGACGAACTCAATGTAAACATTAAAAGCATCGACTCGTATGACGAAATAAAAGTAAACCTCACCAACATTAACACCTCAGACGAACTCGATGTAAATATTGATGAAATAGGCGGCGGGTGGATTTCTAACGGGGGTCCTATTCCTGTAAAAGTTGAATAAGATTAACTATGTTCGTTAGTAAAAAAATAATATCTTTACAGAGTAAAAACCTGTGATTAATCAATGTCTAATATATCAAAATATACCAATAAGATTATTTGTGGCGATAGTGTTGAAATAATGAAATCAATACCTTCTGAAAGTATTGATTTAGTTGTCACCTCTCCTCCTTACAATTTAAAAAACTCAACCGGTAACGGAATGAAAGATGGTAGAGGCGGAAAGTGGGCTAATGCAGCACTTGTAAATGGATATTCTCACCATGACGATTGTATGCCCCATGAAGAATATGTTAAATGGCAACGTAATGCATTAACTGAAATGCTTCGATTAATTAAAGAAGATGGTGCAATATTTTACAATCATAAATGGCGAGTTCAAGGAGGATTACTACAAGATAGAAAAGATATCTTAGATGGATTTCCCGTTAGGCAAATCATTATCTGGCAAAGAAATGGTGGCATTAACTTTAATGCAGGTTATTTTTTACCTACCTACGAAGTAATTTATTTAATTGCAAAACCAAAATTTAAATTAGCTGCAAAAGCCAATAAATACGGAGATGTATGGAAAATTGGTCAAGAGTTAAAGAATAATCACCCTGCACCCTTTCCTATTAAATTGATAGATAGAATTATTTCTTCAACTAATGCAGAATTAATATTAGATCCTTTTAATGGTTCAGGGACAACCGCTGTTGTAGCCCAAGAACTTGGAAGAAACTTTATAGGAATTGATATTTCTCCCGAATATTGTAAAATGGCTCAACAAAGACTAAAAAAAAACAAAGTTAGTAGTGAATTAGCTTATAAACGCCAAAAAAGCCTATTCGAATAATGAAAATATTCACAAAAGAAAGTTTAATTTCTCAATTAGAAGACATTGCTAAACAAGGCTTTATTAAAAACCGGAGAAAAGGTAATCAAGGAGGAATAGGAAATACACTTGAAGATTTACTTGGAATAGAAGAAAATAACCTCCCTATCCCAAATGCTTCAGAATGGGAACTTAAAACACAACGTCTGAAAACTACCGCTTTAAATACTTTGTTTCACGTTGAGCCGTCTCCCAGAGCCATAAAGTTTGTACCAAATATTTTACTTCCTAATTTTGGATGGATGCATAAAGAAGCAGGAAAAAAGTACCCCAAAGATGAAATGTCTTTCAGACAAACAATTCACGGAAATTCACCTAGCGATAGAGGTTTTCAAGTTGTCATCGACAGAAACGAAGAAAAAGTATTGATTTCTTTTGATGCAAATAAAGTAGCTGAAAAACATTTTGAATGGCTAAAAACTGTAAAAGAAAGACAAGGAAACTTGGATAATCTAAACCCGCAACCATATTGGGGATTTGAAGATTTAAAACATAAAATAGGAAGTAAATTACATAATTGTTTTTTTGTCCAAGCAGAAGTAAAAAGAAAAAATGGTGAAGAATATTACTGGTACAGAAAAGCGACTATGCTTCAAAAATTAAATTTTGAAGGATTTTTAGTTGAATTAGAAAACGGCAATATTTTAGTTGACTTTGATGCAAGAACAGGTCATAATCATGGCACAAAATTTAGACTTAGAAAAAACTGTTTTCCAAAACTATATCAAAAGTCAACTAACATTTTTGATATAAAATAACCCTCAAATCCTTACTTTCTTTTCTTCCTTTGCACAAACTAAAATATATTATACTTTTGAGAATCTTTTCATTTGTTACGAAAAACCCAAAATACAATGACCTTTAAAGAACAAATTCAACAAGGAATACCGGATAAATTACCAGCTCCAAAACCGTATGATTCAACAATAAATCACGCTCCCAAGCGCAAAGATAGTCTCACTTCCGAAGAAAAAAAATTAGCTTTAAAAAATGCGCTTCGGTATTTTAAACCCGAACATCATACTACCCTTCTTCCCGAATTTAAAGAAGAGTTGGAAAAATACGGACGCATTTATATGTATCGTTTTCGTCCCGATTATAAAATGTATGCACGTCCTATCGATGAATATCCCGGAAAATGCTTGCAAGCAAAAGCCATTATGCATATGATACAAAACAACTTAGATTATGCTGTGGCACAACATCCGCACGAGCTTATTACCTACGGAGGAAACGGTGCCGTTTTTCAAAATTGGGCACAATATTTACTTACCATGCAGTATTTATCACAAATGAGTGACGAGCAAACCTTGGTAATGTATTCCGGGCATCCGCTGGGATTATTCCCTTCTCATAAAAATGCACCTCGTGTCGTGGTTACCAACGGAATGATGATCCCCAATTACTCTAAACAAGATGACTGGGAACGATTTAACGCTTTGGGAGTAACACAATACGGACAAATGACAGCCGGAAGCTATATGTACATCGGTCCGCAAGGTATTGTGCACGGAACTACAATTACCGTTCTTAATGCCTTTCGGAAAATAAAAAAATCACCCAAAGGCAGATTATTTGTCACTTCCGGACTGGGCGGAATGAGTGGCGCGCAACCCAAAGCCGGAAACATTGCAGGATGTGTTACCGTTTGCGCCGAAGTAAACCCGAAAGCAACTCAAACCCGTCATTCGCAAGGTTGGGTAGATGAAGTATATAATGACCTTAATTTGCTTAGCCAAAGAGTAAAAAAAGCTGTTGAAAATAAAGAAACCGTATCTATTGCCTACGATGGAAATGTGGTAGATGTTTGGGAAAAATTTGATGAAGAAAACCTGCATATTGATATCGGAAGCGACCAAACATCACTGCATAACCCTTGGGCAGGAGGATATTATCCGGTAGGACTTTCTTATGAAAAAGCCAACGAAATGATGGCAAACAACCCCGAGCAGTTTAAAAAGGAGGTACAAAAAAGCCTTCGCCGTCAAGTAGCCGCTATTAATAAACATACGGCAAAAGGCACTTATTTTTTTGACTACGGAAATGCTTTTTTATTAGAAGCTTCCAGAGCCGGCGCAGCTATTATGACAGAAAATAATATCGATTTTAGATATCCTTCGTATGTACAAGATATTATGGGACCTATGTGTTTCGATTATGGGTTTGGACCTTTTAGGTGGGTGTGTACTTCGGCTAATCCTAAAGACTTAGAATATACCGATAAATTAGCTTGTGATGTTTTAGAAGAAATGATAAAATCGTCTCCTCAAGAAATTCAACAACAAATGAAAGACAATATTCAATGGATAAAAGGTGCGCAAAAAAACAAATTGGTAGTAGGATCGCAAGCCCGAATATTATATGCAGACGAGCAAGGAAGAGTTAATATCGCAACAGCCTTTAACAAAGCAATCGCCGAAGGTAAAATAGGACCTGTTGTTTTAGGTCGTGACCATCACGATGTCTCTGGAACCGATTCGCCTTTTAGAGAAACATCCAACATCTATGACGGAAGTCAATTTACGGCAGATATGGCAATACAAAATGTAATCGGAGACAGTTTTAGAGGAGCTACTTGGGTAAGCATTCACAACGGTGGCGGAGTAGGTTGGGGCGAAGTAATTAACGGCGGATTTGGTATGGTTCTTGATGGTTCTAAAGAAGCGCAACAACGTTTGGAATCAATGCTTTACTGGGATGTAAATAACGGAATTACCAGACGTAGTTGGGCGCGAAATAAGGGAGCTGTTTTTGCTATAAAAAGAGCTATGAAACAAAACCCGAATTTAAAAGTTACACTCCCTAATTTCGTAGATGAATCGTTGTTCAATTAAAAAAATGTCATGCTATGAAACCACTTCATTATGTATCCGTACTGTTTCTTCTTGCGCTAACTTCTTGTTCTACCGTAAGAGTAGCAACCGATTATGATAAAGATGTAAATTTTACTAACTACCATTCTTTTGCATTCTATAAACCCGGAATAGACAAAGCACAAATATCCGATTTGGACAAAAAAAGAATTTTACGTGCCATTGAAGCTAATTTACTGTCAAAAGGAATGATAAAATCCGAAACACCCGATTTATTGATAAGCATCTTTACTAAAGAACGAGAACGTGTAGATGTTTATAACGACAACTTCGGCTGGGGCTGGGGTTGGGGCTGGGGTTGGAACCCTTGGTGGTTTGGAGGAAATTGGGGCAATACCGTTTCCCGAACAACCGAAGGCACACTTTATATTGATTTGATAGATGCTAAAACCAAAGAACTTATTTGGCAAGGAATTGGCACCTCCGGTTTGGTTACGCACGGTACTGTTGACCAAAGGATAGAACGTATTAATAAAATAGTTTCTGAAATTATGGCAAAATATCCGCCGGGAACTGAAAAGAAATAATTAATTAGAGGTTCACAAGCTTTTTCCGGAAGTAAAAAATGCTTGTGAATTTCTTTTTTAATATCCCAACACCTCCAAAATCTTCTCCTTTACTTTTTCTGAAGAAGGAATCATCGTTTCTTCTAAAGTAGAATTTAAAGGTATTGCTGGCATATTTTCACTTCCAATAAGCATTATAGGAGCATCTAACTCCCTAAAACATTCTTCTTGAATTCTGCCTTGTAAGGCTCTTGAAAAACTATTTTCCGAAGGTTCTTCGGTAACGATTAAACATTTACCGCATTTTTTAACGGAAGCAAAAACAGTTGGATAATCTAATGGATGAAGGGTTCGTATATCTACGATTTCAATCACATCTTTCATTCCTAATTCTTCGGAAGCGTTTATCGCCCAATGTACGCCCATACCATAGGTAATAATGCTTAAGGTTTCTTTATCTTCTTGTTTCCAAATTTCTTGCAGCACCCACGCTTTTCCAAATGGTAGTATATAATCTTCTGCCGGCTCAATACTCGTAGCACCGTGCGTTCCTTGTACTTTACTCCAATACAAACCTTTATGCTCAAAAATCACCACGGGATTGGGGTCGTAATAGGCAGCTTTCAATAACCCTTTTAAATCGGCACCGTTACTTGGATACGCAATTTTTATTCCTCTAATGTTTGCAACCACACTCTCAACGGAAGACGAGTGATAAGGACCGCCGCTTCCGTAGGCTCCTATTGGCACTCGTAATATCATAGAAACGGGCCATTTACCGTTACTTAAATAACAACTTCTACTGACTTCGGTAAACAATTGATTGAGTCCGGGCCAAATATAATCGGCAAATTGTACTTCTACAATGGGCTTGAGACCCACGGCACTCATACCAACGGTACTTCCCACAATAAAAGCTTCTTGAATGGGTGTGTTAAAAACACGATGGTCACCAAATTTTTGAGCCAAAGTCGCTGCTTCTCTAAAAACGCCTCCCAATCTTCCGCCTACATCCTGCCCATAGAGTAAACATTCTTTGTGTTTTTTCATTAATTCCTCAATAGCAAATAAAGCACAATCTACCATCACTACTTTTTCTGCCCCTTTAGGTTCACGTATTCCGACTTCTTCGGTAATTGGAGTCGGTGCAAAATCGTGTGTAAATAAATCTTCAGGTTTGGGATCTTCGGCTTTTAGGGCTTTTTTAAAATGAGAAGTTACTTTTTTGACAGCTTCTTTTTCAATTACATCTAATTCCTTTTTCGTAAAACCACTATTTAAAAGAAGTTTTTTTAATTTAGGATACGGGTCTCTGCTCTTAGCCTCCTCCAAATCATCCCGATACCATTCCATTCGCACTCCGGAAGTATGGTGGTTTAGCAACGGAACTTTTGCATGAATTAAAAACGGTCTTCGCTCTTTTCGAATGGTTTTAATTACTTTTTGAACGGTTGTATAACTCTCCTCAAAATCGGTTCCGTCTATACTCACAGCTTCTAATCCTTTAAAACCTAGGGCGTATTCAAAGGCATTTTGAGCCCGGGTTTCTGCCGCAGTTGCCGAAATATCCCAACCATTATCTTGTACCAAATACAAAATAGGAAGTTGCTTTAACGCTGCCATTTGGAATGCTTCTGAAATTTCCCCTTCGGTTACCGAAGCATCGCCCAAAGAACAGACAACAAGAGGTAAATCGGAATCTTGAATATTGAATTCCGAATGTGTTTCTTTATACCAAAAACCGAGTGCTGCTCCTGTTGCCGGTATGGTTTGCATACCCGTTGCACTGCTTTGATGCGGAATTTTAGGTTTATCAGCTTCCCGTAAACTGGGGTGACTGTAATAACTTCTTCCTCCCGAAAAAGGGTCGTCTCGTTTTGCCAATACCTGAAGCATCAAATCATAAGGTTGCATCCCGATTGCCAATAACATGGCGTCATCACGATAATACGGAAAGGCATAATCTTGGGGTAATAATTGCATACCTACCGCTGTTTGAATTACCTCATGACCGCGTGATGTGGCGTGTACATATTTTGAGACTAATTTAAAATTGCTTTCGTATAACTCGGTAATGGCTTTAGCAGTACAAAGGTTTTTAAAGGCTTTTTTTAGTATGTTTTTATTTGTTTTCATTTTTTTATTTCAAGAATATAGATTCAAGAGATAAGAGTCAAATTATAAAGACAAAAAATGATTTTTTTAACTATTTGACAATACAATATTTTTTAATTCTGCTATTTTGTTATTTCTTTTTATTCAAAACGTTTCTGCTAATTCATTGTTTATTTTTAGTATTAAAATAGATGTCTCCAAATAAGATTTGTCTTTGTTGAGTTTGTAAATGTTTTCAAACAAGCCGGATAATTGATCTATATGATATTCATTAAATTTATTGTCGATTAATTGTTGTTTAACTTCTTTTGGGGAAAAATTTAACCATTGATCCATAGTGATATTAAACTGAGATTGTAATTGTTTTTTTATAAAAGAAATAGAGTCATTGGAGTTTGTAGAATTGCTTTTTAACAAATGTGAAATTAACCCGGCAAGGACTTTACCTATCTGCTCAATCTGATCTTTTAATATATCTCTATGCTCCATCTTATTGTTATTTTTTTATTTCAAGCAATCAGACCTAGTAGGTTTTCTGCCTGAGGCAGACAAGTAAAAACCTACTAGGTCTTGAGTTGTATTATATTTTCCTACTCCCATCAAACCCCTCCATATAATCAGCAATTTTTCGTAAAAATGAACCAGCCAAATAACCGTCCACAATCCGGTGGTCAAACGATAAAGATAAGTACATCATACTTCGTATTTCGATTACATCACCCTCTTCTTTTTCAATTACTTCCGGACGTTTTTTTATGATTCCTGTAGCAAGAATGGCAGCTTCGGGTTGATTGATAATTGGAGTTCCCATAAGGCTTCCGAAAGTTCCTACGTTACTAATGGTAAAGGTGCTTCCGGAGGTATCGTCTGCCGTTAGTTTGCTATTTCTGGCTTTAGTTACCAATGTATTGGTTTCTTCGGCTAGTGTTTGAAGTGGTTTTTTATCGGCATTTTTCACAACGGGAACAATTAGGTTTCCTGTGGGTAAAGCCGTTGCCATACCTATATTAATTTCGCCTTTTACAATGATATTTTTTCCGTCTAAAGATGAATTGATGTTCGGAAAATCTTTAATCGCTTTTGCTACCGCTTCGATAAACAAGGGTGTAAATGTGAGTTTTTGTTGGTACTTTTCAAGGAAAGGCTTTTTCATTGTATTTCGCCAAGCCACCATATTGGTTACATCGGCTTCTACATAGGCGGTAACGTGAGGCGAAGTATGTTTGCTAAAAACCATATGGTCTGCAATCATTTGTCGCATTCGGTCCATTGGCACTATTTTTCCGGTTCCTTTATCAAATTGTAAATCGGGAATTTGAAATTCGGATTTTTCAACCACAGGTTGAGCAAATTTAAAGGGTCTTCCTTCTTCTATGTATCGCATGACATCACTTTTTCGCAAACGATTGTCTTTTCCAGTTGCCGGAATACGTGCCAATTCTTCATAACTTATATGATGTTTTCTCGCAATGGATTCAATTAATGGTGAAATAAACACGTCTTTATTAACAACAAAATGAGTTGCTGAAACGGACGATTGATTCTTTTTTTTATCCGAAGCTTTTTCAGAAGAAATAACGGGTGTTTTTTTATCTGAAGAAACCGATTGTTTTTTGGAAGGTTTTTTACTTTCCTCACTGCCGGAAATTTTAATCACAGCGATAACATCTCCCACTTGAGCTACTTCGTTTTCTTTATATAAAATTTTATTTACAATTCCCGAAGCGGTTGCATGCACCTCGGCATCGACCTTATCGGTAGCAACTTCGAGGAGTATTTCGTCTTTTTCAATATAGTCGCCAATCTTTTTGTACCAAGTAATAATGGCTGCTTCAGAGATGCTCTCACCTAACTTTGGCAAACGGACTTCTACAAATTCTGAAACTTTTTTATTAGCCATAATATGTTAATATTTATTCACTAAAACGGAAAACAAAGTTAACTAATGTTTGTTAGTTTTTCTATTTTTTCAATAAAGATATTATTCATTTTATACTTAAAGATGAATTTTAACTGTTTTTTTTAAACGCATTGAGCGTTTTATAAAAATCTTCTTGTGCAGGTCTGTTTTTGGGTATTTCTCTTAAGGGTTCCACTTCTTTTAAACTTTCAAAACAGTCTTGTGGGAGTTGTTGGTAGAGTTTCGTGCCGGCGGTTTTCCAAGCAATCATTTCATCACTAACATCCTTGATGATTTTTGCCGGATTTCCTACTACCAATTTTCGTTTGGGAATAATCATATCGGCTTTTACAAATGCCATTGCACCTACTATGCATTCATCGCCTACTACTGCATCATCCATAATTACTGAATTCATTCCGATAAGGCAATTTTTACCCAAATTTGCTCCGTGAATAATGGCTCCGTGTCCTATGTGAGCACCTTCTTTTAAAACAATGGTTTTTCCGGGGAACATATGTATGGTACAGTTTTCTTGCACATTAACTCCGTCCTCTAAGATAATTTCGCCCCAATCGCCACGAATAGCCGCACCCGGACCGATATAGCAATTTTTACCGATAATGACATTGCCGGTAACGGCAGCCAACGGGTGTACAAAACTGCTTTTATGTACAACGGGTATATGTCCTTTAAAACTGTAAATCATATTTTTTCCTAAACCTATTTCAAGATTAATAAACTTTTAATACCGTTTATTATTTTAATATACCTACAAGGTTTTAACTTGTCTACCTCGGGTAGAAAACCTTGCAGGAAATTGTTATTTAAACCTTTTCAACGTTTCTTTAGTAAAATCACTTAAAACTAATCTTCCGCTAATTACGGCACGCTCTGATAGTAATGTATCCCAATCTTCGGTGCCTTTCCAAAATACTTTTTTCATTTCTTTCATTGCTTCGGGATTATAAGTACATAAATTTTCGGCAAATGTTTGTACGGCTTCATCTAATTCTTCTACGGTTTCAAAAACTTGTGCGTATAATCCTTTTTGTTTAGCCCATTCTGCCGAATAAAACGTGTTGGCATCAATGGCTATTTGGCTCATTGCACTCAATCCTAATTTTCGTTCTACCGCGGGACCTACTACAAAGGGACCAATACCTACATTGAGTTCACTTAATTTAATAGAAGCGTATTTTGTTGCCATGCAATAATCGGTTGCCGAGGCAATTCCCACTCCGCCACCTACTGTTTTTCCTTGTATTCTGCCTATTATAAACTTCGGGCATTTTCGCATGGCATTAATTACATTAGCAAAACCGGAAAAAAAATGTTTTCCTTCTTCTTCGGTTTTTATAGCAACCAACTCATTAAAACTTGCACCGGCACAAAAGGTTCGGTTGCCGCCGCTTTTAAGAATGATAACCTTTACTTCTTTATTGTTTCCTGCATCTGTGATAGTTTGTGCTAATTCTGCTAAGATGTCACCCGGCAAACTATTGTGGGCAGGATGAAAAAACTCGATGGTTGCGATTTCGTTTTTTATTTGTTGTTTAACGTAGGATTCTGTTTGGTTCATCTTAATTTTATTAAATATGTAACGATTGATTGGATAGTATGCAAAAATATACATTTCCGGTTTTTCAAGACTTTCTATTTATCGTTATTTACACCGTTTTATATAGTTGTTCAAAATTACTTTTGTCAATTTTCAGCTTTTCTTTTGGTTTGTAAGCTTCCAAAAAACTTTTTGCAAATTTAACCTTGCTGTTTGGATTCCATTTAAACTCGTAAGCATACACTCGGTTGTTTATTATTTTTATTAAATCTATTTCGGCTCTATCGTAGGTTCGCCAAAAATAAAATTGAGCTTGTTCGTTATTGTATTCGCTTTTTTTAATAATTTCATTTATACAAAAGTTCTCCCAGAGCATGCCTATATCGTTTCTGTTTTCGATGGTGTTAAAATTGTTTAATATCGCATTTCTAATTCCTAAATCATAAAAAAAGAATTTTTTGGTTTTCTTAATTTCATTTCGCAAATTAGTACTAAGAGAAGGTAAAGAGTAAATCACAAAACTTTTTTCTAACAAATCGATATATTTTTCTACCGTTTTTGCATTTACTTTTAATAAGGTAGCCAATTCATTATACGAAACCTGCGAACCTATTTGTAAAGCCAACGCTTTTAATAGTTTTCGGAGTAATTGTGGGTTTCTAATATCTTGATAACTTAACACATCTTGATATAAATAATCGGAAGCGAGGTGTGCAAGTTTCATGGTTTTTTTTTCTTTTGTAAGGTCTATGATACCGGGATAAGTTCCAAAAACGAGTAGTTGTTCTAAATTTTCTTTAATCCACAACCAGCTGTGCTTTTCTTGTATTTCGGATAAGGATAAAGGGTACAGTTTAAAGGTTATATTTCTTCCGGTTAACGGCTCTACAGTTTTATTGGCAAGCTCAAAACTACTTGATCCGGTAACAATAAGTTTGGTTTTAATGGTTTTATCGTCGTAAATTAATTTTAAAACCTTCCCTATGTTTTTAATTACTTGTGCTTCATCAAAAATTACCACTTTATATCCTTCGAGTAATAATTTTATTTGGCTTAAATTTTTACTTTCTAATATTTCCGAAATGGTATTTAACTCACAGTTATAAAGAATTGCTTTTTCTTCCGTTTTAATAAGGTTCTCCAATAAGGTAGTTTTTCCTACTTGACGAGCACCATATAAAATGATGATTTCGTCGTCACTTAACCATTTTTTTATGTTTTTGCTTACCGTTCGGGTGTACACAATCCTGTTTTTATGGTACAAATAAACAAAAAAATCTTTGTTAATACTAATTTTAAGCCTAAATTTAATATTATAGTACTGAAATTTGGCTTAATTTTAGCTTTAAAAGTATCATATTTAAGTCCGTTTTGCTTTTCGAAAATATGATGATGCCTAACAAATTGTAAGAAAGTCTTAGGCTAAAGAATCCCAAACTGCTTAAAATGATGATTTAAATGTTTTCGCTCCAGCAAACTCCACTCGTATTTATTTAAGTAGCCAAACACTACATTTTTGGTTGTAGCATCCGGATTTTCTTTAAAATAATCTAAGTATTGTTGTCTTGCCTCCTGTAATTTTGCTTTAGCAGTATCTAAATCGGGATGTTTTAATTTTATACTTTCTTTAGCTAAAGGAAAATCATAATTTCGAGGCATCGGTTCGTAATTATACAAGGTAGCTTGTACTTTATCCAATACTTTTTCAGGTGTAACCACTTCAAAATCTTGAATTTCACCCGAAGCTATTTTGTAACTGTACTCCAGATGCTCAAGCATTTCTTGGGGAGCCATATTTCCCCATTTTGGTTTGGTATTTTCAGTAAGTTTAGATAACGCAGATTGAATTACCTCTTCCGAAATTTCAACAAAAGTAGTTTGCTTTTTTTGTACCATTGTTAAAACGGTTGCAATGGCAACTAACTCATCTTCAGCATCAAAAATTTCGGCATACCATTTTACGATACCGCTTGGGTGTTCTTTTCCGTTAACGTCTCTATCTACTTTTTGTTTGCAAGTAAGACGTACATATATGGTATCATTATGATAAATTGGACGGATAAATCGGCAGTCTTCCAAACCGTAATTTGCAGCTACGGGTCCTTTGTTAGGATAAACAAATAATCCGGCGGCTGCGGCAAGTATAAAATAACCGTGAGCGGTACGTTTTTCAAAAATACTTCCTTCGAGAGAGGTAATGTCTGTATGAGCATAAAAATGATCCCAAGTAAGGTTTGAGAAATTGATAATATCGGTATCGGTTACGGTACGTTTATGGGTTTTCATCGACATTCCTACCACAATATCTTCCCAATGGTAACTAAACGGATGTTTTGCCACTTTTTTATAATCTGCGTTGGGTTGGTAGATTCCGGTTACTTCTGTAAGTGTTGTAGGTGACCCTTGAATGGCACAGCGTTGCATATAGTGTTTTACACCGCGCATTCCGCCCATTTCTTCGCCTCCTCCTGCTCTTCCGGGACCGCCGTGTATTAAGGTTGGCAAAGGCGAACCGTGTCCTGTACTTTGTTTTGCGCTCTCTCGGTTTAACACTAAAATTCTGCCGTGATGTGTAGCGGCTTCTACTACATAATCTTTGGCAATGGTATCGTTGTTGGTAACAATAGATGAAACCAAAGAGCCTTTTCCGAGGTGGGCAAGCTGGACGGCTTCCTCCAAATTTTTATAAGGCATTAACGTACTTACGGGACCGAATGCTTCAATTTCATGAACTCCGGTATTTTTAAACGGTTTGTCTTCACGAAGCAAAACGGGTGATAGGAAAGCTCCTTTTTTTGCAGAAGCACCTATGGTTTTTATTTCATCTAAATTACCATAAACCATTGTTGCTGTTTTGGTGATTTCACCAACTCGTTCTTTTACTTCTAAAACTTGATCTTTGCTCACTAAAGCTCCCATTCGTACTTCTTTAAGACGCGGGTCGCCAATGGTTACTTTATCCAATTGTTTTGAAAGTGCCTTTTGTACCTCTTCCATTAGTTTTTCAGGAACGATAATGCGTCTAATCGCCGTACATTTTTGCCCGCATTTTACGGTCATTTCTTTACGCACTTCTTTGATAAAAATATCAAATTCGGGTGTTCCAGGAGTTGCATCTTCACCCAGAACACATGCGTTTAATGAGTCGGCTTCCATATTAAACGGTACCGATTCTTCAATAATACGAGGATGTGCTTTTAACATTCTACCTACTGAAGCAGACCCCGTAAAAGTTACTACGTCTTGTGAGGTAACCGTATCTAAAATACTTCGAGCCGAACCGGCGATAAGCTGCAAACTGCCTTCGGGTAAAATACCCGATTCTATAATTTCTTTAACTACCGCTTGTGTTAAAAATGATGTATTAGTTGCGGGTTTTACAACGGCAGGAACTCCTGCCATCCAGTTTACGGCACATTTTTCCAGCATTCCCCATACCGGAAAATTAAAAGCGTTAATATGAATTGCTACACCGCGTTTGGGTACTAAAATATGATGTGCCATAAATTTCCCGCCACGAGAAAGGTCTATTGGATTTCCTTCTACGTGGTAGGATTGATTGGGAAATAATTTTCTAAGCGACGCATTGGCAAAAAGATTTCCGAAACCTCCTTCTATATCTATCCAGCTATCTACTTTTGTTGCTCCGGTACGGTAGCTGAGTTCGTAAAATATATCTTTCCGCTTGGTAAGATACAGCGCTAGTTTTTTAAGCATATTTCCTCGCTCTTGGAAAGTCATTTTACGAAGTGTTTCTCCTTTTTCTCTTCCGTATTGAAGTGCTTTTGCAATATCCAGTCCTTTAGTGTCTGAAAGCGCAATAGTTTCTCCTGTTACGGCATCGTACATAGGTGTTCCTTCACCGTTTCCGGTAAGCCATTTTCCGGTGATATAATTTTCTAGTTTTTTCATTTTTTATTGCCTGAAAGGCTATTTATATTTACTTGGTAAATATACGGTTTATTTGGTAGAAAAAAATCATTTAGACTTACTTGGTTTTCTGTTTTAGGAAGTTAAATCCAAATTAGTATGCCCTTGAAGTAAATCCCTTCCGGTTTTGGTTGTGCTTGATTAAACGTTCTGCAACACCCTTAGTATAGCCGATATAATACTTGTTTAACTTCTCTGAATACAATATATAAACGTAATACTCCATATTAAAAAACTCCCAACACAATTTT
>WFXA01000127.1 GCA_015490835.1 Flavobacteriaceae bacterium | reverse complement strand
TTTTTGAGTTACTGTTTGATTATTTTTTTTGAAATAAAACCATTTTTTGTATTGATTTTTAAAAAATAAATACCGGTTTTTAACGATTGAATTATAATTGAGTTGTTTGTGCTATTTAATTCTTTTAAAATAACTTTTCTTCCTTGTAAATCATATATAGCAACAAAATCTCCGTTAGAAAAAGCAGTTGTGTTTTCAACCCAAATGGTTTTGGTTGTAGGATTAGGATAAACAGAAATTGAGTCTTTAACGTAATCTTGAACACCTAGAATTCCCCAAGTATCTTCGGCTACAGGACCTCCCCAAATAATGGTTGCTAATGCAGGATTATCAATAAACGGATTTCGGTTTCCATAAACAGTTTCTAAATAAGGGTTGCGTTGTTCTTCCAGTGTGCTAACAGGATCGTCCACATTCCATTGAAGGTAAATTTGCAACATATCGGTACTGCCTTGTGTGGCTCCTACACCGTTTAATGAGGGAAGACATCTATCTCCATACCGAGTATACATATACATCATCATTCTTGCTACATCTCCTTTCCATTCGTCTCCGGGATACCAGTTAGATCCTACATCTCCCGCATTACCGCTCCCGGCTACAAACTTTTTATTTCCTTTATATCCGTTCATTTGTTGGTCTGAAGGTCTTAGATTATGCGGGTCGGCACCAATACCGGTTGTGTTGTTATTTACTTCTCCCATTGGTGGGTCGGCATTAGAGCGTGCAAAAACATGTTCTCTGTTATACAGGCAAGTGTTGCCTCCAAAATCATTTTTATTTCGAGTTCTGTCTGTAGTGCAGTCTCCATCGGTATCATTATAACCGTAAATAAGCAATACGTTGTTAGTGTTTGATGGGTCTTCATCGGTAACTTTTATGGTGTTTTTTACGTCGCCATAGTTAAACGTATTACTTGCAACAGAAATTTTATTTTGTAATTCAAAATATAGATCTTGCCCTGTTAAAGTTAAATCTACATCGTCGTAATAAGGTTGTTGTGCTTGAATCCATTGAAGGGTGAAAACAACAAGCAGAAAGGATAATTTTTTTATCATTTTTATAATTATTTAAAGTTTATTTTTTTGAAACAAAGCCATATAAAAACCATCAAAACCGGATTTACTGGGTAAAATGGTTTCTTCTTTTAATAATGAAAAATCCTTCCCTTTTTCTGAAGTTAAGAATTTTTTTACTTGTTCATTATTTTCAGATGGAAGAATCGAGCAGGTAGCATAAACCAATTGCCCGTTTGGTTTAACCATACGGCTATACGATTGCAATAGTTCTTGTTGAGTTTGTTTTATTTTGGTTAAAAATTCGGGTTGTAATTTCCATTTGGCATCGGGATTTCGTTTTAATACACCTAAACCCGAACAAGGGGCATCGATTAAAACTTTGTCGGCTTTTTCAAACAATTTTTTTATTGTTTTTGAAGACTCAATTACTCGGGGTTCTATATTGTGTGCTCCGTTTCTTATTGCTCTGCGTTTTAATTCTTTAAGTTTGTTTTGGTAAATATCCAGTGCTATTATTTGCCCTTTGTTTTCCATTAGTGTGGCTATATGTAACGTTTTTCCACCTGCACCGGCACAAGCATCTACCACTCGCATCCCCGATTTAGGGTTTAAAAAACGGGCTACTCTTTGTGACGATGCATCTTGAACTTCAAACCAACCGTCTTTAAAGAGCTGTGTTATAAAAACATTAGCACGTTCTTTTAGTAATAACGCATCCGGATGATTTTTTAACTGTTTGGTTTCAATTTCAAGTTCAGACAATTTATTTTGAACTTCTTTAACCGATGTTTTTAATGTGTTTACTCTTAGTACGACCGGAGCTAATTTATTAAGCGAGTGAATTTCTTTATCCCATTGATTTCCCAATTCTTTTTCCCCTGTTTCATCCAGCCAATCCGGTATGGATTCTCGGTATTTTCTAATAGTACTTAACTTGTCAAATTTTCCTTTAATTCGGCGAGTGGGAGTTCCTTCAAAATAGTTCCAATCGGGTAGTTTAATTCCTCTCAAAGTAGCCCAAACGGCGAAAAGTCTAAATAAATCATCTCGTTTAAAAGGCTCCTTAACATCGGCTATTTTAGCATATAAGCGTTTCCACCTAACTATATCGTAGGTTGTTTCGGCTATAAAACCTCGATCTCTAGATCCCCAGCGTTTGTCTCTTTTTAACGTGTTTTTTAAAACTTTATCTGCTTGTTTTTTTTCGTTAAAAATTAAATGAAGCGAATCTATGGTTGCAGATACTAAATTACGGTGTAATCTCATGAAGTGTAAATTGTTTGCAAAGATATTATTAACCTAGTTTGTTTTAGTTATTTTTGGCAAAAAATTTTTAACAATGAAGATTTATTGGTTTTTAGTAATGGGTGTTTTTTTTATTTCTTGTACAAAGCAAGCTAATAAAATTAATAGTGTTGAGATTACTCCTTTGTTACAGGATAGTTTGAGTATAAGAGCCATTAGTCCGGTAGATACAAATAAAACTTGGTTTGCCGCCAACAAAGGAGTGGTTGGGATGTTAAGTGGAAAAGAAAAAAAAGTAGCTATTGTAAAATACGACGAGAAAGCGTTACAGTTTAGAGCCATAGCACGTACTTCTCAAGCAGTATTTGTTTTAAGTATCGAAAACCCGGCAGTTTTATACAAAATTGGTTATAAAAATGACGAGGCTACTAATATTGAAGAGGTTTATCTTGAAAATAAAGAGGGCGTTTTTTATGATGCAATGGCTTTTTGGAATGATAAGGAAGGCATGGCAGTTGGGGATCCGACAGGAAAGTGTCTTTCGGTTATTACTACAAATGATGGTGGAAATACTTGGAAAAAACTTCCCTGTAATGTGCTTCCTAAAGTTGAAAAGGGAGAAGCTGCTTTTGCAGCAAGTAATACCAATATTAAAGTTTTAGGCAATCAAGTATGGATTGTTTCCGGCGGTAAAAAAGCTCGTGTATTTTACTCTAAAGACAAAGGTAAAAGTTGGGAAGTTTTTAATACACCTATGATTCAAGGAAATGCAATGACCGGAATTTACAGTGTCGACTTTTATGATAAAAACACCGGAATTATAGTAGGAGGCGATTGGGAACATAAAAATTTTAATGAAGGAAACAAAGCAATTACTCTTAATGGAGGCAAATCATGGAAGTTACTCGCCAACGGAAAAATACCCGGCTATTTATCGTGTGTGCAATTTGTACCTAATTCAAACGGAGAAAAAGTAGTGGCGGTAAGTACAAACGGAATCTTTGTTTCAAATAATCAAGGAAGTGTTTGGCAACAACTTTCTTCTGAAGGGTTTTATGCTATAAAGTTTGTAAATGATAGTATTGCTTTTGCTTCCGGAAAAAATAAAATATCGAAATTAAAGTTTAAGTAGCTAGTCTTACCCAAAATAATCGGGATGTGTTTCCTTCATTTTCCTTTTTACATAACAGATTCATATAATTCACTTAGTTTTTATATGAATAATGCGGGTTTAGTTTTTTCGTCTGTTTTTTAAGCGTTCTAAAAGCATTCGTTTAAAATTGTCTTCCGCTTTTTTTAGTTTAATGATTTTTTGCGGCGGTAAAAAAGCACGTAAATTTGTAACCAGTTCTTTCCGGTAAGCAAGCTCTTGTTCCTTAATTTGTATCATTGTGTCAATAAGATTATTGGCTTCCGTGTCTGTAAGATTATCTACTCCGGTATTATTTAATTTTTGCCCAATCTGGGTACGCTCTTTTTTTCGAAGTGTTGTTATTTTCTTTTCAAAATCGTTATAAACCGGCCAAAATTTCTGCGCTTCTTCTACAGATAAGTCCAATTTTTCGGTAATTATTGCCGTTTTTAGTGCTTTAATTTTATCTTTTCCGGGACGTTGAGAAAATGCTAACGAGCTAAGTAATAGGGTACATATAATAATAAGTGTCTTTTTCATGATATTTTATTTGTTATTCTGTTAAAAGTGAGGTGTCGTTTAAGTTATCTAATAAATAATCTTCAATTTGTTGATTAGCTATTGTATTGGTTTCTTTTATAAGTTGATTGATATCTTCATTATTGAGTAATGAAAGTAATTCGGTTTCTGAAATAGTTTGATTTGCTTCCAAGTAATTTTCAATTTCTGTTGAGGCGATATCGTTTACCGAAACATCTTTGTTTTTAAAAATGGAAAAAACAAGAACTATACAAGCTGCTATCGAAGCTACAAAAAGCAGTGTTTTTTTATTAAACAGTGAGATTACGGGTGTGCTGTCTTCTGCTTCAATTTTATTTAAAATAGCATCTTCAACGTTTTCAAAATAATTTTCGGGAACCACAAAACCGGTTTTGTTATTTGAATTTGAATCTTCCAACTTTGAAAAAAGCGAATCTTCAAAGGTTTCAAAATAATCTTTGGGAACTTTAAATCCGATATGTTTTCTTTTGTTTTTCATTTGCTTTTTTGACTTTTCAAAAAGGATTTGGTTTAATTTTCAATCATAAAATTTATTTCATTATTTTTAAGATAATCCGTAATTTTTTTAACGGCAAGGTGATAATTGCTTTTTAATCCACCTACCGAAGTGTTTAGTATTTTTGAAAGATCTTCGTATTTAATTTGGTCAAAATACTTCATGTTAAATACAAGTTGTTGCTTTTGTGGTAGTGTGGCAATAGCTTTTTGTAATGCTAATTGTATAGCGTCTCCTTCAAAATACACATCGCTTTCTAAATTTTCAATAGCATAATTTTTTAGCTCTTCCCAAGTTATATTTTTTTGTTTAGCTCTTTTGTTAATAAATGTTATTGCCTCATTAGTTGCTATTCTGTATAACCAAGTGTACAATTTGCTGTCGCCTTTAAATGAATGAATATTTCTATATATTTTTATAAAAGTATTTTGAAGCACATCATCTGTATCATCGTGGTTGACAACAATTTTTCTTATATGCCAATACAATCGTTCTTTATATTGTGCAACCAACTCTCGAAAAGCTTTTTGTTGCTTTTCTTTAGATTGTAAAGATAGAATTAATTCTTTTTCGTTAGAAATCACAGTATTTTTGATTGCCGGTTTAAAGTAAGACTAATATAAGTAGAAAAGGTTTAATTTAAGATTGCTTTTTTAAATAAACAAAATCATTCTTTTAAAAGAAAACATAAATTTAATAGTTTGTGTACTTTTGCTTTGATGAAAATACAGAAAAAAGACATACGTTCTCTTACCAAAGAGCAATTACAAGATTTTTTTATAAGTATAGGCGATAAACCCTTTAGAGGAAAACAAGTTTACGAATGGCTTTGGAAAAAAGGAGTACACAGTTTTAATGAAATGACCAATCTTTCTAAAGAAACACGAAAAAAACTTGAAGAAGCGTTTGTAATTAATCATATTGCGGTAGATTCAATTCAAAAAAGTAACGACGGTACCATTAAAAATGCAGTTAAACTTTTTGATGATCTTGTGGTAGAAAGCGTATTAATTCCTACTAAAACACGAACAACAGCTTGCATATCCTCTCAAGTAGGTTGTAGTCTGGATTGTAAGTTTTGCGCAACAGCTCGCCTTAAACGAATGCGTAACCTAAATCCCGATGAGATTTACGATCAAGTAGTAGCCATTGATAAAGAAAGCAGATTGTATCATAACCGACCCTTGTCTAATATTGTTTTTATGGGTATGGGCGAACCGTTAATGAACTACAACAATGTACTTAAATCTGTTGAAAAAATTACCGGAACCGAAGGACTTGCAATGTCGCCCAGACGCATTACCATTTCTACTTCCGGAATACCAAAAATGATTAAAAAAATGGCGGATGACGGTGTAAAGTTTAATCTTGCTGTTTCGTTGCATTCTGCTATTCAAGAAGTGCGAGAACAAATTATGCCCTTTGCTACTAAATTTCCGTTACCCGAATTGTTAGAAGCCTTGCAATATTGGTATCGTTTTACAAAAAGAAGAATTACTTTTGAATATATAATTTGGAAAGATATTAACGACAATCAAGAAGCCATTGAAGCATTGGTTTCGTACTGTAAAAAAGTGCCTTGTAAAGTTAATATTATTGAATACAATCCCATTGATGACGGGTACTTTGAAAAAGCCGAAAATGTAAGTACAGAAAAGTATGTCAGTGTATTAGAAAAAAATAGAATTCCGGTAACTGTAAGACGCAGTCGAGGAAAGGATATAGATGCTGCTTGCGGGCAGTTGGCAAATAAAACCAACTCTTAAAATAAAAAAACCCGACATTTCTGTCGGGGTATAATTTTATATTGTGCTAAATCTATAAATTATTTTCTTATAATTTTAAAAGATTTTGAAACACCATTAATCGTAACTTTAGCAATGTAAACACCTTGTTGAAGGTTTGATAAGTTAACGGTTTCGTTATTGTTTGATAATGTTTTAGAAATAACCTCTTGCCCTAAAATGTTATATAGAGCAACACCTTGTAAAGGAGCATTAGAACGTAGGTTTAATACATTATTGTTGTCAACAAAGAAGTTAAATGAGTCAAACACGTTGTCGTTAACTCCAAGTGTAGTAGCTTCAACTAAAAAGTCGTCCATTTGGAAAACAAAAGTATCCTGAGCCATATAATGAATTGCGATATAAATTTGCATTCCGTCATAGGCAGAAAGGTCGTATGTATACTCGGTATATACATCTACAGGAGCTTGCAGTTCGCCACCACTTAGATTTACGGTAAAATCTGCTTCATTGTTTCCTGTTGTAGAAAGTAACACTTCAAATCTTTCTAGACCCCAAGTATCATTAAGAGTTTTTGCCCAAAAACTAAATGAAGATCCTGTTGCATTTGTTAAATTAATTTGTGGTGTAATGATATAATCGTCATTTAAAGGAGTTCCGCTTACATCACCTGTAGAAGCAAACATATATAAGCCTTTGTCGCCTGTTCTGGTTTGCCAAGCCACATCTCCTGATGCATCAGGTGTGGTTTGAGATGGATTAAATACAATAGCTGTACCGGTATATCCTTCATTTGTAAAATCATATGCTGAAGAACCATAAGTAGCATCTCCATCATTGTCAATTTGAGTCCAATCCCCTATTGTGGTAATTTCAAAATCCGGATAGGTTTCAAAACTATCTTCCCAAACGGTAAATTGAGCATTCATTGTAAAAATTGTAAAAAGAGCAACTAAAAGAGTAATTTTTTTCATAACTGTTTTGTTTTAATTTTTATTATCATAACACAAATATACAGAAAGAAACCAAAATATTCGTTCTATTTTAACTTTTTTTTAAAAAATGAAAAACAAGTTTATAGATTTTTAATAACAATCCGTATTATTGTATTAAGAAAATAGCACCTTTTGAAAACCGTTTCGCTTATAAAGCAACCCATAGATTTTGAAATGGAACTTTTTGAAAAAAAGTTCTTGCTTTCAATGTCTTCAAAAGTATCATTATTAAACCGTATTACGCATTACGTTGTAAATAGAAAAGGAAAACAAATGCGACCTATGTTTGTCTTTCTAATTGCAAAAATGGTAAATAACGGAGAAGTAAACGAGCGAACTTACAGAGGCGCTTCTGTTATCGAGTTAATTCATACCGCCACACTGGTACATGACGACGTGGTGGACGAAAGCCACAAACGAAGAGGTTTTTTCTCTGTCAATGCACTTTGGAAGAATAAAATTGCTGTACTTGTGGGCGATTATTTGCTTTCAAAAGGATTGTTATTATCAATAGATAATGGCGACTTCGATTTACTAAAAATTATTTCGGTAGCTGTTCGCGAGATGAGTGAAGGCGAATTGCTTCAAATTGAAAAGGCCAGAAAATTAGATATTACCGAAACGGTTTACTACGAGATTATTCGAAAAAAAACTGCTACCCTAATAGCGGCTTGTTGTGCAATGGGAGCGCAAAGTGTTAGTGTAGCGAAAGAAGAAGTTAACTTAATGAGAGAATTTGGTGAATTAATAGGAATGGCTTTTCAAATTAAAGACGATTTATTTGATTATGGAGAAGAAAAAATAGGGAAACCTACCGGAATTGATATTAAAGAACAAAAAATGACACTACCGCTAATTTATGCTTTAAACAATTGTTCTAAAAATGAAAAATCTTGGCTCATAAACGCTATAAAAAATCATAATAAAGATAAGAAAATAGTAAAAGAAATTATTCAGTTAGTAAAGGAAAAAGATGGACTAAACTATGCTGTTATTAAAATGAAGGAGTTTCAGGCTCAAGCACTAAGTATTCTCGAAAAATATCCGGAATCGCCCTATAAAAAATCACTTCAATTAATGGTAAATTACGTTATTGAACGAAAAAAATAAGCCGCAACAAAATGACAATTTGGCACATTACCCCTAATGGCAGTACTTTTGCATACCCCATTTCGGAATAATAAAAACAGAGCTAATATGAGCGATCAAGGTAAAAGAAAAAATAAAGTTTCTTCCAAGAAAAGAGAAACAAAAAAACAAAGTAAAATTGAAAAAGAATTACAAGAAGTAAAGGAGCAGTTGCAGCAAGAAAAAGATAAATATTTGCGACTTTTTGCAGAGTTTGAAAATTATAAAAAACGCACAACAAAAGAACGTCAAGAGTTGTTTAAAACTGCAAGTCACGATGTTATGCTTGCTTTATTGCCGGTTTTAGACGATTTTGAGCGAGCATTAAAAGAAATAAAAAAAGGAGGTGATGATGCGCTTTACGATGGTGTAAAATTAATTGAAGATAAATTAATTAACACACTTAAATCTAAAGGGTTAGAGCATATTGAAACAGCACATGGCGAAAGTTTTAACGCCGATTCTCATGAAGCAATAACGCAAATCCCAGCTCCATCAGACGATTTAAAAGGAAAAATTGTAGATGTGGTAGAAAAAGGATACACACTTGGAGACAAAATAATACGATACCCCAAAGTGGTAATAGGACATTAATAAATTGAAAAAAAAGTTACTCGCTTTCTCGAGTAAAAGTTATGAAGGAAGATTATTACGTAATCTTGGGTGTTTCTAAAACAGCAACTCAAGTTGAGATAAAAAAAGCATATCGTAAAAAAGCAATCGAGTATCATCCCGATAAAAATCCGGGCGATAAAAAGGCTGAAGAAATGTTTAAAAAAGCAGCCGAAGCCTATGAAGTATTAGGCGATCCGGACAAAAGAGCAAGATACGATCGTTATGGTCATCAAGCTTTTGATGGTGGTGGTTTTGGAGGCGGAGGAATGAATATGGAAGACATATTCAGCCAATTTGGAGATATTTTCGGAAGTGCTTTTGGAGGTGGTTTTGGAGGTGGATTTAGTGGTTTTGGCGGAGGAAGAACACGAGTAAAAGGAAGTAATTTAAGGATTAGAGTAGCACTTTCTCTTGAAGAAATTGCTAATGGTGTTGCTAAAAAAATAAAAGTAAAACGAAAAAAAATTGCACCCGAAACCACTTACAAAACGTGTCCTACTTGTAACGGACACGGACAGGTTACACGAATACAAAATACGATTTTGGGTCGTATGCAAACCGCTTCGGTTTGCAATGCGTGTCAAGGAAGTGGAAAAATAGTAGATAAAAAACCGCATCATGCCGATAGCTTTGGAATGATTACGGTTGAAGACACAATTACTGTCGAAATTCCGGCAGGAGTAGAGGAAGGAATGCAACTAAAAGTAGCCGGTAAAGGAAACGAAGCACCGGGTGGCGGTTTGGCTGGCGATTTACTGGTGGTAATTAAAGAAAAAGAACATCCGGCTATACAGCGTGAAGGAAATAACCTTCATTATGATTTATATATAAGCATTTCTGAAGCTGTTTTAGGAACTTCAAAAGAAATAGAAACCGTTACCGGAAAAGTACGATTAAAAATAGAACAAGGAATACAAAGTGGAAAAATCCTACGATTGCGCAATAAAGGAATTCCTTCGTTAAACGGATATGGTATAGGCGATTTATTGGTTCACGTAAACGTTTGGACACCTAAAAATATAAATAAAGAACAACGAGATTTTTTTGAAAGAATGAATAGTCACGATAATTTTAAACCACAACCTAAAAAAGAAGACAAGTCATTTTTTCAAAAAGTTAAAGACATGTTTTCATAAAAAATAAAAGAAATTAAATATTTTTAATATATTTGGACATCACTAAAGCTAATTAGTGATATTTTTCTTTTTCATAGCAATTTTTTCCCATCCTTTACTTGTAGAGGGTGGGTTTTTGTTTTTGAGGCAGTAAATCTTTGATTTACGTAGCCGAAAAAATTCCGACATTTATCGTCGGTGGTACATTCCGACATTTATCGTCGGAATAAAAAGTAGATTTAGTAAATCTTTGATTTACGTAGCCCGAAAGAGAGCTTTATTGTAAAGCGTGTTTTAAACCAACACCGAATACGAATTCAATATAGTTCAATTTCAAGTTTTCTCTCATTGAACTATTTTCATTCTGTAACGGCATTAACCATTCTAAAATATAAAATAGTTTTGGACTATTTTATATTAAGAATAGGTATAATTTTAGTAACGTATTCCTTATTTTTAGACAAATAGTTTTAAAATATTCTTAATAGTAAACAACTTTCAAAAGCAAATAGTTAATTTTACCACTTTCAATTTAAAATAATTTATGAAAAAGCTACTCGTTGTAGATTCGGTTTCAAAATCATTTGGCGAATATAAAGCACTTAATAACCTAAGTATAGAAGTTCCTGCAGGAAGTATTTTTGGGTTATTAGGTCCCAATGGTGCAGGAAAAACCACTTTAATTAGAATCATTAACCAAATTACCATGCCGGATACGGGACAGGTTTTTTTAGACGGAAAACCGCTAAAAACCAGCGATATAAAACATATTGGTTATCTTCCTGAAGAACGAGGTTTATACAAATCGATGAAAGTAGGAGAACAAGCAAGGTATTTGGCTCAATTAAAAGGGTTATCAAAAAAGCAAGCAAAAGAACAACTTAAATATTGGTTTGAGAGATTGGAAATTGGCGGTTGGTGGAATAAAAAAATTCAAGATCTATCCAAAGGAATGGCACAAAAAATTCAGTTTGTAGTTACGGTATTACACAAGCCCAAATTACTTATTTTTGATGAACCCTTTAGTGGCTTTGACCCTATTAATGCCAATTTGATTAAAGACGAAATCCTTAGCTTAAGAGACCAAGGAGCAACGGTCATTTTTTCGACTCACAGGATGGAATCGGTTGAGGAAATGTGTGACCATATTGCCCTAATTAATAAATCCAATAAAATACTCGATGGCAATCTTGTGGATATCAAGCGTCAATATAAATCAAATACCTACGAGGTTGCATTAATTCCAAATGATGAAAATACTGTAAAAAAAATAATAAAAGAAAAATTTGATGTTACAACTGCAAACCTCAAAACAATAAATAACGAATTACAATACATAATAAAATTAACCAACGGTACAACAACTAATGAATTAATAAAATTCCTGACCTCTTTAGGAACTCTTACTCATTTTGTTGAAGTTGTACCTTCTGTGAGTGATATTTTTATTCAAACCATTCAAAAAAAACTGTAATGAACCATTTATCGTTAATTATAAAAAGAGAATACCTTACTAAAGTTAGAAATAAGTCCTTTATTATTATGACGTTTTTAAGCCCGTTACTAATGGTAGGGATTTTTAGTTTGGTCGCTTATTTATCACAACTAAATAACGATAAAACGTACCAAATTTCGGTATTGGACAAAAGTGGTTTATTTATTTCCGATTTTTCGAGTAAAAAAGAAGAAAAAATTATCTTTTCACCAATGGAAGATATTTCTGTTGAAGAGGCTAAAAAATTAGTTCAAGAACAAAAAAAATACGGACTTTTATACATCCCTAAAACCACAAATATTGACGATTTTTCAAATTCGATAATCTTTTATTCAGAAGAATCTCCATCGCTTGTAGTTATGGAAAAAATTGAAAAATCATTAGAAGAAAAAGTAAATAATCTCAAACTAAAAGAAGCCGGATTAGATGCTAAAAAAATTGAAGATTTAAAAATAGATGTATCTCCAAAATTAGAAACATTTACCGGCGAAGAAACTTCAAAAATCGGAGCCGGGTTAAAACTTATTTTTGGTGGCGCAGCAGGTTATTTGCTTTTTATGTTTATCATTATTTACGGTAATATGATTATGCGTAGCGTAATTGAAGAAAAAACAAGCCGTATTATAGAAGTAATCATTTCTTCGGTAAAACCCATTAAACTAATGCTGGGTAAAATAATAGGCACTTCCTTAGCCGGAATCACCCAATTTTTTGCTTGGATTATTCTTCTGGGAGTTTTAAGTATGGTAGTCCCTGCAATTTTAGGAATTGATACCTCTTCAATACAGAGTCCGCAACAAGAAATGATGACACAAGCATCAGGGCAAGATATGCAGGAAATAGTGCGAACTGCCATGGTAGAATTACATAATCTTCCGGTTGCCAATTTAGTTATTATGTTCTTTTTCTTTTTTATAGGTGGTTATTTATTATACAGCTCATTATATGCCGCAATTGGAGCTGCTGTTGATAGTGAAACCGATACACAACAATTTATGTTGCCTATTTTATTACCTTTAATTTTAGGAATTTATGTGGGTTTCTTTACAGTTATTGAAGACCCACACGGTACCGTAGCACAAGTGTTTTCATTTATTCCGTTTACCTCACCGGTTGTAATGTTAATGCGTATTCCGTTTGGCGTACCAATATGGCAGCAAATAGTCTCATTACTCATTTTGTTTGCTACCTTTATGGCAACCGTTTGGTTTGCAGCAAAAATATACCGAGTAGGAATTTTAATGTACGGAAAAAAACCTACCTACAAAGAATTAATCAAATGGCTTAAATATTAATCCATGCAAGACAAAAAAATAATTCAAACAACAGAAAACACATCACATACATTTATGGTTGATGTTTGGGAAGCCGTTAAAGAGTTTTTAAATTTCGGATTGCATATAGGCGAAGGTTCCAACCGTGTGGACATAACCATAGGACTTGCTTTACTCGTTATAGTATCTTTTTTTGTAACCAGTTTTGTGCTAAAATGGTCTCGTAAAATCTTTACTCGAAAAATGGACGAGACCGACAAGCGCAAGTTTATCAGCCTGTTTAATTTTATAAAATACATTGCTTACAGTTTAGTCTTTTTTGCCGTACTTAGCTTGGGCGGAATAAATATCACACCTTTTCTTGCCGCTTCTGCAGCTCTTTTGGTTGGTGTTGGTTTAGCCTTGCAACAACTTTTTCAAGACATCTTGGGCGGTGTTTTTATTATTTTAGACAAATCATTATTGGTAGGCGATATTATTGAAGCAGAAGGCAAAGTCTGTCAAGTAATAGAAATTAAGTTACGTACCACAAGAGCAATTACTCGAGATGATAAAATTATTATTATTCCCAACCACAAATTTATTACCGAAACCATTTATAACTTTACGCAAAATCAAAAAATCACCCGCGAGTCGATTACTGTCGGAGTGGCTTACGGAAGCGACACGCAAATGGTTAAGCAACTCTTATTGCAAAGCGTTTCGAAAGAACTTAAAGTTTTAAAACAACCCAAGCCATTTGTAGCTTTTGAAGATTTTGGTGACTCGGCACTAATTTTTACGGTTTACTTTTTTATAAGCGATAGTTTTCACGTCCCGATAATTAAAAGTGATATACGTTTTACAATTGATGAATTATTTAGAAAAAACAATATTACCATTCCGTTTCCGCAAAGAGACGTACATATTTTTCAAACAAAAAAATAAACTATTATGTCTAAAATACTTATCATAGAAGATGAAGCAGCAATTAGAAGAGTATTAACAAAAATACTTTCGGAAGAAAACGATACTTACGAAGTTTTTGAAGCCGAAGACGGTTTACAAGGAATTGAAAAAATAAAAAACGAAGATTTTGACCTTGTTTTATGCGATATTAAAATGCCTAAAATGGATGGCGTTGAGGTATTGGAAGCCGTAAAAAAAATAAAACCCGAAATACCAATGGTAATGATTTCCGGTCATGGCGATTTAGAAACTGCGGTAAATACAATGCGACTCGGAGCCTTTGATTACATATCAAAACCACCCGATTTAAACCGTTTGCTCAATACCGTTAGAATTGCTTTAGATAGAAAAGAACTCGTCGTTGAAAACAAACGATTAAAAAAGAAAGTAAGTAAAAACTACGAGATGATTGGTGAATCAAAACCCATTAATCATATTAAAGAAATGATTGAAAAAGTAGCTCCAACCGAAGCCCGAGTTTTAATAACCGGAGAAAACGGTACCGGTAAAGAGTTAGTAGCACATTGGCTACATCAAAAAAGTGAAAGAAGTAGCAATCCGTTTATTGAAGTAAACTGTGCAGCAATTCCTTCCGAGCTTATTGAAAGCGAACTTTTTGGGCATAAAAAAGGAAGTTTTACAGGCGCAGCAAAAGACCGAGCCGGTAAATTTGAAGCTGCTAACCACGGTACCATTTTTCTCGATGAAGTTGGCGATATGAGTCTTTCGGCACAAGCCAAAGTGTTACGAGCCTTACAAGAAAATAAAGTGCAACGAGTAGGAAGCGATAAAGATATTAAAGTAAATGTTAGAGTTCTATCCGCTACCAATAAAGATTTAAAAAAAGAAATTTCAGAAGGACGATTTCGAGAAGATTTATACCACAGGTTGGCAGTAATTTTAATAAAAGTACCCTCGCTAAACGAACGCAGAGAAGACATCCCACTGTTAATTGAATACTTTGCCGATAAAATAGCAAAAGAACAAGGCTCCTCACCCAAAAAATTTGCTAAAAAAGCCATAGCTTTACTCCAACAATACGATTGGACAGGAAACATAAGAGAATTACGAAATGTTGTAGAACGCCTTATTATCTTAGGCGGAAACGAAATAAGCGAAGAAGATGTAAAACTATTTGCCAGTAAGTAAGCAGTTGTCCTGCAAGATTTCAAAAAGGATGAAGCTGAGGCAACCTTGTAGGATTGAGGATTTTTTGGTCAACTTATATAAGAGACGTGCATGCAACTGTAAACTGCCTGTAACAATTTTAGCATTTGTAGACTTACTGTTTACAATATAAATCGTAAATTTGTAATCTATGAGTTTTTGGAGAGTATTACTATCTATTTTATTCCCGCCTTTGGCTGTTTTGGATAAAGGTTGTGGCTCTATCTTAATTGTTTGTATTTTAACTATTTTAGGGTGGGTTCCCGGAGTAATAGCCGCGCTTATTATTTTAAATAACCCTAACAACTAATATATCATGTTACGAAAAATTCTTTTATTTCCTATTTTATTACTAACTCTTGTAAGTTGCCAATTTACCGAAACCTTGATTTTAAACAAAGACGGAAGCGGTCGTATGACGATTGAAATGGATTTAAACGATATGATGAAATTTGCCGGAGAAATATCTAAAGATAGCTCTTTGGTAAAAAAAGATACTGTAATTCCATTCAAAAAAATATTTGAAGAAAAAAAAGACAGTATCGCAAAATTACCAAAAGAAGAACGAAAACGATTAAAAAAAATGGAAAATTACAATCTAAGTTTTTCGGTAAATCCTGACAATGATGTTGTGTTAATAGCTGTTTTTACAGATTTTAAAAATATAGAAGAAGCTAACGATTTAATGGAAGGGTTTAGCATGGTAAATGATAAAATACCGGGATCAAAAAAGAAAAGTGATAGAAAAGAAGATAGTAAGAAGGAAAATAATATTTTCGGAGTACGCTACTTTTACAAAAAAAATCAATTTAAAAGAGATGCTTATATTAAAGATAAAGTAGCTTATAAACAAGAATTAGATAGTTTGAATAATTTTGAAAGAATATTTAATTCGATAAATTATGTTTTAAAATATACATTTCCAACCCCTATTAAAAAATGTTCTGTAAAAGATGCTTCCTATTCGGCGGATAAAAAAACCATTACAATTGTAAGAAATTTTGGTGATTATTATAAAAATCCCGATATTATGGATATCGAAATTGAATTGGAAAAGTAGATGAACAAAAAAATTACGATACAAGATTTAGGTCTAAAAGATTACAAAGAAACTTGGGATTACCAAGAACAGCTTTTTAAAGAAATAGTAGATTTAAAGATTAAAAACCGAAGAGAAAATACGCAAGCGCCTACTCCCAATTATTTTTTGTTTGTAGAACATCCGCATGTATATACAATGGGAAAAAGAGGAGACTTTAGTAACCTGTTAGTTTCTGAAGAATATTTAAACAAAATTGAAGCTGCTTTTTATAAAATAAACAGGGGAGGAGATATTACCTACCACGGTCCCGGACAAATTGTAGGGTACCCTATTTTAGATCTCGAAAATTTTTTTACCGATATTCATAAATACCTTCGTTTTCTTGAAGAAATGGTTATTTTAACCCTCGCCGAATATGGGTTACACGCAGAGCGATCTAAAGGCGAAACAGGAGTTTGGCTGGATGTAGGCACTCCTTTTGCTCGCAAAATTTGCGCTATGGGTGTACGTGCCAGTCGCTGGGTAACCATGCACGGCTTTGCACTAAATGTAAATACCAATCTAGGATATTTTGACAATATGATACCTTGTGGCATTAAAGGAAAAAGTGTAACCTCTTTAAATGTTGAATTAGGGAAACAAGAAATATCGCAAGACGAAGTAAAACAAAAACTGCTAAAACATTTTAAAAATTTGTTTGAAGCAACGTTACTACAACAAGAAGCACAAGTTTAACGTTTAGATTTTTTAACTTTTTTTTTGCAACATTTATAGTTAAATCATTTCAATAAAAAAACCTCCGAAAATTCGGAGATTTTTATATAATTACTTTTATCCCCATTAAAAGTAATTATAACTAGTTGTTTAAAATTTATTCGCAATCGGTGGAGAGTCCGTTTAAATAATCCTTATCATAATACAATTTGTTGTCGGTATTTACTTGAGAGTTAATAAAAAGAATAATGTTGTTTAATGCATCGTTGTATGTGTTGCTTTTTCTAACTTTTTTGGAGGTTTCATTTTCCTCATTAAGCGTTAAGTCAAAAACCAAGCCGTCGTTAATACATTTGTTATTGTATTCGTTTTTATTTAAACTTTTAATTGCCTTACTATACGAATCGTATTGGGATATCGAAATGTTTTTTTTCCCCTGATTTGTCCGTTTTAGGTCAGCAAGCTCAATCTACGTAAAAAATCTTACACGGTATCGCTCAATTTCGAGCGAATTGTAATTTCTTCATCAGTAATTCTGTTGATTAATCTTTCATCTTTCACTTTTTTTGTTTCAGTCAAGAATTTTTTAATTGAGACCCCTGTTTTTAATTCTATATGCTTTGATATAACTAAAGCCATAAAGCATATGACTAGATGCAGTTGTATAGCATCTGGCGTAAAGTGATATATTGGTCTTGTTTGTAAATCATTTTTTGTCACTCTAAATGCTTGTTCGATTCTATATAATTCGTGATATTGTGCAATAATTGTTTGATTATTTACCAAGCTTTCGTCAAGGTTTGTGTAATAACCTTTGATTCCAAGAATCTTTTTAGTTTTATCAATGAGTAATTGGTTAAGTTTAATATTTTCTGCTTTGGTTGTGGTGAATTTTAGTTTTTTGTTCTTTCCCGGATTTTCTATAACCTCCTTTGCTTTTCTAATTTGCTTTTCCATTTCATATTTGTCTTTTCGATAACGGACAGATGAAAAACTACAAATTAAATAACCGAGTTTTGTTTCAATTCTAATACTATGTCCATCTTTTCGGGTAAGTTCCCCAGTCTTGCCCCTACAATGTAGTGGAGCCTGTTTTTTTCTAATTCTTTTATGTTACTGGCACTTATCATAGCTACATCAGCAACAACGGTAAAGGTTTTTATGCTGTGTTTAGCAATGAATTGTTTAACAACAGGAATAAGTGTATGCCCCTCATAAGTATTTCCTTCAAAAATATCATAACCTATGGCATAACCACCTAAACCAACCAATAATCCTAAAAATATTTGCGGATTACTGTGTTTTCCGTCTTTACTAAAACCTGTTTTTCGTAAATCGTCTTCATCAGATGCTTCAAAATAAAGTGTTGTCATATCATAAAAAACAATGCTGATATTTCCGCCAAGAATTCTTCTTGTATGGTTAAATGTTATTTGCTCAACCTTATCTTTTAATTGATTGTTTAGTTTATCTAAAAAACGATAAATACTGTCTTTATTTAAGCTAACTCCTTGATAACGATACAAATATTCTATGGTTTTAAGTTTGATCAATGGAAAAGCAAGTCTTGAAATTACCAATGATGCAAATATATGTTCAACAATAGTATCTGTTTCTGATATAAATAATTTAGGTTGACAACTTAAACGTTCAAGTTCTTGTTTACCTAAATATTCTAGTTTTTGTA
>WFXA01000126.1 GCA_015490835.1 Flavobacteriaceae bacterium | reverse complement strand
ATATTAAATCATGCAAAAAGTCACAGTATAAAAGCATATGTAATAAATCTTCATCTTCTTCCTGACAGACAGAACATAAACTCGATTCAACATTACCAAATTTAAATAATTTATTATTTGTGAAAATAACATTATGTACAATTCTATAATCCAAATCTACCAATTCTGAACTTTTATCATTGCCATGTACATGTTTCCAAACGAAATTCCAGGATATATTTAAACCCATAGCATTCCATTTCTCAAGGCAAGTGGGTTCTTTAAAATATTCAGTGATTATTACAGAATATGTTTTTTTAACACTGAATTCTTTAACACTAATTATATTATTACTGTTTATCAAAAATAGATTTTTTGTTTGTGTTGATTTTGTAACTTTATTTGATATTATATTTTTCCATTCATCTGGTATAGAGTTAATAATTATCTTGTATGCTATTAAAATTTCTCTGTCTGGTATATGTGGGTGTTTTTCGTGAATAATTTCAACAATAGCTGAAGCTGGGAAAAACCCCGGAATCACTTCATATATAATATCTGATATAGCAACTAACCCACTATCAATAAAATAATTAAATATTAACATCTTATTTTTGTATTTAATTAATGGGTTACTGAAAAGTGGCTGACTAAATATGCCATGTCTACCTAATGGAAAATGTCGTTCTTATTTCGTAATTAGGTCCCATGGTGACAAGACCTCTGCATAGAAACAATTAATTCCTTCCAATGCTGATCTATTATAAACAATATTAAAAATGTTAAATGTTAAATTCATGTTCATATATTTTGCAAGAAATTCAGACATTGTGTATTTCCATACAGCATTAAAATTTTCATCAAAATATTTTCTGAGTAATTTTACTCGAAAAGCAATTTTCTTTAAAAACGTATCTTGAATATTTAACCCACCCAATGATTTATTTCCAATTATTGTTGAATATTTTATTAAAGGCGTTTTACCCTCCCACATAAATTTATTAAACAATTTCTGAATTTCTTTCTCTATCCAATTTGGTACTGGAATTGTGCTAACCATATACCACAGTGTAGAACTTAGCAATGTATTCCAAACTGTGGCTTTTCCGTTTAAAGTCAATTTTCTTTGATTCCACATATTAATTAAAGTTTTCATTTTCTGTATTTTATTATTCCAATTTAAGCTTTCGCATAATGATTTGTTGCGTCCTAAATAAACACCTAATATTTTTACACAATCTTTATTTACTGACACTGGCATATTAAAAGATACAGGGTTCAGAGCTGCTTTACCAAGAAGAAGTATCTCAGATTTTTCAACATTAACTTTTGCTCCAGTAGCTTGACAATACATATTTATAGCATTAAAAAGGGACTCAACAGACTGAGTATCTCTTACTGTAATTGTTGTATCATCAGCGTGCTGAAATAATAAAGCATTAAAACATTCTGTAATTCTTATACCATTAATGTCTTGTCTGTTTTTAATTAAAATATTCAAAGGTTCTGCTATAATAATATACAAAATCATAGAAATAGGACATCCCTGTCTAACACCTCTAGTAACTGGGAAAAAAGGCGTTAAGTGACCATTGATTTTTATAGTACTTTTTATGTCATTATAGAGAATTTTAATCCATGATATAAACTTTTCACCAAAATTAAACTTTTTCAATATGTTTAAAATAAAACTGTGCGAAACTCATTCAAAAGCCTTTTCTTGATCTATTTTTATCAAATAACCTTCTTCATTGTTATTTTCTACTAAGTCTATTACATCTCGAACTGACATTATGTTGTCTGCGATGTCTCTTCCTTGTATACAACACGTTTGTTCAGGGGAAATAATCGATGGGATAACTTGTTTAAGTCGATTAGCTAATACTTTAGATATTAATTTATAATCTACATTTAAAAGGCTTATAGGTCTATAGTTTTTTAGATCACATTTATCTCCCCTTTTTTTGTAAAACAGACTAATTACACCTTTCTTCATGGATCGTGTCAAATGTTCTTCATTTTGAATGGTTAATATTACTTTGTGAAAAATGTGTTTTAAATCCTCCCAAAATTGCATATAAAATTCTGCTGTTAAACCATCCATACCAGGTGATTTATTTCTATTCATGCTTTTCAAAGCTGTTGTTAATTCTTCAATCGATATTTCTTTGTCGCAACAATTTATTTCAAAGTCATTTATTTTATTTTCAATTAAATGTAAAATTTCCTCTTCTTTTTTCTATATTTATGCTTTCCTTTGTATACAGTTTTGAATAAAAGTCTTGCACATATTTTAATATGTCTTCAGTTTTTCTAGTTATTCCATTATCTGTTTTCAATTCTTTAATAGTATTAGATTCCTTCTTTGATTTTTCTAAATTAAGAAAAAACTTTGTATTTTTGTCAGACTCAAAACTCCATTGAACTTTTGACCTTAAAATAGCACCTTTACATTTAATATTTTCTATTTCTTGTAATTCTTCTTCTAAGATTTTTAATTTAGTTACATCATAGTTTTTATTTATCGCTAATTTTGCGTATTCTCTTTTTAATGAATTCTGTATGTAATAATACTTCTGATTATCTAATTTTCTTTTATTAATTGCAAAATATAAGGCATATTTTTTCATTTTATACTTTAAATTGTCCCACCACACAAGTGGTTCTGACATATCATATTGACATTCATTATTAATAATATTTCGTATACCATCACAAAAGTCTTCATCATGTAGTAACTGATTGTTAAAAATCCATATACCTTGACCTCTCTCAATTCTCGAAAAATCGAGTTTCACACAAACAAAATTATGGTCACTAATCATAGTGTAAGAAATATATACATTTGTTACAAATTGTGTTAAGCTTTTAGATATAAAAAACATATCAATTCTGGACTGTTTTACTATATCTTCAACAATTTGCTGACGGCTAAATTCTTTTTTGATTGGATTTCTATGTCTCCAAATATCTGAAAGATTATAAGTATTGATAAAAGAATGTAAGGCATTGCTTGATTTCTTACTGAATGTCACATTATTAATTCCTAAGTCTAAGCAAGGGTTCAAAATTTCATTAAAATCACCTCCTAAAATTATATTTTCTTCTGGGTCTGATATATATTCAGCCAGTTTATTAAAAAACACAATTTTGTCATCTACTTTGTTTGGTGTATATACATTAATAAAAGAGTAATCACAATCTTCAATATTTGCAGAAACTTTCAAAATTCTTCCTTCATTATCACAACTATCAAAAGTAAAATTATAAGGACAATCATTTGATATTAATATTGCCACCCCTTTTCTGTTATTTAAAGGACAGTTATTATATAATATTTTACCTTCCCATAAATGTTTGTATTGTTCTATAAAATTGTCATCCCAGAAAGTTTCTTGTAAAAACGTAATGTGACAGTGCTTACTTTTGATAGTTGTAAACACAGTTTTCATTTTATTAATATCTCTCAACCCATTGACATTAAGAGACATTAACAATATCATTGTGAAGAAAAGCATTTGTATGTGTAGCTCCATTATTATTTTTTCTTTTTATTTATAGGATCACTTTTGTTTTCACCATTCATTCTTTCTTCACTCATTCTACATTCATCCTTCTGTCGTTCATCGGAGTCTTTTCTTTCTCTTTTTCTTTTCTCTACCAAACTCAAAACTGTGTCTTTAGACGGTCGTTTAACCAATTTATGTCTTCTTGTTCTTCTTTTCTTTTCATTTACTTCTTTCTCGCTGTCACAACTTTCATTCATTTTTCTGTCTTCATCTTCTGTGTCTATTTCTTCTCTGTTCCATTCTGAGCTGTATTCAGTTATGTCAGCCGACTCTTCCTTTTTGTATTTCGCCGACTGACAGTTGTCTTTTGTTCCGGTTGACTGAACATGAGTGTTCACACTTTTCTCTGGTTCACTGATTTCTTTTTGTTGTTGTTCGGCTAAAATGTGCTCAGCTTCTTTGTCTTTGTTTATTTCAACATTTTTACATGTGCAGTGATCGTCCGCTTTTTTACAACTGTCACACATTGATTTTGTACATTTTTTTGCAATATGTCCTATTTCATTGCATTTGTAGCATTTTGTATATGGACAGTTTTTGATTATATGTGTGTCTTCAAGACACTGATAGCAGACTTTTAATTGATTGTTATGTAACACTCTGAAATATTGCAATCCTTCGACAGTATTGAATTTCATCGAATATGGCAGACTTTTTATTTTAGGTGGAAATCGTACTCTCACGTATCGCGTTCCATCTGCAATGTTTGTTTTATCGTGCATTCTGCGTTTTACTGGCGATAATATTTCAACATCCAAGTCAGTCAGTTTTTTGATAATTTCATCATCTTTAATATATGCAGGCAAATGCATGAATGACACTACAACGCTATCCACATAAATTAAATTCATTTTTATAGTTTGACCATTACATGGCATTTCTTCCTCCTCAGCAAATATTCTCGCTTGTCTTTCGTCTTCAAAAGTGATTTCATAAACATTCTTCCCTCTAGGGACACATGCCAAAATTTCGCCTTCTTTATGGACATTAAGTATATAATCAATCAACTCACCAGCCTTCATTTCCTTATCCAACACCACTTCCACTGTACATTCTTTTTTAAAATATTTCTTCATTTCAACAATCTTCTTCTCTGTATCCATACTTTCAAAGGAAAAAAACAAACAAACACTTAAGCGCACTTCTAAGCGCAAGGCGCCACAGAAAGCAACTACAACAACAACACAATTAAACGGAGCTAAGAAAAACACGTCTTATCTCGACAATCCACAAACCGCAGAGCCACAATCTGTGAGACTGTTCTGCACCCTATCGTTGCAGCCATTAGGGAATTTACTGCTAACACTTAAATTTAATAGCAAAAATAACACAACTCTAAACTGGTGAAGAACCTGTATGCAGATGTTTCTGAATATTACACCTGCTTTAATTTCACACACATCATTGTGTGACAAACCTGATCA
>WFXA01000125.1 GCA_015490835.1 Flavobacteriaceae bacterium | reverse complement strand
CTATTAAGCCATCGATGCGTCATGTGCATCGATCTTTTTGCGTAATTATAATCACACGGATAGGGTGTGCACTCATCAAAAGCCATAATGATATCGGCACCAATAGCACGCTGTATTTCCATAACATTTTCGGGTGTAAATACATGGTAGCTTCCGTCTATATGCGACTTAAATTTTACACCTTCTTCCTTTATTTTTCTATTTGCCGATAACGAATATACTTGATACCCGCCACTGTCGGTTAAAATAGCTCTGTCCCAATTCATAAACTTATGTAAACCACCGGCTTTTTCTAGAATAGCTGTTCCCGGTCTTAAATACAAATGGTATGTGTTTCCTAAAATAATATCGGGATTAATATCTTGTTTTAATTCTCTTTGATGTACACCTTTTACAGTTCCTACTGTACCTACAGGCATAAAAATAGGAGTTTCAATGGTGCCGTGATCGGTAGTGATTTGCCCGGCTCTTGCCTGCGAGTTTTTGTCGGTTTGAGATACAGTAAATTTCATTTAATTAAATTGAAAAACAGAAAGGCAAAGATACTATCATTTATGAAACCGGAAATGAAATCTGAAAGTAAAAAGCAGTAATTCTTATTTGGTTTTAAAAATAAAGAATTGAAGAAACTTTTTCTGTTAACAAAACACTAAAATCGTTAATAAGTGAGCTGTAAACTTTTTTGTTAAGGATAGAGGATATGTTATTTTTGACACCATAAAAAATAACAATATGCCGGATTTAGATTATTTACAAAAATTAGTTGTTCAAACCCGAAGAGATATTTTACGTCAAGTACATAAAGTAAATTCAGGACATCCCGGAGGGTCTTTAGGTTGTACAGAATTTCTTATTGTTTTGTATCATGTAATTATGGATAGAAAAAATACATTTGATATGGATGGTGTCGGGGAAGATTTATTTTTCTTATCAAACGGACATATTTCCCCTGTTTTTTATAGTGTATTGGCAAGAGCCGGCTATTTTCCGGTAGAAGAATTAAATACATTTCGTTTGTTAAATAGTAGATTACAAGGGCATCCTACAACCCACGAAGGATTGCCGGGCATACGAATTGCCTCCGGATCTTTAGGACAAGGTATCTCGGTATCTATTGGTGCTGCGCAAACAAAAAAACTTAATAACGATAACCATTTGGTGTATACCTTATGTGGCGATGGCGAATTACAAGAGGGTCAAAACTGGGAAGCCATTATGTATGCTTCCGGAAATAATGTAGATAATTTGATTGTTACGGTAGATTATAACAAACAACAAATAGACGGCTCTTTAAACGATGTATTGCCAATGGGTGATTTGCGCAAAAAATTTGAAGCTTTTGATTGGAAAGTCCTAGAAATTAAAGAAGGAAATAACTTAGAAGCAATAAGTACCGGTATGAAAAAAGCCAAAGCCGAAACCGGTAAAGGCAAGCCCGTTTGTGTTTTGTTACACACGGTAATGGGAAATGGTGTCGATTTTATGATGCACACCAATGCCTGGCACGGAAAAGCACCCAATGATGAACAATTAAAAAAAGCATTGGAGCAAAATCCGGAAACACTTGGTGATTATTAAATGGTTGTTGGCTAATACGAATACTACAAAACCAAATTTTTAAAAAGATGAAAAAATATATAGATTCAGGTAAAAAAGATACTCGTTCAGGATTTGGAGACGGGCTGGAAGAATTAGGTAAAGCAAACGAAAATATTGTTGCGCTTTGTGCAGATTTAACGGGCTCTTTAAAAATGGGTGCTTTTAAGAAAAATCATCCCAATCGGTTTTTTCAAGTTGGTATAGCCGAAGCCAATATGATGTGTATGGCTGCCGGAATGACAATAGGTGGAAAAATACCCTTTACCGGTACGTTTGCAAATTTTTCTACCGGAAGAGTGTACGACCAAATTAGACAAAGTATAGCGTATAGTAATAAAAATGTTAAAATTTGTGCTTCACATGCCGGAATAACCTTAGGCGAAGACGGAGCCACCCATCAAATTTTAGAAGATATAGGTCTTATGAAAATGCTTTCCGGAATGACGGTTATCAACACCTGCGATTATAACCAAACCAAAGCAGCTACACTTGCTATTGCCAAACATAAAGGTCCTGTGTATTTGCGTTTTGGAAGACCAAAAGTGGCAAATTTTACTCCGGAAGACCAAAATTTTGAAATTGGAAAAGCCATTCATCTTATCGAAGGCAACGATGTAACCATTGTCGCTACCGGACATCTGGTTTGGGAGGCTATTAAAGCCGCCGAGATATTAAATAACAAAGGTATTTCTGCAGATGTAATTAACATACATACCATAAAACCATTAGATAAAAAAGCTATACTGGATAGTGTTTCTAAAACCCGATGCATCGTTACCGCCGAAGAACATAATTATTTGGGAGGATTGGGCGAAAGTGTTGCTCGTACTTTAACCGAAAATTTACCAACACCACAAGAGTTTGTTGCAACACAAGATACTTTTGGCGAGTCGGGAACCCCCGAACAACTTATGGAAAAATATGGTCTTAACGCTAAAGCAATTGCAAATGCGTGTGAAAGAGTTTTAGGCAGAAAATAATTTGGGTTAAGATATTTTTCTATACTTTTTTCTTCGCCATATTACAAATCCCAGTCCAAATAAACCCAATATCACCAAAGGAAAAACAATGGTAACGATTTGCCAAAACATACGGTTATTGGCTGTTTTTTGTGGGTCAAGAAACGGTATGTTTATCGTTTTGGTTCGCAATTGTATTAACCCACTATCGTCTAGCAAGTAATTTACTACGTTGAGTAAAAATTCTTTGTTTCCGTATTGCGTATTAGTCCATTTATCAAAGCCTAAGGATAGAGGACGCCCATTTTTTAATTGATTTTTTATAACATCGCCATCGCTTATTACCACCATTTTTGTAGCGGTACTTTTTGATAAATCTTTCGAAATTTTAAAGGGTTTAATTCGGTTGTTATAAACCGAAGTAAATTTTCCTTCCAATAAAACGGCAAGAGGTAATTCACCGGAATTATAACCAAACTGAACCGGATTATTATTAATTACTTCTAGGTTTTTATTAATTTCTTGGTTGATATCAATTTTGGTGGGAACTCCAATTTTTTTACTTAAAGGAGAACTGCTAAGCAGAATCGTTTTTTTAACTTCATTAGGTAATGTATCCATTACAGAAGCATAGTCAAACTTTACGGCTTCAATATTTGTAACCACCGGATGCTTACTTCTACTTGCGCTTAACGGACTGTAAAACCAAGGGTATTTATTGTAAGTAGAATTGTTTTCTTGCCCGGTTGCCAAAACAATAGGAGCGCAATACACATCTTTTACTAAATCGGGATTTAATCGCACACCGTATTTAAAGAAAAAATCGGTAAGATTAAGGTCTTTGTTGTAAGCAAAAAAACTACTCGATATCGTGTCTTGTTGCAGTCCAACAGCATCAACCAACCAAAGCGATTTCCCACCTTTCATTATATATTGGTCTAACACATATTTTTGTTGTTCCGAAAATTTTTCGGTTGGGTTTGCAATAACAATTAAGTCATATTTCTTTAAATTTTGTAACGTTTTTTGAGGTGAAACAGCTACCGAATCTAATGTAAAAGGTGCTATGTAATAATATTCTTTTAATGTTCTGAAAAAATCGGCGATGTGCTTATCGTCATATTCACCGTTGCCCTTAATAACAGCTACTTTTCGTTTTTTTGGAAAAACCAGCTTAGAAAAACCATCGGCAAAGACATATTCTAAGTTTTGAACCGAATGATTAATGCGTTCTTCTTCCGTTGCTCCCAGCGTATTTTTAAGCAACCTAATTTTTACCGCATCGTCATTATAATATGCCAATGCCCAAGGATACACGACTTGTGTGCTTAGTTTTCCGTTTTCTTTAACCGAAATTTGTGCAGGTTGCATTCCGTATTGAAGAAAAAGCTTTTGCATATCTTCAGAACTAACTTCATCTTCTAACGGATTGATAAAATTAACTTTAACATTTGGATTATAGGTTCTAAATTCTTCAAGCAAATAATCTGTTTCGGTTTGTAATTTCTTAAATTCTGAAGGTAAATCTCCTGCTAAAAATACATCAATAACCAAAGGCGAATCTACGGTACTAATTATGTTTTTAGCAGTTTCAGAAAGTGAATATCTGTGGTCTTGTGTAAGGTCAAAACGTTTGTGAAATGCGTTTCCTAAAATGATAAAAGTAAGAATTGCAAAAATACTTATATACAGTTTTTTTGTGTCTTTTTTCCGAAGCTTATTTGCTGTAAGAAAAAGAAAGAAAACGGTTACTCCTATAAAATAGCTTACATCTTTAGTATCTAGCACACCTCGTGCTAATGAGCTGAAATGCGATTGCATTCCTATATTTCTAATTAAATTGGTTGACGAGTTAATAACCGAAGAAACTCCTTCAAATCCATAATAAAAAAAGAAACTTAGAAAAACCGAAAGTAAAAAAACCACGATTTGGTTTTTAGATAGTGTAGAGCAAAAAACACCAATTGCCGTGTAAGAAAGTGCTAATAATAAAAGTCCGATGTAGGAACCTAGCGTACTTCCTAAATCCCAATTTCCGGGCGGATTTCCCAGTTTGTCGATGGCAAGAATATATAACAACGTAGGTACTAAAGCTAAGAGAATAAGAATAACAGCTCCAATGTATTTTCCCAATACCAGTTGAAAGGTAGATATGGGTTTGGTGAGTAATAATTCCAGTGTGCCAATACGTGCTTCATCGCTAAACAGGCGCATCGTTATGGCGGGTATTAAGAATAAAAACACCCAAGGAGCTAGGTTAAAAAACGCACTTAAATCGGCAAAACCATTATCTAAAATATTGTATTGTCCTTTAAAAACCCATAATAACAAACCATTAATAAGCAAAAAAACACCGATAACCAAATAGCCTATTGCAGAAGAAAAAAAGGCTTGTATTTCACGTTTAATTAAGGCAATCATATTTTTAGAGTTTTTTCGATAAACTAATTTTCAACACTATCTATTTTGGTTACACTCCAAGCTTGTGCTTTACAACGAAATAATTTCTTGGTTGTTATCCACACCGATTTAAATAATTCACTATTTCTATAATTTTCGAGTGCTTGAAGATTTTCCCACTTACTATAAGTAAAAAAAATTGTCGGAATGTTTGCGTCCTGAAGAAGGTCGAGGTGTTTACAACCTTCAAAATATCTAATTTTATGCTTTACCCTATCAAAGTTTTGAAGAAACGCTGATGTTTTTTCGGGTTGAAATTCCATTTTTACTATTCGTATAAGCATATTCCGGTTTATTTAGTTTCAAATTGAATGGTAACCATATCTCGATATCCTAATCCAAAAAGTGTGGAGGCACTTCCTACCGTACTCGGGTTACTTTTATAAATTGCTAATTCAAGATAACCGGAGGAATTCCAAATTGCTATTTTTTTCCCATCTTCTTCTCTAACATTTTTGTCCTTGTCAAAATGAATTGCTTCGCTGTAAGTAGAAAAAACTTCTTTAAACGTGGCTGTACGGGCACGTATTATAAAAGGTCTTCCTTTACCAACATCTTCAAAAAGTTTTTTGGTAATGTTACACACAACGTTTCCGTAATTATCGATATAAATAATGGTACCTTTTAGTTGATTTCCGGCAGGGTTAATAACAGGATTTAATCCGGTAAGTTGCTTTAACCCGCCTTTTTCGGGTAAAAAACCTAAAATAGATTTACCAATAACATCTAATTTGCCACCTCGGGCAAGATGACATGCCACTTTTACAAAAACATCTAACACAGGAAAATTACTGCTAATGTGATTATGAATGGTAATTTCTACTACTCGTTCGGGATTAATTTTGTTTGTAAGCATAGAAATAATTCCGTTGTTGGCACAAATAAAATAATGCCCGTCCAACAACACGGCAATATGCTTGTTTTCGGGTGTTAACTCTGCATCTACACCAATAATATGAATGGTGTTTTTAGGAAAGCGTTTGTACGCATTTTCAATAACATAAGCTGCTTCGGTGATATGAAAAGGCGAAATGCCATGAGAGATATCAACAATTTTTATATCTTCTATTTCGGCGTAAATTGCTCCCTTTACCGCTCCTGTAAAAAAATCTTTTTCTCCAAAATCGGTTGTAATGGTTATTATGGGCATATAAAATTGTTGCTGTTTTGTTACACAAAGTAACACAAAAATACTGTACTTTTGTTACTAGAAAAAACTATTTTTATAGTACTGTGTATAATTTTAATTTATATTGCTTTTGAACGAACTTATCATTGAACTTACCGAGATTAGTCCACAAGATTTTTTTGGACAACAAAACACAAACATTTCTCAAATTAAAAAATACTTTCCGAAGTTAAAAATTATTGCAAGGGGAAATAAAATTAAGGCTTTAGGTGACCCCGAGATTCTTGAAGAGTTTGATAAGCGAGTATCTTTGTTGCTGGAGCATTTTATGAAATACAACAAATTAGATGAAAATGCCATTGAACGAATTTTGCTTAGCAACGGAAAAAAAGATTATGAAACTCCTGTATCGTCTAACGATATATTAGTACATGGTGTAGGAGGAAATAAAATAAAAGCACGAACGGTTAACCAACGAAAATTGGTAGAACTAATAAAAAGTAACGATATGGTTTTTGCGGTTGGTCCTGCCGGAACCGGCAAAACCTATACAGGTGTTGCTTTAGCTGTTAAGGCATTGAAAGAAAAACAAGTAAAGCGCATCGTGCTTACTCGACCGGCAGTAGAAGCAGGTGAAAATTTGGGCTTTCTTCCGGGCGATTTAAAAGAAAAATTAGACCCCTATATGATGCCGCTTTATGATGCTCTTAGAGATATGATTTCTCCTGAAAAGTTAGAATCTTATATCGAAAAAGGAACCATTCAAATTGCTCCTTTGGCTTTTATGCGTGGTCGTACACTAGACCATGCTTTTGTAATTTTAGACGAAGCTCAAAACACGACTCATGCGCAGATGAAAATGTTTTTAACCCGAATGGGGAAAAATGCTAAATTTATGATTACAGGCGATCCGGGACAAATCGATCTTCCAAGACGAGTTATTTCCGGATTAAAAGAAGCATTGCTTGTTTTAAAAAATGTAAAAGGAGTTGGTGTTATTTATTTAGATGACAAAGATGTGATTAGACACCGACTTGTTAAAAAAGTAATAGCAGCCTATAAAGCAATTGAAAATGTAGATTGATGATTGTAGAGAGGTATTCGAGCCTGTCTGCCAACAAGTAGATTTTCAACTTGTTGAAAGTATCGAGAATACCAACATTTAACGACTGATGATTTTTTCGATTTAGAATTTAAAATAGTTTATTATTTTTGATAATAAAGAATTAATAAAAAACGGTCACTAATCAGGGAAGTTCATATTTATGAATGAACAAACTGAAAACTGCCAACTGAAAACTGCCAACTGAAAACTGAAAACTGCCAACTGAAAACTGGATACTAAACCTTAAACCTTAAACACATGCACACCCTAACCCATACCAATTTTAATTTTCCCGGTCAAAAAGCGGTATACAAAGGAAAAGTTAGAGATGTTTATACGCTGGAAAACAATTTACTATTAATGGTAGCAACAGACAGGTTAAGTGCCTTTGATGTAGTAATGCCAAAGGGAATTCCGTACAAAGGACAAATTCTTAATCAGATTGCCACAAAAATGATGCTCGATACCCAAGATATTGTTCCTAACTGGTTGTTAGCTACACCAGACCCCAATGTAGCTATTGGTTTAGCGTGTGAACCTTTTAAAGTTGAAATGGTTATACGCGGGTATTTAAGTGGTCATGCAGCTAGAGAATACAACATCGGAAAACGAATGCTTTGCGGTGTGGTTATGCCTGACGGGATGAAAGAAAATGATAAATTCCCCAATCCAATTATTACACCTGCAACCAAAGCCGAAAAAGGTAACCATGATGAATATATTTCAAAAGAAGATATTTTAAAAAGAGGAATCGTTTCTAAAGAAGACTACGCTATTTTGGAAGATTATACTATAAAGTTGTTTCGGCGTGGCACCGAAATAGCAAAAAGCAGAGGGCTTATTTTAGTAGATACTAAATATGAATTTGGAAAAACAAAAGACGGAAAAATAGTATTAATTGATGAAATTCACACTCCCGATTCATCACGGTATTTTTATTCTGAAGGTTATGAAGAACGCCAGACAAAAGGCGAACCTCAAAAGCAACTCTCTAAAGAATTTGTACGGCAATGGCTTATACAAAACGGATTTCAAGGGTTGGAAGGACAGCTTGTGCCTGAAATGAGCGATGCGTATATTGAAACAGTTTCTAATCGATACATCGAGCTTTACGAAAACATTACCGGTGAGACCTTTATAAAGGCAGATACGTTAAACATAACCCAACGAATAGAAAAAAACGTATTGTGTTATTTAAATTCTAAGAATTAATTTCTAGGTAAAGGGAAATAGCTTTGTATTGATATAAGTTTTGCTTAAAACTTCATCGTGGTTCTTACATTAAAAATTCTTGGCGTAAGATAATTCGGAATAGCATATTGCGCTTTTGTATAAACATCTCTTACAAAGGTGTTTGTAATGGAGTTTTGTACGTCGAAAATATTAAAGATTTCAATACCAACCGAAAATTCTTTAAAGGGTTTTAACCAACCGTGGTCTTTTCTTTTTTTGTCGTGTATAAGTACATACATCATTCCTATATCGACTCTTTTATAATCGGGTAAACGGGTTTGGTAATTGTAGGGGTCGGCATAATTTGGTGATCCACCCGGAAGTCCCGTATTATAGGTTAGGTTAAGATAGAGTTTTAAATCCGGAATTACCTTCACATAATCTTGAAATAACATTGCAAATTTCAATCGCTGGTCTGTAGGTCTGTAAATGTATCCTCTGTTATTTCTGTTTTCTTCGGTTTTTAGATATCCGGCGCTTATCCAGCTTTCGGTTCCGGGAACAAACTCGCCTGCAAGTCGTAAATCGAGTCCGTAAGCGTAAGCAATAGCGTTGTTATCGGCGGCATATCTAATTCTTACATTATCAAGCGTATATGGGTTTACATCGGTAAGTTTTTTATAGTATATTTCTGAATTTAATGTAAAAGGACGATTCCATAAATTAAAACTATAATCGTTACCTAGTACAATGTGAATAGACTGTTGGGCTTTTACATTGGGAACTACCGTTCCGCTTCTATCTCTTAGTTCACGATAGAAGGGAGGTTGGTGGTAAAACCCTCCTGATAACCTAAAGAGCATATCCATTTCCCATTTGGGTTTAAGAGTAACTTGTGCTCTGGGGCTAAAAACAGTCTGCGTAGATGTGGTGATACCTGTACCGCTCACTGTCCAATTGTGCATACGAACTCCGGCGTTAAGCCATAAATCGCTTTCGCCTAAAGTGGTTCGTTTGCTCCATTGTGCATAACCGGAAATTCGGTTTATTTGTACATCATTAGTGGCACGTACAGAGGTAAAAGGAACAAGTGGTGATGTAAATGGATCGTAGGGTTGATTATTTGCAAAGTCGGGTACGGGAGGTCGAATAGAAAATCCGGCAGAATCTATAATTTCATATTCCTGTATTCTGTCTCGTATGTCTTCACGAGTGTATTTTATACCGTATTCTATACGATTTTCGTTTAAAGCAATGTTTCCTTTGTGTTCTACATTAATGATTAATGCATCTAAGTCGTTTCTAGCATGAGTAAGCTGAGAGCCAATTCCTTCTGTAAATTCTACATCACCAACATTTGTATCGCCAATATTGGTGTTAACTTCACCCAATCTATATTCAGCTAAAATGTCATAGTATTCTTGTTCTTGCGTTTGGTAAACCGAAGCAATAAGCTTGGCGGTAAAATTTTCTGAAGCTACAAACGTACCTTTTAGAGCACCAAAATAGGTATCGTATCTGTCTTGTTCTTGCCCTTCATAAAAAACGAGTAATGCTATGGGATCTGCAATAGTTCCAAAATTGGTTTGTCGTGTTAAAGGAGTGTAATCGTATTTATTAACTGCAATATTTCCGAGAAAACCAAGTTCAAATTTTTCTGAAAATTTATAACTAAAATAGGCTTGCGCATCGGCAAATACCGGAAAATAATTTGTTTCGGTTTGTTTGGCTTCTACAAAAAGGCTGTTGTCTCTATAGCGTAGTCCTACGATACCGGTAAGCCTTCCGTTTTTAGAAATACTTCCTGCAGAAACGCTTCCGCCGAGTAAACTTAAATCGGCAGTGGCATTAAATTCAACAGGTCTTTTATAGGTTATATCTAATACAGATGAAAGTTTATCGCCGTATTTGGCTTGAAAACCTCCGGCAGAAAAATCTACTTTTCGAGTAAGGTCGGTATTTACAAAACTTAAACCTTCTTGTTGTCCGCTTCGTATTAAAAACGGACGGTACACCTCTATTTCGTTTACGTACACTAAATTTTCATCATAATTTCCTCCGCGCACGGCATATTGGGTACTTAATTCGTTGTTTCCGTTTACTCCCGGAAGTGATTTTATAAGTGTTTCTACTCCGGCATTGGCTCCGGGTATTTTCCGAATAGCTTCCGGGCTTATGGTTACAATACCCTCAACGCGTTTACGCTTTTTTCGGGAGGTGATTTCGATAGTACCGAGTTGTTCTTGGTCTATTTTAAGTACGGGATTTAGTTCGTATTCGCTATTAGCGGAAAGCGGTTTTACTGTAATTGTAATTTTTTTAAAACTTAAATGCGAAAAAGTTACTACAACTTCTTGATTTGCCGGAATTTCTAGCAAATAATACCCATTTTTGTTGGTTTGGGAGCCATCGCCAGTGGAGAGAGATATATTTACATTGGCGACCGGATAATTTGTTTCGTCTATAACAATTCCTTTAATAGTTGCATTTTGCGAAAAAACGGTAGCGGTAGCAAAACTAAAGAAGGCTAACAATAGCGTAAAAAAATGTGTTTTCAAATCTTATAATGGTTTTCGGTAAAACGTAGATTCAAATGTAGTACTATTTCCTACATTATCCACAACAATCAGTTTCAATTTATTTTTTGTATCGGTAATAATATTATCTTCAAAATCATATATTAGAACGTCTTTTTTATGATTATATTCCATTAAAATAAATTTTCCGTTTACAGTAGCTCTGTAAGTACTAATTCCGCTACCTTCATCTTTGATTTGAATGCGTAGTGTTTTGTTTTTGCTAATCCATTTATCATGTTCAAAATTAAGAGGTTTAACAGTTGGTGAAACCGTATCGATTACCAAAGCATAATCACCAAACTGTCTCACTTTTGCAGAAATTTTTGTTCCTTTTAAATAAGAAGAATTATAATAAGGTTTTCCTTTATAGTTTAATTTTCCGATAAATAATTTGTCGCGGTCTGAAGGATGGTAGTTTGAAGCATCAATAGTAAGGATAACATTTTTATGCAACGGGATAATATCTTTATGAAACTGAAGCGTATCGCCTTGTGCTTGTATATCGAGATAGGTATCTTCATACAAACTATTGGCAGGTATATACACCGAAAATTTACCTTTTGTAATAGAATAGGCTTGATTTGCATACACAAAATCGGGTGTTTCTTGAATGTTTTTAGGGTATAATACCTTTAGGTTTTTCCCTGTAACGGGTATGGTTACGATTGTTTTGTTTCCTTTAAAATCGGTTACTGTTAACGTATAATTAGCGGTGTAGCCGTCTTCTACTTCAATAAATCCGTTAGTATCTTCAAAAGTAATAATACTCAACGGATTGTTGGGTTCTCTAAATAGTTTTTGAATGCGACTCCGGTTGGTTTTAAAGTATCCGTAATCTATATACCGATTTAAGTATCGTGTTTCGGCAAATGAGAATTTATTAAACGTAATTTCAAAATTCTTTTTACCGTTATAAGTAGTTGTTACTTTATAAATCCCGTTTTTATTTGAAGCTCCGTTTTGTTGGTCTGAAGCAGTAAGTCCAAAACCTATTTTTCCGTGCGCAATAATGTTTTCGGCTTTATACGAACCGTCTTTTTGCAAAATTAACCGTAGTTTAACTCGGTTTTGGGATTGATTTACCTGCGAATCTTCACCAATAGGATATGCAAACACAGCACCAATTATAGGTTTTTTAGTGTCGGGGATATTAATACCAAAAAGCATAGGGTTCATAGGTCGTGAGGCATTATCTCTAATCTCAAAGTGTAAATGCGGACCCCCACTACTACCGCTATTGCCGGAGAAACCTATTAAATCACCTTTCTTAACCGGAAGAAGAGACGCATCGGGAAAAAGTTCAAGAGTGTATGTCTCTTTTTCGTATTGTTTTTGTTTTACATAATCTTGAATAGCACCGGCGTATTTTTTAAGATGCGCATAGACGGTTGTGTATCCGTTGGGATGCTGAATGTATAATGCTTTTCCGTAACCCCATTGCGAAATTTTAATTCGTTTTACATATCCGTTTGCAGGAGCATAGATAGGTAAACCCTCTCTTTTTTGAGTTTTAATGTCCAATCCACTATGAAAATGGTTGCTACGTAATTCTCCAAAATTTCCGGACAAAACCAGCGGGATATCCAACGGATTTGAAAAATAATCCGGAGCAATTTGTTCTTGAGCATTGCTTTTATCCACAAAGAGTAGAAAAAAGCAACAGATAAAAACTATTTTTTTCATTCAAATAGGTTTCAATTTATTGTAAACAAAGGGGAGCTACTTATTTTTTAGTAAAACTAAAAACCAATATTACAAAAAAAATAACAAAACAGTTGGCATATTAATAACCTTATCTTAAATTTGTGGTATAAGTATTGAAATAATTTTTAATGGGTAAACTTTCAGAAGTAGTTGATTCTTTAGAGACTAGAATTAACAAGTTATTGCAGGAATATTTAAAATTGCAGCAATTAACACGTACTTTAGAAGAAAAAAACGCCACGTTACAAGAAGAAAATTCTAGGTTAGAACAACAAAATCAAGAGCTTTTGCAGACGTGTCGTTCATTAAAAATGACCAATTCAATACTTGGCAGTGACAACTATAAAAGAGAAACAAAACTCAAAATAAATGCTTTAGTTAGGGAAATTGATCAATGTATAAGTCAACTTTCCAATTAGAGAGAAACAAAATGGCAAACCCATTAAAAATTAAAATATCAATAGCAGATCGGGTTTATCCCTTAACGATTAATCCTTCTCAAGAAGAAGGATTACGAAAAGCAGCTAAGGATATTGAAATTATGATTAAGCGGTTTGAACAGAGTTATGCTGTACGAGATAAGCAAGATGTGTTGGCAATGAGTGCCTTACAATTTGCAGCTCAAGTAGCACAGCGAGATATAAATGAAATAGAAGACAAACAACATATTCAAACAAAATTAGAATTGTTAAACGATAAGTTGTTGAAGGCTATTTCATAACGTTCATAAAAATAAAATGTTACTGCCTACATTAGTATACTAGTTTGTTAAACTCAACACTAATTCATTAAAAAGGGTGAGTTTAAGATGCAAAAGCGAGCCGTGTTTGCCTATGGTAGAGAGCGGATACTTGACCATCTTGTTAGCCCTAAACCTGTTTTTCAGGAGTTTAATCAAAACCCCATATTAATGTAGGCTTTTTTATATATAAATTTGAAGGAAAATGGATACTTTAACAACAGCAATTATAGGTATAGCAGGTATTTTTTTAGGATTTTTAATCGCTAAAATGCTTGAAAAAAATAAAGCTTCGCTAATGCTTAAGCAAGCTAAAAAAACAGCAGCCTCAATTATTAAAGAAGCAAGAGTAGATGCAGAAGCACTAAAAAAGGATAAAATACTTCAGGCAAAAGAAAAATTTTTAGAACTAAAATCCCAGCACGAAAAAGTGATTTTAAATAGGGATAAAAAAATTGCCGAAGCTGAAAAACGTACTCGTGATAAAGAGTCACAAATTTCTAACGAATTGGCTAAAAGTAAAAAACTTAATGCCGAATTTGAAGCTAAGAAAAAAGAGTATGATGACCGATTAGCGTTTTTAGATAAACGCCAATCGGAATTGGATAAAATGCACAGAAGACAAGTAGAACAATTAGAGGTTATTTCCAGTTTATCTGCAGACGAGGCAAAAGAGCAATTACTGGAAAGTATTAAAGACGAAGCAAAAACCGATGCGATGGCTTACATCCAAAACACAATGGAAGAAGCCAAGTTAACTGCGCAACAAGAAGCAAAAAAAATAATAATTAATACCATACAACGAATTGGTGCCGAAGAAGCGGTAGACAACTGCGTGTCTGTTTTTAACCTAGAGAGCGACGATGTTAAAGGACGAATTATAGGTAGGGAAGGGCGAAATATTAGAGCTATTGAAGCTGCCACCGGAGTAGAAATAATTGTAGATGATACACCGGAAGCCATTATCCTTTCTTGTTTTGATTCGGTTCGGAGAGAAATAGCCAGGTTATCCTTACACAAATTAGTAACAGACGGTAGAATACACCCTGCCAGAATTGAAGATGTGGTACGAAAAACCACCAAACAAATTGAAGAGGAAATTAAAGAAGTAGGAAAGCGTACTGTAATAGATTTAGGAATACACGGTTTACATCCCGAACTTATTAAAGCGGTAGGAAGAATGAAATTCCGTTCTTCGTACGGACAAAATTTATTACAACACTCTCGTGAAGTTGCCAAACTTTGCGGTGTTATGGCTGCCGAATTAGGATTAAATCCAAAACTTGCCAAACGTGCCGGATTGCTCCACGATATAGGAAAAGTACCCGACACAGAAACCGAACTTCCGCACGCACTTCTAGGAATGCAATGGGCAGAAAAATATGGAGAAAAACCGGAAGTTTGTAACGCGATAGGAGCACACCACGATGAAGTAGAAATGACGAGCTTATTATCTCCAATAGTGCAAGTTTGTGATGCCATTAGCGGAGCCAGACCGGGAGCAAGAAGACAGGTATTAGACTCTTACATTCAACGATTAAAAGACCTTGAAGATGTAGCTTTTGGTTTTAAAGGAGTAAATAAAGCATATGCCATTCAAGCCGGAAGAGAATTGCGAGTAATGGTTGAAAGTGAAAAAGTAAGTGATGAGAAAGCAGCTGAACTAAGCTTTAATATTTCGCAAAAAATTCAAACTGAAATGACGTATCCGGGACAAGTTAAAGTAACTGTAATTAGAGAAACTAGAGCAGTAAATATTGCGAGGTAACACGTTTTTAATTATTTTTTTAACTCAGTACTTCCAATTTAGCAAAACGAAGTAATAATTTTTTAAGCCCGCCGTTTTCAAAAAGAATTTCAGCTTTTGTGTCGGCTCCTGTTCCTTCAATTTTCATAATTTTACCCTTCCCAAATCGGATGTGTTCAACTAGTGTTCCGGGTGAAAGATTAGGAATTGAAATGTTTTTTGATACGGAAGATGCCGGTTTTATTTTTCGTAATTTTTTGGTTGACAAACCACCTAATGGTTTTGGAGGCGCTCCTTGTTTGGGTTTTTTTAACCGCAACTTACTTTTATCAATGTATTCATCATCAAAGATGGATGGGTCTAATAAGGATTTATACCTGTTTTCGGTTTTGGGGGTTAGGTAGTCTAAAAAATTTTCGTCTATCTCTTCAATAAAACGGCTGGGTTCGGCATCAATTAGTTTTCCCCAACGATATCGAGACTGGGCATAGGTGAGGTAGGCTTGTTTTTCGGCACGAGTAAGCGCAACGTAAAACAATCTACGTTCTTCTTCCAGTTCGCTTCGAGTGTTCATGCTCATGGCGCTGGGAAATAAATCTTCTTCCATTCCTACTATAAAAACGTAAGGAAATTCCAATCCTTTAGCCAAATGAACCGTCATTAATGCTACTTTATCTTCGTCGTTGGTTTCTTTATCCAAATCGGTTGCAAGAGCAACATCTTCCATAAATTCAGATAACGAGCCGGTAGCCTCTACCAATTCTTTTTGTCCTTCAACAAAATCGCGCATTCCGTTAAGCAGTTCTTCAATATTTTCTATTCTTGCGATTCCTTCCGGTGTGGCATCTTTTTTTAGTTCGGTAAGGAGTCCTGTTTTTTTGGTAACATATTCGGTGATTTCAAAAGCATTGTAGTTTTCATTTACAACTTGAAAACTTTGAATCATAGTTACAAAATTTTTGAGTTTATTTTTTGTTCCGGCATTTATATTTAGGCTTACCTTATCTATATTTTGCATTACTTCAAAAATAGAACGATTGTAACCATTAGCAGCAACAATCAGTTTTTCCATTGTGGTTTGTCCAATTCCTCTTGCCGGAAAATTTATAACCCGTTTTAGTGCTTCCTCATCTTTGGGATTTAAAATAAGACGTAAATAAGCCAATACATCTTTTATTTCTTTTCGTTGGTAAAAGCTTAAACCTCCGTAAATTCGATACGGAATGTCTTTTTTTCGCAAGGCATCTTCTATCGATCGGGATTGTGCATTGGTACGATACAATACGGCAAAAGCACCGTTGTTCAGTTGCTTGTTCATTTTGAGTTCAAAAATGGTTCCGGCTACAAATCGTCCCTCATCTCCGTCTGTCATGCTTCGGTTTACTTTAATTTTTTCGCCTTCGTCATTGGCTGTCCATACTACTTTTTCAAGTCGAGTTTTATTTTTTTCAATAATACTATTGGCAGCATTTACAATATTTTTGGTTGAACGATAATTTTGTTCTAACCGGTACACTTTTACACCGTCGTAATCTTTCTGAAAATTTAATATATTATTTATATTTGCACCTCTAAAGGCATAAATACTTTGCGCATCATCTCCCACCACACAAATGTTTTGAAACCTGTCACTCAGTGCTTTAACGATAAGGTATTGACTATGATTGGTGTCTTGATATTCATCGACCAAAATATACCTGAAACGATCTTGGTATTTTGCCAACACATCGGGAAAACGGGTGAGTAACTCGTTGGTTTTTAGTAATAAATCATCAAAGTCCATTGCTCCCGCTTTAAAACATCGTTGCACATATTCTTTGTAAATTTCTCCCATTCTAGGTACTTTTGCCATAGCATCTGCTTCCATTAATTCGGGATTATTAAAATACGCTTTAACGGTAATTAGGCTGTTTTTATAGGAAGAAATTCTAGAATATACCTGCTTGTATTTATAAATATCTTTATCAAGATGCATCGACTTAATAATCGCACGAATCACACTTTGTGAGTCTTGAGTATCGTAAATGGTAAAATTAGACGGATACCCTAATCGGTCTGCTTCAAACCGAAGAATTTTTGCAAACACACTGTGGAAAGTTCCCATCCAAAGATTTTTGGTTTCGGTACCACCTACAATATTGGCAATTCTTTTTTTCATTTCACGAGCTGCCTTATTGGTAAAGGTTAAGGCAAGAATATTAAAAGGGTCAACTCCTTGATGCATCAGGTGTGCAATGCGATAGGTTAATACTCGTGTTTTCCCCGAACCGGCACCGGCAATAACAATCATTGCTCCCTCTTTTTGAAGTACAGGAGCCAGTTGAGCTTCATTTAATTGTTGTAAATAAGCTTGCAAAGTGTAATAAATTAATTATTTTGTTTAAAGTTGAAAAATACATAAATCAGAATAATAATCGATTGTCTTTTTTAGATTTTTATTAACTGGAAGGAAACAAAAAGATACACAATTGAAAATAGAGTCTTCATGTAGACCTAGTAGGTTTTTAAAACCTACTAGGTCTCTGCCTAAGCCAGACAACTAAAAATATAGAAGGTATGAAAAGTTGTTGCTCGTTTCTTGTGCTGTTGAAATTACAAATAATGAAAAAAATATGCTTAATGAGAAATTTTAAACAAAATGTTGCACTTATTAATTGAATCTAGCAAATATTATATTTTTTTAAATACCTTTAACTCCTCATTTTTTAAGAAAAATATTATGAAATTAAAGTTGGTAGTTTTTATCGCGTTTTTTTCAACACTTTCAGTTTTTTCTCAATTAGATAAAAAAATACTGGAAGACATTAACAAGATAGAAAGTAAGGTAATTGATTGGCGGCATTACTTTCATGAAAACCCGGAACTATCCAATCGTGAATTCAATACGGCAAAAAAGATTGCCGACCACCTAAAGAGTTTAGGGTTAGAAGTGCAAACCGGTGTAGCTAAAACCGGAGTAGTAGCTATTTTAAAAGGCGACAAACCGGGAAAAGTGGTTGCACTTAGAGCCGATATCGATGCGTTACCGGTAACCGAACGTAATGATTTACCCTTTAAGAGTAATGTAAGAGCCACATTTTTGGGTAAAGAAACCGGAGTTATGCACGCGTGTGGACATGATACGCACATTTCCATTTTAATGGGTGTAGCCGAAGTACTTTTTAATAATAAGAATTTATTAAAAGGAACGGTTAAATTTATTTTTCAACCTGCCGAAGAAGGACCGCCACCCGGCGAGGAAGGAGGTGCCAAACTAATGATAAAAGAAGGGGTTTTAGAAAACCCGAAAGTAGATGCCATTTTCGGACTTCACATAGCATCGGGGCAACCTGTAGGAACGCTGGCTTACCGTTCAGGTGGTATTATGGCGGCAGTTGAGCGATTTGTAGTAAAGGTAAAAGGAAAACAAACACATGGCGCCAGACCTTGGTCGGGTGTTGATCCTATTTATATTTCGGCTAAAATTATAGATGGTTTTCAAGGTATAATTAGTAGGGAATCGGAGCTTGTTAACGGTGCTGCAGTTATTACCGTTGGAAAAATTTCGGGAGGAGTACGTTTTAATATTATACCTGAAGAAGTAGAAATGATAGGAACCGTACGAACCTTAGATCCAAAAATGCGAGAATTTATTATAAAAAGAATGAATGAAGTAGCAAAAGGAATAGCCAAAACATATCGTGCCGAAGCAACCATAGATTGGCAAAGCAATACCTTGGTTACGTATAATGATCCGAAACTTACCAAAGAAATGTTACCAAGTTTTGAAAAAGCAGCAGGAAGAGAAAATGTATTTGAAGTAAAACCCGTAACAGGAGGCGAGGATTTTTCGTATTTTTCAGATAAAGTACCCGGATTGTATTTCTTTTTAGGAGGAATGACTCCCGGAAACACAAAACCCTATCCGCATCATACTCCCGATTTTAAAATTGATGATTCGAGTATGAAATTAGGAGTAAAAACATTTTGTGAGCTAACTATCGACTACTTGAACAATCATTAAACTGCATATATAAATGGAAAACATACTTAGTTTTATCCAGTCTGCCCCATGGTGGGGATGGTTACTTTTAGTACTGTTTTTGGTTGCTATTCGCGATATATTACAACCCAAACATACCATTAGTCATAACTTCCCAATAGTTGGACATTTTAGGTATATGTTAGAAAAAATCGGTCCTGAACTGCGACAATATCTCGTTGCAAATAATAGAGAAGAACTTCCTTTTAATAGGATTGAACGCGGGTGGATTTACGCTTCGGCAAAAAAAGAAAACAACTATGAGGGCTTCGGTACCGACCGAGATATTTACGATATTCAACACATTTTTGTGAAGAATGCAATGATGCCTTTTAAAGTCCCTGAAAATCATCCGCATAAACACGACAACTATTTTTTACCCTGCGCTAAAGTAATTGGGAGTTATAACAATAGAAAAAAACCTTTTAGACCGGCTTCTATTATTAATGTTTCGGCAATGAGTTTTGGCTCGTTATCTGCAAAAGCCATAGAGTCACTTAACATAGGATGCAAAATTGCAGATGCATACCACAACACCGGTGAAGGAGGGTTATCTCCTTATCATAGCAATGGTGGAGATGTTATTTTTCAAATCGGTACCGGATATTTTGGTGTACGGGATAGGGAAGGTAATTTTTCTATGAAAAAAATGGTAAAATTAGTAGAAGAAAACCCTTTTGTACGAGCTATCGAGATAAAACTTTCGCAAGGCGCAAAACCCGGTAAAGGCGGTGTTTTACCCGGAAAGAAAATAACAGAAGAAATTGCCCGAATAAGACATGTTGAAGCAGGTAAAGATGTGCTTTCGCCACCCAATCATACTGCTTTTTCTTCGGTGGGAGAGATGATAGATTTTATTGAAGAAATAGCACAAAAAACCGGACTTCCGGTAGGAATTAAAGCGGCAATAGGGAAATTGGATAAATGGGAAGAACTGGCAAGTATTATGAAAGAAACCAATAAAGGACCTGATTTTATAACCATTGACGGCGGGGAAGGAGGAACCGGAGCTGCGCCTCCAAGTTTTGCCGATCACGTATCGCTTCCTTGGGTTTATGGATTTAGCGATGTTTATAAAGTGCTAAAAAAACACCAAATTACCGAGCGAGTAGTTTTTATTGCCAGTGGTAAATTAGGATTTCCTGCTAAGGCAGCTATGGCTTTTGCTATGGGAGCCGATTGTATTAACGTAGCAAGGGAAGCCATGATGAGTATAGGTTGTATTCAAGCACAAGTATGTCATACCAATCGTTGTCCCAGCGGTGTTGCAACACAAAATAAATGGTTGCAAAATGGTATAAACGTTCCGTTAAAGTCGGTGCGATTGGCACAGTATTTTAAAACCTTTAGAAAGGAGTTATTAGAAATTACGCATGCCTCGGGATACGAACATCCTTGCCAATTTAAAATGAGCGATATTGTAGTAAATGTAGACGACCAAAACCTTGCAAAAGAACTAGATAAAACCTATATGTATCATAAAACAGAAGTCCCGTTTGACGGGATAGAAAAGTTAAAGAATTGCAAGTATTTGGGAGGTGCTAACAAAACTATTCCAACCACAGTTTAAAATCTTTAACACGCTCTCTGGCAACGATTACTTCCTGTTCATTATAGTTTTTTAATTTTAACTGCAACCGAGAATTGGTATAAGAAATTATGTCTTGTATGGCATTAATATTTACATAAAACTTCCGGTTGATTCTAAAAAATAGTTTCGGGTCAAGTTCTTCTTGTAATTTTTCTAAAGAGCTATCGAGCAAATAATTTCTTCCTTCAAAAGTGTGTGCGTAAGTTCCTTTATTTTCAGAAAAAAAACATTCTATTTCTTCGGTTGGTATCATTTTAATGTGCTGTCCTATTTTTGTGGTAAACCGCTGTTTATAAGTTTTTTGAGTAAGGTCTTTTGATAATAATTTTTTTATATCATCAAAATGAAGTGTTACATTTTCGGGTTTGGGTTGCCGTGTTTTGTATTTGGTTATTGCGGTTTCTAACTCTTCGGCATCAATGGGTTTTAGTAAATAATCGATACTGTTTAGTTTAAAGGCTTGCAATGCATATTCGTCAAAAGCTGTGGTAAAAATCACAGCACTTTGTATGGTAACTTGGTCAAAAATTTCGAAGGAAAGCCCATCGCTTAATTGAATATCCAAAAATATTAAATCGGGATGCGGGTTTTCTTTAAACCATCGAACGGCTTCGGAAACGCTATGAAGTAACATTTCGACATTTAAATCTAACTTTTTCAGCATTCGTTGCAAACGTCTTGCCGAGGGTTTTTCGTCTTCAATTATTATAATTTTCATTGTTTACAGCTGTTTATGTATTATTACTCCCACATATTTTTTTGATTTGTATAGCCTTCATCTTCTTCTTCCATAAATTGTTTAATTTTTCGTTCTTCCCAATCTTTTCCGAAGATATTAAACAGGTTAAATGTTTTTACGGCTTGAAAAAGAAGTCCTAATCCCCAACCAAAGGCTGCCCATAAAAACCATGGGTTTCTAAGGTGGTTGGTATAATAATTTACGGCAGCTAAAAAAGGTATAAACAGTAGATACGAAAGTAGATTTGTGTAAAATTTTCTTAATTCTGAAACTCGCTCTTTTGCTTCTTGATATTTATTTTGATCGTTTAAAGATTCCATTTTATTTGTTTTTTAAGTATTGTTTAATTTTTTTCTCTTCCCATTTTTTTCCGAAAAAAGGATTATAGTTAAATGCTTCAGATGCGTGCCCTAATATTCCTAATCCCCAACCTAAAAGAGGAAAGACAACCCAAGGGAAGCCTCCCGAAATAAGATTTAGAATTACAAGACCTGTCATTACAATTACAAAAACGCTAAAGTGAATATAAAACGATTTAATGTTTTCTACTCGTTCTTTTGCTTTAGCATATTTCTTTTCGTTTATATAAGTTGTAGCTGTGCTTATTGGTGAAATTTGCTTGGTTAATAAAGGAATTTCTACCGTAAAAGCATCTTCATTTTTATAGATACTTACTTTTCGATTGGTAAGTAAACCATATCGTTGGTTAATGTTTTGTAACCCAACGCCGATTCCTTTTTTTAATACTTTTTTGGGTTGTAATGAATTTTTTATACGAAGTGTATTTCCTTTTTCTTCAATAGTAATAACTAGTTTTTTTGAAGGTGTAGCTATGTTGTGTTTTACAGCATTTTCAAGCAATAATTGAAGCGACAAAGGAACTACTTTGGCTTCTGGATAGTTTAATTTTTCGGGAAGTGAAACCTCCAAACTATCTTCATATCGCATTTTTAAAAGCGAGAGATACAATTTGGCGAAGTGTAATTCTTGCGCAACGGTAACCAAATCTTTATCTTTTTGTTCTAGCACATAGCGATATACTTTTGATAAAGCCGTAGTAAAATCGACGGCAGCGTTGGGATTTTCTTCTATAAGTCCGGTTAAAACATTTAGGCTGTTAAACAAGAAATGCGGGTCTAATTGGTTTTTAAGTGCATCAAATTTAGCCGAAGCCGTTCCTGCAATAAATTTTTGTTCGGCTATTTTATGATCTTGTTTTTGTTTGTAATAATAAAAAGATAGAAAAACAATGGTGACAAAAATGGATATATTTATAGGAATATAATACACCATTGCTGTTTCAGAATTAATAAAATTTGAAAAAGATTCACCTCCTATAATTACATTTGTTACCACTCTAATTAGAAAAGTGTCAACCACTGTAATAAGAATAATACCAACTGTAACAAATGCTACTACTTTAAAGGTAAAGAAGTTTTTTTTGTATCGGTTAATTAAATAATTACAGAAATAAGCATTGGTGAGGTAATAAACAATGGCATACACTTGATTGTAAGCAAAGGAAATAAGAAGTTTTTTTCCGGTAGAATAAATGGTTATTCCCGAAAAAAATTGAATGAGCAACAGGACGATAAAAATACCTATTCCCACCAAAAAAGCTTTTCCGAATTCCTTTACAAATGTTGACATACTATTAGTTTAAACAATTTTCTTCTAATAATTGTTGCGCTCTTTTTAAATCAAATTTAGGATAAAATAATACTTCAGGGGCAAACGTTTTTGTAAGTTCAATGGCTTTTTTAATGTCTTTGCAAAAAACAGTAACCGGCTTCCCGAAGAATTTTGCTCCGCCTATATCCCATTGTGCTTTGTTGAGTATAACGTTGGGGTTTTCGGAGTCTGTTTGAAGTGCTTCTTCATACATTTGAGCTACTTTTGCGCCGTATAACATTCCGTATTTTTGTCCGTCATAGGCTACCCAAACCGTATGCCATAGTGCATCGAGGATGATGATTTCCGGGTTATTGGTCGACCGCAATTTGGCTTCGTTTAAAAACTCCAAAGCTTTATCCATTTGGATTTTTAATTGTGCTACGTCTTTAATGTTAAAACCTTGTGTAATCATTACATAAGCCGCATAATAAGGAGGTAACCAATTATCGGGTTCGGCTTTAGCAATGCGTTCAAATAAGTTTACCGCTTCGTTAGGTTTGTTTTCTTTCCAAAAGGAAAGTGCTTTTTTCATTCCTTGTTCGTACGGTGTTTGTGCTTGTACCGACAAAGTAATAGTAGCTATAATGATAAATATAAATTGTTTCATAATTTAGTGATGTTTAAAGTTACAAATTAATTTCGATTTTTTTGTTTGTATTCTCTGTAACCGTAAATACGGCATCTTTCCATTTGGGCGGACCAAACATTCCTTTGGCGTTATTGGAACAGGCGTAAGGTTCTTTCGGGTAAAAACCCATAAACATATCCAACTCTCCGTTTTCGTTTTCGTCGTGAAACATTGAGATTGCATAGTTTCCGTCTGGGACATTGGTAAATTCGACGGTTGCTTGGTTGCTTTTAATGTCTGTTTTTATTGCTTTGTATTCTTTTTTAAGGAAGGTTTCTTCCGAATCATAAAGCCCGACCATAGCTTTTCCTTCATTGTTGTTAAAGCCTGTTATCGTTACTTTAATATTGTTTTGTGCCTGTAAAGCAAAGGCTGTTAGAAGTAAAATTAGATGTGTTAATACAGTTTGCATAATTAAATGGTTTTTAAATTTCTACCTCAAAAGTCTTATTCTTTCTTTGTTAAATAAAAAAGAACGTACCCAATTGTTGTTTTTTAGTACCGAAATGTATGTATTAGTAGTTTGGTAAGGATTCCTAAATAATCTGCTATCTTTGCAAAAAGAAAATAGCACGTTTATGAATCTGGATGTAATCCCTAAGTTAAAGCATACAAAGAGCAATAACTTTTTTTTGTTAGCAGGACCTTGCGCTATAGAAGGAGAGGAAATGGCAATGCGAATTGCCGAAAAAATTGTTGAACTAACCAATAAACTGGAAATTCCGTTTATTTTTAAAGGAAGTTTTAAAAAAGCAAACCGAAGCCGGATTGATAGTTTTACCGGAATTGGAGATGAAAAGGCGTTAGAAATACTTTATAAAGTTTCTGAAAAATTTGATGTACCTACCGTTACAGACATTCATAAAGAAAGCGATGCTAAAATGGCGGCACAGTATGTGGATGTATTGCAAATTCCGGCATTTTTGGTACGGCAAACAGACCTTGTTGTAGCTGCTGCCAAAACAGGAAAAACGGTAAACCTAAAAAAAGGACAATTTATGAGTCCGGAAAGCATGCAACACGCAGTAAAAAAAGTAACCGATAGCGGAAACAATAAAGTAATGATTACCGATAGAGGAACAATGTTTGGTTACCAAGATATGATTGTAGATTATCGCGGTATACCGGTAATGAAACATTTTGCAACCACAGTATTAGATATAACGCATAGTTTGCAACAACCCAACCAAACCAGTGGAGTAACCGGAGGAAGACCCGAAATGATTAGTACCATTGCAAAAGCAGGCATTGCCGTTGGAGTAGATGGAATTTTTTTAGAAACCCATTTTAATCCGTCAGAAGCTAAAAGCGACGGAGCAAATATGTTAGATTTAAAATATCTGGAGCAGTTGCTAACACAACTTGTAGCAATACGCAAAACTGTAAATCACTTGTAGTATTTTTTATGTCTAACCGAGTAGGCTTCTTCGAGTGTTTCAATTAGTACGGTGTGTTGAATATCTTCTATTTTTTTATACCGAAGCGATTTCATATGTTTTCTACCACCTGTTTCCAAAAAAGAAAAGTGTTTTTGTAAATGCGTTCCGTGCCAAAAAACCAAATCTACATAACCTTTGGTCACGTTTAAGTAACAAAATGGTTTTTTATCAATATAATAAAAAGGAATTTTATATTTGTATAACATTTGGGGATTGGGCAATGTTGTTTCAATTATAATTTGCAATTGCAGTAGTATTGAACGGAATGGCTCAATTTGATTTAAAATATAGGCTTCAGCTGGATTCATTAATGCAAATTTATAAAAAAGGGCTGTACACATTAATACGGTACAACCCTTTTTTCTCCGAAAAAATAAAAAATGATCAAAGGATTAACTCCCCAATTAAGTCCTTTTGACCTTTGTTTCAATTTGAAAACAAATAACCGAAGTTTTCTTTTTATCATAAACAGGAAAAACCCCTTTTTAAAGAAAGGATTTTTCTTGGTTGTCTGTAAGGCTCTGTTATTTAATAATATAAATAAAAAAGAATTTCTATTTTGATAATTAAATAATTTTATTAACTTTGTAATTCAAAGTACTTTAAAATGAATAAAGATAATTATATTAAAGACATAACCGAAATAAAAAATTTGATGAACCAGTCATCTAGATTTATTTCATTAAGTGGTTTAAGTGGAATTATGGCTGGTGTGTATGCCATACTTGGAGCAATAATAGCATACAATTTTTTGTTTCCAGAATATGGGCAAACGTTAACATTACACAGTTTAAACTTTAAGTTAATCATTATTTTGTTGGGAGTTGTAGCCGTTTTAAGTTTTGTAACTGCTCTTTATTTAACAACAAAAAGAGCAAAGAAAAATAATGAAAAGATTTGGGATGAAACTACTAAACGTCTCCTGTTAAACTTTTTAATTCCGTTGGTAACAGGAGGAATTTATATAATTATTAAGTTAAATAGCCAACATTATGGTTTAACCGCTTCGTTGATGTTAATTTTTTATGGACTGGCATTGGTAAATGCTTCAAAGTTTACTATTGGTACTATAAAATATTTAGGATATGCCGAAATAATTACAGGCTTATTATGTGCGTCATTTCCCGGTTACGGATTCTGGTTTTGGATAGTTGGATTTGGAATTTTACACATTATTTACGGAAGTTTTATGTATTTTAAAGAAAAAACCATCCACTAGTGGGAATCATTGAAAACATAAACAAACTTTTTGACCACCGTATACGTCTGGGTATTATGTCTATATTAATGGTAAATGAATATGCCGATTTTAACCGATTAAAAGAATTATTGGATGTTACAGACGGAAACTTAGCCAGCCACCTTAAAGCTCTTGAAAAAGCTAAATATATTAAAGTTGAAAAACAGTTTATCGGTCGAAAACCCAACACTCGTTATAGCGTTACACCATTAGGAAAAAACGAATTTAAAAAACACATAAACGCTATCGAAAAATTATTACGTAACTAAATTTTTTTAACCTTTTACTTTGAAATACAAAGTACTTTAAAAACTATATATTATGAAAGAAAAAAGCAAATTTTCAAACTGGTTTCGAAACTCCATTACTGCAAGAATGTTAGTAGTAGGATTTTTATTGTTAGTCCTTCTTATTCCGTTAACCTTTGTACAGAGTTTAATAAGCGAAAGAAAATACAGACAACAGGAAGTTATTAAAGAAGTAAACAATAAATGGGGTACCCGGATTATTTTTTCGGGACCCATTTTAAAAATACCGTACAAAACCTATTTTGAAGAAAAGATTTTTAACAAAGAGCGCAACAAGTACGAAACAAAAATAAATACAACCATTCACTACATCTACTTATTTCCGGATAAATTAGATATAAATTCACAAATAGAAACCAAACCGTTGAACCGAAGTATTTACCAATCGGTTGTTTTTACAACAAATTTTCAAGTAAAGGGTCAGTTTCCAGCCATTAATTTTGCCGAGTATGATATAAAGAATAAAGATATTGTTTGGGATAAGGCGCAACTTATTATTCAAACAACTAACCTTAAGGGAATTAAAGAAACCGTTTCGTTTACCTTAGAAGAAACGCCTTTAACGTTAGTGCCAAAATATAGTACTTCCCGTTTAAAAACATTACAATCTAAACACTTAGAAGGTTTTAAAGAAACGGCAAGTAATCCAATCTCTTTTTCGTCAAAAATAACAGTAAACGGAAGTGAAAGTTTGCAATTTATACCCATTGGTAAAACAACCACTGCAACGATGGTTTCTAATTGGCATTCGCCCGGATTTTCCGGAGAATTTCTGCCGGATGATAAAACCAAAGAAATTTCACCCGATGGTTTTAAAGCTACCTGGAAAATTTTAGAAACCAACCGCAGGTTTGAGCAAGTATTTTTAAACAAAGTTCCGGATCTTACCCAATATGTTTTTGGAACCAACCTAATTAATCCGGTAGATGATTATCAAAAAACCGAACGAACCGCTAAATATGGCTTTATGGTAATTGGATTAACCTTTTTGGTTTTTCTGTTAATTCAAATAGTAAGTAAAGTATATATTCATCCGTTTCAATATGTAATGATTGGCTTGGCACTTGTTATGTTCTATACCTTATTAATTTCTATTAGCGAGCACAGCACCTTTTTAAAATCGTATGCCATAGCATCGGTTTCGGTACTTGCCTTACTTTTTTTATACACCAAAACCATTTTTAAAAACTTGAAATTACCGTTATTTATTGTTACCTCTTTAGGGATGTTATACGGATTTATTTATGTAATTATTCAGCTTGAAAATTATGCCTTATTGGTAGGCAGCATTGGTTTATTTGCAATTTTAGCAGCTATCATGTTTGTTTCTCGTAAGATAGATTGGAACAACCAAGTGTAAATGCTTAATGCAAAACCTATAAAAACAGCCATGCTATTACTTATTATTGAACTAATAATAGCATGGTTTTTTACCGATTTTTTTATAAGAGGATTTTTGGGAGATGTTTTGGTAATACCGCTTTTGTATTATGGTTTTACCGCTTTTTTTAAGAATAATGATAAACTATTATCCGAAAAAATTTTGCTTCTTGCTTTCTTAATAGAATTTCTTCAACAAAGTTCGATTACCGAAGTAGTGTCTTCCTATTCAAAAATAGGCGCTATTATTTTTGGAAAAACATTTGATGTTTGGGATTTGGTCGCTTATGTTTTTGGCTATTTAGTAATAAAAAAAAATAACTAATCAGTTTCAAATATAGACAATTTTTTATGAGACAAAGGCATTAAAAATTATTGTTTTTATGTAATATTTTCAATAATTTATTTGGGCATTTGCTTTATTTTTTGTAATTTCATGGTGTGAATTACAAGGACTTATTGGCTGAAT
>WFXA01000124.1 GCA_015490835.1 Flavobacteriaceae bacterium | reverse complement strand
TTATTGTTGTTTTCTAGATGAGATGAAGAGGCATGGAAAAAGTTTAAAAATGTTGTTTTAACAATTTTTTTAGTAATATATCCTTGTTTTGTGTTTAATCTTACAAAGTAAACACCCTTTGATACATCTGAAAGGTTTAGCACATACTTTTTTTCTATGATTTCGGAAGGAAGATACTTTATTAATTTTCCGGTTATATCAAAAAGCCTAAGTGCGCCTTCTAATCTAAATTTTGAAGAAATTATCAATTCTTCGGCAACCGGATTAGGATAAAATTTAATGTTTTCTTCCGAAACAAAAGTTGATGTTCCTAATATCTCCGGTACAGCAGGAGATGCCCATAAGCCTCTACCATAGGTTCCTGCATAAATTTTTCCGTCTTCGTAATTAATCTCAAGTTCAGAAACAATAACATTAGGCAAATTATTAAAGAAGGGTTGCCACTCTGAAAAAGTTGTGTCTATGTAAAAAATTCCGTAATTCATACCTAAATACAGTCCTTCGTTTTCGCTTCTGTCCCAAACAAGACATAAAGCACTAAAATTAGGTAAATTAAATTTATAATTTTGCCAAGTCTGCCCACCGTCATCACTAACAAAGACTTTGTTTCCGCTAGTTGTTGCAACAGCAACTTTATTAGGATTTGTAGGGTTTATTGCGATTGAATTTATAGATCCACCCGGAGCGGGTAATTGTGTCCAGTTGGTAGCACCTCCATCTTCGGTTTTATAGAGCAATCCATCAATAGAGGCATACATTACTTGGTTATCTGAAGAGGCGATTTTTAAGTTATCTAGATTACTTCCAAAATCTTGAGAAATAGATGACCACGTAGTACCTTTGTTGGTAGATTTATAGACTCTTCTGTAGCCTACATAAACAGTATTTTGTAATAATGGATCTTGCTCAAAAGGTGTAACCCAATTTCCTTGACCGGGTGTAGAAACATACTGATAAGAGTTTGCACCGTTGTCTGTACGATATAAACTCCCAAACTGTATCATCCCGTACATTATGTCAGTGTTGTTTTTATCTACTATATTTTCCATTCCATCTGCTCCTAACCAGTCTATCCATCCGTTGGATTGTGTATAAAAAGATGAGCCATTATCTTGCGAACCTCCTGACACAACTACATTAGCAGTTTGAGAAACACCAATTTTATAAAATTGTCGTATTCCTATCCCCGAAGTTAAATCGGTATAATAGTTAGCATCTATTGTGTTTGTATTTGTAGCTTTAAAGATTCCTCCGTCGGTTCCTACGTATAATACAGATTCGTCAAAGAGCAAAATATCTACATCGGCATGGCAGTATCCTATGTTTTCGCTTTGAGCTGCACTGGGCACCCAGTCTGAAGTAATGGTAAAACTTGCTCCGCCATCTGTAGAACGCCAAGTTAAGATGCCGGCAATGTGTACTTCGTCTGCATCATTAGGATTAACAGCAATATCCATATCTCTGGGAGCTTGTCCTCCTGAATCGTACCCGGCAGTATCATATCCAAAATAATTTCTTCCGGTATGGTCTAATTCTGAAAATGAATCACCGCCATTTGTTGAAGAATAAAATCCGCCAAAGCTACCGTTGTTAGCCTCTACAACATAAACTCTATTGGCATCATCGGGCGAAACGCCAATCATTTTCGGACCGTTTGAAAATCCGGTGATTGTAGTAAATGAGGTACCCCCATCTATAGATTTATGAAACCCTGAACCCGATACATAAACGATATTAGGGTTATCGGGTTTAAACTCTATATCATAACATCGAGAATCGCTTATTGGATAATTCCAAGATGCTCCACCGTCTATAGATACATACATTCCTGCATTTTGACTACTAGCAAAAATAATATCGCTATTGTTTGGATTTATTACTATTTTGTTTATCAATGAGTTACTTACATCGGCAAGTAGATTCCATGTAGCTCCACCATCAACAGATTTATAAATGAGTCCGTTGGTTGACCCAAAATAATACGTATTAGAATCTTGTGGATCTATTGTAACAGAATACACATGCAAATTAGAAAAATAATCGCTCAAAGGTGTCCAAGTAACGCCTCCATCTACCGTTTTCCATACGCCACCGGTATTAGCTCCTATGATAATATGATTTGGATTGTTAGCGTCAATAGCTATTCCCGTTATTCTTCCTACTCCCGGATTCCAAGATGTTGTAGCATTCCAAGAATCGGGACCTAATTCTTGCCAGTTATCGGTTAATTGCACTCTATTTGCTGCAGTTGTGTTAAGGTATGCATTAAAATTTTCGAGCGTTTCAATACGTTCGGTACTAGTTGGCAAATATCCATCTTCAGTCATTAAACGTTTGGCAATATACTCCCATCGTTTAAATTGTTTGTATCCGGAGCCTCTTCCTTTATCTTTATTGGCAAAATAGGCATTGGCTTCTGTGATAATTTCTTCAACCAAATAGGTTCCGGAATCTATCATTTCAAGATAGTGTTGGGAATATATTGAGGAGCAAATTAAAAACAGCCCGACGAATAGTAATTGTAACCTTTTCATATATAAAAAATTTGTAATCATTTGATTTAGAATAAATTAAATTTATTTAAACATCCGTAACCACTGGAGCCACTTCATTTTTGTATAGATGGCAATGAATATTCTCAGTTGCAGATTTAAAGTGCTTATTATTAGTTTTTCATTAGCGTTTTTATAAAAATACTACCTTTTGGTTCTGCATAGGACAGGCAGATGCAATTGTGTATATTTTTTGTTGTAAAACGTAATTAATGTATAATCAATCTTCTATAAAAATGTGTTTTATCGGTTTCAAATATTAAAATATAATTTTGTGGATTTAGATTTAATTCAAATATATTATGTCCTTGTAATACTGTTAAATTCCTAAAAATTGATTGCCCTAAGCAATTATAAATAGATAGTTTGCCTTTAAAATTTGATTTTATATTAATTTTGTTTAGTGCCGGATTCGGGAAAACTTCAAAAATATCATTTTTATCAGATTCGTTTATACTTAAAAGAGTATTGTTTAAATGAATTGATAATTCTTGTGACCAAATAATATCAATCAGTCCGTCATTGTTTAGATCATCTGAATATACCTCTTTTGTATTAGGTATAGTTCCCTGATATATTAGATTTTGACTTCCAAACACCCCGTTTCCGTCATTCTCATACCATACAACTTTTCCGATTTGAGGATAAGCTGTAAAAATATCTACATCACCGTCATTATCTAAATCATTACAACTTATGGATTCACAATTAAAACCATTATTTTCTATAATTTGTTCAAGAGAAAAGAAGCCGTTTCCATCATTTTTATACCATCTTAAATCGGTTTGATTTTGACCTTCAATAATCAAGTCCATATCTCCATCATTATCAAAATCGCTTAAATCGACTAAAAAAACCAAACTTGGTTCATTAATAGAATTTGTCCTCTGTAAATCAAAATTAATTATTCCGTTAGTATTTTTGTAAACTAAAGTTTTTGTACCACCAATAATAATGTCATTAAATCCATCTCCGTCAATATCATTAATAATCAAGTCATAATATTCGGTATTAATTCCCGGAGGTACTATTGTTTTACTAAAGCTGCCTAAAGCATCATTATAATAAATTATTAGTTCTATATCGCCTATTACAACAATATCATCATCATCATCATTATCTATATCTGTAACTTTTATGTCGATAGGAAATAGGATTGTAGAGTCTAAAACTTGTTCTGATGAAAAAACTCCGTTATTATTCATAAATAGGATAAGTTCGGAATCTATTTGAGATATGGTAGCAATATCTGTCCAACCGTCATTATTAAAATCTCCAGATGCCAATGATACGGGCAGGGTAATATTTTCTCCTAAAATTTGTTGTGTTCCAAATGAACCTGAACCTTGGTTGAGGTAGTATGAAACTTTATTATTTTGTGTATACTTTTGAGAAATAATAATGTCTTTTAAGTTGTCATTATTAATATCTGTGGCAATTATTTCAGTAATACCGGTTGCATTCGTATCTATTATCTGTCGCTGACTAAACTGGCACAACATCGATTTATAAGTCAATAATAAAATTATTAAAGTTATTTTTGAATGTGACATATTTACCTATTTTTACGTATGCTCATTATTATAAGTTCTACAACTCGTTTTAAATATACCCTTGATGAGAATAATTAAAACAAGTTTAACAAAAGACAACCAAAAGAGATAAAACCCTAATAATTTATTAAATTTTTTAAGATTTTCTTGTCTATCTAATTATTTCCTAAAATAATAGGCAATCCGTCTTTACCGGAGCCAATAACAACTACTTTTGAGTTATTAGATTCAGCAAGTTTCATGGTGGCTTCAATTCCTTTATCTTGTAAAATTTTGTCGGTTAGCGAGGCACTTAAAATACGGTTTGCATCGGCTTTACCTTGTGCTTCAATACGAATTTTTTCGGCTTCTTTTTGAGCTTTTACCAGCCTGAACTCGTATTCTAACGATTCTTGTTCTTGTTTTAGTTTTCTTTCTATTGCTTCTTTTATGGTTGTAGGTAGGGTAACATCCCTTACCAAAACTTCGTTTAGTTGAATGTATTGGTTGTCTAATATGGCTTTTGTTTCTTCAAAAATTTCTTCTTGTATAACATCTCTTTTGCTTGAATATAGTTGCTCTGGGGTATAGCGTCCCACGACACTACGTGTCGCACTTCGAATAGCCGGTTTAATAACTCGAGATAAATAATCTTCTCCTTTTTGTTGATGTAATTTTCCTAAGTCGTTAAAAACAGGTTGATACCAAGCTGTAGCATCTAATTTAATCTCTAAACCGTTTGAAGAGAGTACTCTCATTGTCTCAAATAATTCTAGCTGTCTTACTTCATATACAAAAACTTTGTTCCATGGGGCTACTATGTGAAACCCCTCTCCCATTGGGGGTTGATCTGTTACTACTCCTTCGCCGAAGGTTTTGTATAAAACACCGGCATGACCAGACGGAATGGTTACTGCAGATTTTGCAATGATAATTATTAAAATAACTAAAAGAATAATAATAGGTAATCCTATTTTTGGGAATTTACTGTTTGTATTCATTGGTTTGTAGTTTAATATCTGCAAAAGGCAGACAGGTTTATGGTTTAGTTTAAATTAGTCCGTTATATTTTCTAATGAACCACTCGGTTGCAAGTGCTATTACTATTATTGCTAATAAGAATTTCCAACCTATCAAAGGTACTATTTTTTCTTCAGACTTTTCAATTGATTTAAATCGTTGGTCGGTTAGCAATTGGCTCATTAATTCTTCAAATTGATTTTCATAATAAATTTTTCCTTCCGTATAAGACGCTAATTGCTTGAGTTTTGTTACATCAGGAGACAAAAATTTTTGTTCGACATTATAGTCTAAAATAGTAAACGTTCCGCTTCTACTTACAGTTTCATCTTTAACACTTACCTTAAAGTTATATTCACCGGCATCAAGGGTACTTAAATCTACTTGAAAAAAATTATTTTTCAATAATAACGGAAAGGTTTTCTTCTCATTAGTATCTTTATTAATTACAGTAATAACAAGCGATGCTTTATTATTAAACACATAATTTTTATCGAAATATTGGGCTGAAAGAAGTATGGGTTGGTTACTGTAATAAAACGTTTTACTAGTAACCTCTAGCCTACTCTTTCGCTTATTTGAAGCTAAATATTGTACTATTTTACCTATAAAATCATCAAATGATTGAAAATTTTCTTCCTGTAAATAGGATTGTGCTCTCCATTTCCAAATTCCTTCCCCATCAAGAATAGCTTGTCTCACACCGTTAAGTTCGGTGGTGGCTAACAATGCACTATTTGATTCATAGCCGTCGATAACTTGTTCTAAAATAATTTCGTGCGGAACTAAAATTTCAAGTTCTCCAAAACCGGTTTCAAGAGGCGGAAAATTTGAAAACCCAATGTCTTCTACAGCAAAAGCGCTATAATTGGGCGTTAATAAAGGAGTTAATTCTTCGGTTTGTGTGGTAACTTCTTTAAAAAATGCAGCTTGTTTTTGGTTTAAAAAACGCCATTGTGTTTGCTTTCCTGAAATAATAAAATAATTTTTCTTTAACTTCTTAATGGCATTAAATACATTTAAAAATTTACCTGTAGGTTGGTACAAAATAACCAATTGGTAGTCATTTAAAATTGAAGCAGCTTCAGTAGATTTTTTAATAAACACCGTACGTTGTTTATTGGTTTCTATTGCTTTTTTAAGGGTTCCTAAATCGGGATGCAAAATATCGCTAACAATAAGTACTTTAGTGGTTTGATCTATTATTTCAACAGCAAATCTTCGGTAGTTGTTGGTTTTATTTTTTTCGGTTTCTATAGGAACTAATTGTGCCGAATATTTTTGAAGCCCCACCTTAGTTGCCGGAATAGTTGCAAATATTGTTTTTACATTATTCTTTTCTGAAAAGTCAACATTTTCTGAATATACTATTTTAGCACCCTGTTTTATTATAAAACGTGAATTTACCGGATTTTTACCTGAGTAAACCAATATGGCTTCGATAGGAAATTTATTTTTTAAAAAAGAATACCTGTTTGTATTTAGTTGCTCTATCCTTAAATCTGAAAATTTTGTAGTATCTCCTATCACAACCGGAAAAACAGCGTTCTTAAGCGTCTTGGCTGTGTACGTATAATCGTTTCCCAGTGTTTGGTTACCATCGGATAATAAAATAATTGGAGATGAAGATTGTGTGCTTATCTCTGAAGAAGTTAGTAATGCTTCGGTTAAACGTGTGTTTTTTTCTGAAAATGAAAGGGAATCTAATTCTTTAAAATCATCTCCAAACTGAAAAAAAGAAACATCAAATTTTTCTTGAAAATCCTTGTTATCTGTTAACAACGAAACAAAATCTTTTACTTTTTGTTCTTGATTTAAGGTTTTAACCGAACTAGAATTATCTACCAATACCGTTAATATCGGTTTTTCTGTGGTGTAGGTTTTATTTATAAATTTTGGATTTATTAACAGCAATAAAATAGAAAAAAGTGTAATAAATCTTAAAATCCCTAAAAACCATCGCAATTGTCTATACAACTTACTTTTAAAACCATACATAAAAACTACAACTCCAAAAGAGACAACCGCTGCAAGAATAATTAGTAAAATAGTTGGTAAGGTCATTAATCAAATTGTTATAAAAAATAAGGAGGCGAAAGTTACAATTTTAAAATTGAATAGATGAAATTTGGCTTGTGCATATTTATTATTGGGTAAAATCAACAAGTAATTAAAAAATTAAAACAAAAAAATTATTTTTTAAGAACCTCAGAGAGGTTTAATTTTTTTCCATCTTTAAAGGCTACCACAAAAGCCGAAGGATATCCTTTTTCTTTAGCATATTTTTTTAATAATTGTATTTTATTATAATCTGAAGTATTGCCATAATAATACTTATATATATTTTTTTCTTTAACACGAGAGACATTTTTTAATCCCTTAAAATTATATGCTTTGGTTTCTATCTTTTTTTTACCGGCTTCCAATTGTACTTTAAAAGTTATACCGGGATACACAGCTTTTTTGGTTTTTAATATAGCTTCGTCTATTTCATCTTTATCAATTACCGGGTTCTGGCTATCGGGAGTTGTAAGCACCAAACTATTTTTGTAGGTAATAATAGCCTTTGCAATCTCACGAGCCATTTCGTTTTGTCCTTTTTTAGAATTAAGATAAGCTCCTTCTTTTTTATTGGTTAAAAAGCCGGTTTCTATAAGCACACTAGGCATATATGTATTATGCAACACCCAAAATCCTGCTTGCTTAACACTCCTGTTATGTCGTTTTAAGGTATTGGTAAAATTATTCTGAATTAAGGTTGCCAATAAAATACTTTGATCAAGGTATTCTTCTTGCATTAATGTTAACCCAATTAATGATTCAGGTTTAGAAGGGTCAAATCCAGCGTATTCTTCTTTATAATTGTCTTCAAGAAAAATAACTTCATTTTCTTTTTTTGCAACTTCAAAATTGGCTTTCGATTTGTGTAGTCCTAAAACAAAAGTCTCTGTACCATACGCATTACTATGATGTGCATTGCAATGTACAGAAACAAATAAATCGGCATCGGCTTTATTGGCAATGTTTGCTCGTTCTTTTAATTTTAGAAACACGTCTGTTTTTCGGGTATAAATGACTTTTACAGTCGGGTCTTTTTCAAGAATATCACCTACTTTTAAAACTATTTTTAGTGCAATGTTCTTTTCAATATTTTTATTTCCGGTATTTCCGGTGTCATGTCCACCATGTCCGGCATCTAATACAACCACAAACTTTTCTGCATCATTACTTTGAGCAAAGAGTGTAGAAAGAAATAAATGAGAAAAAAACAATAAGGAAGAAAGAAGTATAAATTTTAATTTCATTGTTTAATTGCTAAAGGTTTTTAAGCATTTTGTTAAAAAAATGTTTTTTAAAAGTATAGCCAAAAAAATATGTTTATTTTTGAACCGAATCTCAGTATTGCATAATTGCTTTCAAAAACTAAGCCAAAGCTACAAAATATTAGTATCGTAACTGTACAAACATACAAGCATTTTTTAAGCCTAGCTATAATCTGGATTTTTTTTGGAAATCTTTTTGCCTATTCACAAGATATTCCGAAAAAAAATGATGTGATTCTTTCATCTAAAGCAGAAAAAGATTCGGTTAGTATCAACGTTAATGATGTTAATACTGAAACAAACGAAAAAGAGCAAAACCTTACTAAGAATGATTCTGTTAAACCTAAAAAAGAATTTCTTGACTTTCCTGTAGATTATTATGGAGAGGATTACGTATTTATGGATAAAATACACAACAAGATATACCTTTATAATAAAGCTAATATAATTTATGGCGATACTCGAATTGATGCCGGATTAATAATTTTAGACAACAATAATAATGAAGTATATGCAAAAGGAATAGACAGCAACGGCGTTTACACTCAAAAACCTGTTTTTGTACAAGCCGGAAATACCGTAAAACCCGATTCTATTCGATTTAATTTTAAAACCGAAAAAGCTTTAATTTACAATTCGCTTACCGAACAAAACGGGATTACCGTCATTGCCGAAGTTTCTAAAAAAGAAAACGACTCTACTGTTTTTGTGAAAAATGTAAAATTTACCACTTCAACCAATGTAGAAGACCCCGAGTATTACTTTTATACTCGTAAAGCTAAGTTTGTACCTAAAAAGAAAATCGTAACCGGTTTAACCAATATGTATATCGCCGATGTACCCTTGCCAGTAGGACTTCCGTTTGCTTATTTTCCACTAACCGAAGATCGAGCTTCCGGATTTATAATCCCTACTTTTGGAGACAATAACAATAACAGAGGATTTTTCTTTCAAAACGGCGGTTACTATTTTGCAATTAATGATTATGTTGATTTAGCCGTTCTGGGAGACTATTATACCAACGGAAGCTATGGACTAAGAGCCGAGTCTTTTTACGCATTACGTTATAAATTTAACGGAAGATTGAGTGTTAGATATGAAAATTTAATCACCGGTGAAAGAGGATTTCCTAACTTTAGCCAAAGTGCCGTTTACAATATAAGATGGAATCATAATCAAGATACAAAAGCAAATCCTTCGGCTCGCTTTTCGGCATCGGTAAATTTAGGAAGTAGTAGATACTTTCAGCAATCTATTAATCAAACCAATAATGCCAGCGCATTGGTAAATACGTTAAGCTCTTCTGTATCCTATTCAAAAACTTTTGAAGGAGAACCACAAGTAAATGTGGCGGTAACTGCAACGCATAACCAAAATACAAATACGCAACAAATAGATTTATCGTTACCTAATGTTACAGCAAATGTATCACGAATTTTTCCGTTTGCACCTAAAATTGGTTCAAAAAAGGGGCTTATTGAAAATATAAATTTTCAATATGATGTGGTTTTTCAAAATAGAATGCAAACCACAGATTCGCTTTTTTTTAAAAAAGAAATGTTTGATAATGCGCAAATGGGTGCAAGACACACCATACCCATAAGCACCAATTTTAAAATATTAAAACACCTTAGCGCTACAATGGGAACCAATTTCCAAGAAACTTGGGTTTTTAAAACTTTTAAACAATCGTATGATGCTAACGCAAATAATGGATTGGGTGCGGTAGTACGAGATACCATTAAAGGATTTGATAGTTACAGAACTTATAATTTTTCAACCAGTATAGGGACCACCCTATATGGAATGTTTCAATTTGGCGCAGATAAAAAAATACAAGCTATTAGGCATGTACTGAGACCCTCAATAAGTTATACCGTGAATCCAGCGTTTAATCAATATTACGACACTTATACTTTACCTCAAACAGCCGACCCTGCCATTAATGAAGAAATAAAAGAATATTCTCGTTTTGAAGGTAGTTTATACGGCGCCCCGAGTAAAAACTATTCGAGCACCGTAGGCTTTTCACTTAGCAATACCTTAGAAGCAAAAGTTAGAAATCCGGATACTACAGCAACAGAAGCCAAAAAAATAAATATTCTAAACAATTTAAACTTCTCGACGAGTTACAATATTGCGGCAGACTCTTTAAATTGGAGTTCGCTTAGATTTTCCGGAAGCATTCCGATAGTAACAAAATTAGACCTAAATTTTATCGGAAGTTTAGACCCTTATGCGTTAAATAATGCAAATCAAAGAATAAATACTTTTAATATTAATAACGGAGGAAGTTTATTTAGGCTTACCGACTTTAACATAAGTTTTAATTATAGTTTTTCAAGCACCGATTTTACAGACAACAATACAGTTAAAGACGATGAAACATTTCGAAATGGAGGAAGAAAAGATGATTTATTTGGTACCGGAACCAATATAAATGACGGGAGATTATTTGATGACAAAAAATCAAGCAAAGAACAAGTTGGAGTATCTAATTGGTATAATTTTGCCATACCCTGGAATTTTAGATTGGCTTACACAATGACGTATAGTAATGCACAACGTCAAAACGAAATAACATCTCAATCTCTTATGTTTAGCTCTAATATAGAACTCGCTCCCAGATGGAGTGTAGGTGTATCCTCCGGTTATGATTTTAAACAAAAAGGAATTACCCTAACGCAATTTAGATTTCAGCGAGATTTAGAATCATGGCGAATGAGCTTCAACTGGACACCTATTGGGGCTAGAAATACAGCTTGGTACTTTTTTATAGGAATTAAATCATCTGTGCTAAGCGACATTAAATGGGATAAGAGACGTGAGCCGGACAGAAGATTATAGTTACAATTTATCACATTTTATTTTTTTAAAAACACGCCATAAAACAATTTTTACAATTAAAAAACTAAAGAATAAACAAAATAACCAGGACAAAATTAAACTAAATATTTAAATAGAATCTTATCCGACTTTTTAAGAGACTAATACACTTTTTAAGGGGCTAATACACTGCTTTAATCACATTATAAGTACTTAAATACCTTAAAGCATTAGCAAAATACAATTGGTATTTATTCAATTTAGTAGCTTTTCTTAGAATAAAACTTTTTGTGAAAATTGACCTCCACAAACGGATAGACGAACCTTTTTTTAAAAAAAATATCCGCCTGCCCGACGGGCATGGAAACTACCGGATTTACCAAAACAGGAAGTTCTTTTTGATATTTAGTAAATTTTTAAAAAGGAGGATTGTAATAAAATCATTACTTTTGATTTGTTCTGTAATTTTTTTAGGTCGGGATTGAGTATGGAAAATAAAATTTAGAAAGAATTATTTATTGAAGAATTTATTTTTCGTTTAAGTCTGTACTAATGACAAATAACAAAAAAGAAGCCCGAAAGCTTCTTAAAAACTAAATTTATGAGAAAACAAAAATATTAAATTTCTTCGTTTTTTCTTTCTTCTTTTTTAAGTTTCCAACGTTCAAGCAATGCGCCACCAACCCAATACGGTATTACAAAACCAATCAAGAAAAACATCAACCAAAACCCTATGGTTAAAATAGTTAACACTAACAAAAATCCTAAATATTGATCAAACTCAAACATAGTTATATG
>WFXA01000123.1 GCA_015490835.1 Flavobacteriaceae bacterium | reverse complement strand
GCTTGTAAAACTGAAGAAAAACCAAAAGACTATGTTACGTTTTCTGGGAAAGTCACGAACCCCAATAGCGATTCACTTGTAATAAAATCTAGAGATTACAATAAAGTAATTAAATTAAAAGAAGATGGAACATTTACCGACACCTTAAAAGTTAAACCCGGAATGTACTATTTGTCTGACGGTTCGGAATCTACTCCTATTTACCTGAAAAATGGTTATAATATGAATTTGACAATCGACACAAAGGAATTTGACGAAACGGTTACGTACACCGGTGAAGGCTCCGAAAATAGTAATTTTCTTGCTCAGAATAATTTGTTGATGGAAAAACTAATGTTACAAGATTTTAGTGAATTAGATGAAGCCAACATAACAAAGAAATTTGATGAAATAAAGTCTGAGTTGGAAGAATTTATAAATAAACATACCGAAATAGATTCTATCCTTGCTTCCGATATGAAAAAGAGTTTAGATCCGATGCTGAAATCGCAAAAAGGGTATTATTTACAAATGGCAGCATTAAAAAGAGACCTTCCTAAGGGAGCTCCCTCTCCTACTTTTGAAGCATATGAAAACTATTCGGGAGGAACAACCTCGCTTTCAGATTTAAAAGGAAAATATGTGTATGTAGATGTTTGGGCAACTTGGTGCGGACCTTGTAAAGCAGAAATACCACACCTTAAACAAGTTGAAAAAGATTACCATGGAAAAAACATTGCCTTTGTAAGTATATCGATTGATGATGACAGAAGCCACAAAGGTTCTTGGGAAAAAGCAAACCAAGATTGGCGTGCTATGGTTAAAGATAAAGAATTAGGAGGCATTCAACTATTTGCCCCAAAAGGATGGAAATCTAAATTTGTAACCGATTATCGCATTAACGGAATTCCCAGATTTATCTTAATCGATCCTAACGGAAACATTGTTTCGCCCAATGCGCCAAGACCTTCCAGCCCGAAACTTAGATCAACATTAGATGAATTATTAAAATAAAATAGTATTTAAAATTAGTTTATAAAGGAGGCTGTCTAAAAAAAAACAGCCTCCTTATATTTTACACTAAAACACTCTTTCGCCGTTAATAAAGGTTGCTATTACTTTTGTTTTGGGGGTTTCTTCAACAGAAGCTTGCATTATATTGGTATCTAAAACTGTAAAATCTGCCCACTTCCCAATCTCGATACTTCCTTTTTCATTTTCCTCAAAATTGGCATACGCAGCCCAAATCGTCATTCCTTTTAAAGCTTCTTCTCTAGTGAGAGCTTGTTCTTTAAAAAATCCGTTTTCAGGATAATTATTCAAATCTTTACGAGCAATAGCCGCATAAAAAGTAAGCATAGGATTTACTTTTTCAATAGGAAAATCGGTTCCAAGTGCCACAATCCCAGCTTGTTTTAATAACGTTTTATAAGCATACGCTCCTTTTATGCGTTCGCTACCCAATCGGTCTTCTGCCCAATACATATCGCTGGTCGCATGAGTGGGTTGTATCGATGGTATTATATTTTTTGAAAAATACTTAAAATCAGTAGGTGCAACTACTTGTGCGTGTTCAATTCGCCAACGAGCATTATCAGTAGTTGCCAATACCTGTTTGTAAACCTTTAAAACCATACGGTTTGCAGAGTCTCCAATTGCGTGCGTATTGAGTTGAAACCCGGCTTCAACAACACGTTGGGCAATAGTGTGAAGAGGTTTTTCATTAGAGATAATAATTCCGCAATGATTTGGCATATCGTTATAGGGTTTTAATAACGCCGCACCTCTGGAACCTAACGCTCCATCTGCATACATTTTAACCGACCGAACCGAAAGTCTATCTGTTTTTTGAGGACCTTTAGGAAGGTAATAGGCTAAATTTTGTGCATTGTAACTTAACATTGCATAGATGCGAATTTTAAGTTTATTTTCTTGTTGAAGCGTAGCTATTAAATCTATAATCTCTTTATCTAATCCGGCATCATCAATAGTGGTAAGTCCGTTTTCTAAACAAATTTTTTGCGCATCAAGCAACGCTTTTATTTTATCTTCTTTAGTAGGTTCCGGAATAATTTTAGTAACTAACTCCATTGCATTGTCAATAAGTACACCGGTTAATTTTCCGTTTTTAATAAGCGCTTCTCCTCCATTAATAATTGTTTGAGGTGTGATGCCTGCTAATTGAAGCGTTTTGCTGTTAACCAGCATTGCATGACCATCTATTCTACGAATTGCTACCGGAGTATTAGGAAATAATTTATCGAGTTCTTCATTATTCGGGAACTCTTTTACATCCCAATCATTTTGATCCCAACCCCTTCCTAAAATAAATTTTTTAGAATGTTTTTTTTGAAAAGCAACAAGGCTGTCCAATACTTCTTGAAAACTTTTAGTTCCCACTAAATCTACTTGTTGCAAAGAAAGTCCTAATCCATAAAAATGTGCATGAGCATCAATAAGTCCGGGAACAATTGTTTTCCCGTTTGCATCATACACTTCTTTGGGATGATAAGTTTTTTCAAGAATCGCCAAATCTCCTACGTCTCTAATTTTTCCGTTAGAAATAACAAAGGCTTCAGCCGTTTCAAAAGAGTTATTAACTGTATAAATCGTGGCGTTTTTAACTAATAAATCTACTTCTTGTTTTTTAGTATCGCAAGAAAAAAATAAAAGCAATAAGGAAGGTATAAAATATTTCATCTGTTTTTTCAGTAAAAATAATAAAAAATAAACAGCTAGTATTTTGTCCTTATTAAAATGAAAACAGATTAAAAAAGATTACCAATCAAATTTATACGATGCACCCGCCAAACCTTGAATACCCAGCACCTGATAGTTGTTCCATTTTTGGTAATTGGTGTTTAGCAAATTGCTTCCTTTTAAGAAAAAAGATAACCGGTCGTTGTGTTTATAGCCCAATTGAAAATTAGCATCCAAATAACTTTTTAGTGTTTTAGTTGTAGGTAAATATACATCTTCTATATAAAATAATCCTTTTCGTTCGCCTACGTAAAATAGTGAAACATTGCCAAATATTTTTTGAGTAATGGTAAAATCTGAAAACACACTTACTTGCATATTCGGGGTATTGTATGCTTCTTGCAAAGTATCTAGCGAAAAACTAAAAACAGATGCTTGTACTCCCACCGATAAATTAGCAGATGCCGCTATGTTTAACTCGCCAAAGATTTCCAGCGTTTTTACGTTATCGTAAACCAGCGTAAAAGAATTACCGTATTGGTAACTTTTTTGGGGCGTAAACTCAGCTCTATTTACTACAAAAAACGCCTTGTCTTCTTCATTGGCATAGGAAGCGCGAAGATTATAACCTACATTTTTTGTAAGTTTTCCTTTTATACCTCCGTAAGCTTTATACAGTTGTGCTGTAGGTACGATAGATAATGTAGGCGATACAAACGGATTCTCATTTGTTATGTTTTTATAGCTGTTCTGTTGCAAACCACCTTTTGCTCCTCCATATACAATTAGCAACTCATCTACCAATCTATAGGACACCGAAACATTTGGGAAAATATAAAATGCAGACTGTTTATTTGTTGTATTGTTTAAAAAATAACCTCCCACTCCAAGCGAAACACTTAAATCATCGTTTACAAGTTCTAGCGAAGGAGAAACACCTAGAGTTATAAAACCATACTCCAAATCAGGGATTTCTTTAAACTTTCCGGAAAGATAATCGGCTTCGGTGTTGAGTTTTAAATTAAAATCGGCTATCGGGTATTGAAAATGGGCTTTGGTATTGAGTTCTATTTCGGAAGAATTAAAGTTATCTTTTAAAAAATCGATTGCAAGGGAAGCACCGGAAAAAACACTGTCGTCAAAATAAATTGTACCTCCTAAATTTGCACCGAGATAAACTTGCTTGGGTGCGTTATTTTCTAAATCGTCTATAAAAGGCTGTGGCAAATCACTCGGCAATCCGTACCAATTTAATAAATGATGGTTAACTCCAGCGTTTACATCATACGACATATCGGTTTGTTTGCTACTATAATTGGCATCTAATGCGGTTTTGTAGAATTTATTATCGGGTATTACGTTTTTTATTCCGCCTTGAGAAGAATTGTGTTTAAAGAAAACTCCGAGATTATCGGTTCGGGATATTTCAAAATTGGTAAATAATTCGCCCAATACCGAAGTATAATTACCAAATCCCAGCGAAGCGTAATTATCATAAATTTTTATGGATTTCTTTTTTTCAATTTTAGCCGCTTTTCCTTTGGCAGGAGTAAATGTAGAAGCCACCGGTACTGAAAAAATAGTGTAGTTCACCTCCTTTTTTTCAACCGCAGTTGTATCGGTAATTTCCGGTGTATCTTTTATTTTAAAAGCATCCGAAATTGTGGGTGTATAAGGTTTTACAACATTTACCACTTCGGTATCCAAGGTTTCATCTTCTTGTGAAAAAGTTGGGTACGCAGTGCAAAACAACATCACAACCGGTAACAAAACAGTTTTTATTTTGGTAAAATATACATTCATCTTTTTGTAGGTTTTAATTTTCATCATCCGTTTCAATTGAGTCATTGGTTTTGGCTTCCTGTTTTTTAATAACTGCCAGTTGAGCTTTAGCTTCTTCTACAACATTGGGAAAAGCGGTAAAGTTTTTAATTACACTCTCTAATATATACGTTGCTTGGTAAGCGTCTTTTAAACCGTAAAAGTTTTTTGCCATTAGCACCAACCCTTTTGCTCCCCAAAATTTATATCCCGAATAATCTTTTGCCAGTTTTTGTACCGAAGCATTAGAATCTTCAAACAAACCGGATTTGTTTTTAAAATAGGCATCGTAATACAGGGCTTCGGCTGCACGTTTTCCGGTGGCAGTTTTTGCTACTTCTTTGTAAGCTTGTTTTGCTTTTTCTTCATCATTCATTTTTAATGCAGAACGAGCTATAATAATTTTAGCATCGCTTTTAACGTAATTATCTATTTTTGGATTTTCCAATACTTTTTCGGCATATTGGGTAGCTTCAAAATATTGTTTCAGCTCGTAATATGCTTTCATAGCATTGGTTAGTGCAAATGTTTTGTTTTGCAGAAAATCGGCTTGGGTTTCTAATCGCAATAAATAGGGTAAGGCATTTTTATAGTCGGACTTTTGAAGTAATAGTTCCGAAACTCGTGCTAAAGCTTGCTCTGAAAACTCATTTTTTTCTTTATCGGCTACATATTTATAATACGACAATGCTTTTTCTGTTTTGCTTTGTTTAAAATATAACTGTCCCAAATAAAAATTGACTTCGGTGGTATGTTTTCCGTCCGGAAATTGAGTAAGGTATTCTTCAAATCGTTTTATTGCTATGGCGGGTTTGTTTTCGAGGTAAGGTTGCTCGGCTGCTTTGTAGGTTGCATCATCCAGCTCAGCATTTTCAACAGCAACAAAATCTAATGTGTTAACCCAATCTGCATATTGGGCTACTTTACCTTGATCTATATAAATTAGTTTTGCCGATGCTACTGCCTGCAATGCTTCGGGAGTATCGGGGTACTTTTTTACTACCGCTTTAAACACGTCTAGTGCTTGGTTGCTTTTACCGGAGTTGTCTAATAACAACGCTTTTTTTAGCATTGCCTTTGGTGCTAAATTACTTCCGGGAAGCTTGGTTATTAATTTTTCATAGGTTGCTAAGGCTTTGTTTGTTTTGTTTTGAGATAAATAGGTGTTTCCTAACTCGTATAAAGCATCGTCTCTGTAAATAGATTTAGGAAACGTTGCATCAAAGCTCTTTAAGCCTTCAATTTTATTAGAAACCTTATTAACGAAGCCATAGCTGATGCTTTTTTGAAAAACGGCATAATCGGTATCATGGGTTTTGTTTTCTATTGCTTTGTTATAATTTTCTAATGCTTTCCAATAATCACTCGAAATAAAATAGCTGTCTGCCAAACGCAAATAAGCATCGGCTTTTTTTTGCAAATCTACCTTTGGTTGTGCCAGATATAAAGCAAAGGCTTTTTGTGCATCGGGATATTTTTTTTGTTTAAAATAAGTGTAACCTAAATGATAGTTAGCATTTTTATACTCGGTTGTATTTTGCGATTCGGGTAATTGTAAAAATTGCTTAAAACCTACTTGTGCTTCTTCAAAATCATAAAGTTGATAATCGGTTTCGGCTTTCCAAAAAGTAGCTTTGGCAACATATTGTTTGTCGTGTGGTTCTTTGAGTGATTTGTTAAAAAATTTCTTTGCTTCGTTATACTTTCCTTCCGAAAAAAGTTCGGCTCCCCGTAAAAAAGCAACTTTTTGATAGGCTAGTTTGTTACGAAACGATTTGTTATTTTCTAACAATTGCATAGCTCCTTTAAAATCTTTAGCGGTAATATACGAATCGATTAACAGGTCTTTAATCAAGTTGTTATTTGGGTTATCGGGATATTTTTTTAAAAAATCGAGCAATACCTGCGGTGTACTTTTGTAGTTGTTTCCTATCTCGTAACTCAGTTTGGCATAATTAAAATAAGCATCTTCTTGAATTTCGGCATTAAAACTCATTTCGGAAGCATTTTTAAAGGCGTTTAACGCCTGTTGTTTTTGGTTTAATTTTAAATAACTTTCTGCCAAATGATAAAATGCATTTTGCGCCACGTGGTTGTTGCCGTCTATTATTTTGTTAAACCTGTTAATAGCTTCTTGGTAATCGCCCTGTTTGTAATAGGCGTAGCCCAGTTGGTAATAATCAGTGTTGTTCCACTTTCCGTTTTTTCCTTTGTATTGTTCTAAGTACGGAATGGCTTTATTGTATTGTTGCAGGTTAAAATAACTTTCGCCTATGATTTTAGCCAATTCGCTTTTTTCCTTCGGGTTACCGGAGTCAAATTGTTGTTTACCCAGTTTAATTGCTTTTTCAAAATCGCCTAATTTAAAATTCATATCAGCTTGATAGTACGACAGTTCTTTATCGTATTTATTGTCGGTTTTAACCTCTTCAAAACGCTGGTTTGCTTCGGTATAATCATCGTTTTGATATGCGATATAACCCAAATAATATTTTGCTTGCGAACCGTATTTAGGCGAATCGGCAACTTTGTTAAAATATTTTTTTGCTTGGTTGTAGCGTTTGTTTTTAAAGTAGGCATATCCGTTTTTAAAATAAAACGATTCGCGTTGCGAAGGACTTAAAGAAGTTTCATCTACCTTATCGAACCATTTTCGAGCGCGTGCATATTTTCCGTTATCGAAATAATAATTTGCTACATCTATAAAAGCCTTGTTTCGTTTTAAATGGGTAGGATAATTGGTTACAAAATCTCCCATCAGTTTATCGGCATCCTTTTGGTTTAAGCGCACCGCTGCCGAAGCAATGTAATAATCGCAATCGCCTTTTATGTTTTGGTTACGAGTATTCGCTTTTACTTGGCTAAAAAGCATTTGCGAAGCATAAAACTGGTTGTTGTTATAAAGTTCGAGCGCTTTGTTGTAATCCACCATCTTATTTGTGTAAGATGCGGTTTGTTGTGCTACTGACGAAACAGTAAACAGCCAAAAAGTTAAAATGCGTAAAACGTATTTTGAAAGATTTTTATGTGGAATCATAGTTCTAAAATAAAAGCTATTTTTAAAAAATATAAACGTAAAAGTAATGGTTTATCTATAGCGTATTATTTTAGAAAAGGGTTTGTATTAACAAAATTATTCACATAAAAGCAAGCACAATAAAGTTGAAAAAAAAGTGTACTGCTATGTATAATAACGGCAAAAATTAGAAATAGTATACTAGTAACATAAAAAGTGTTATTTTTAAAAATTGAAAAATAATTATATTATGAAAAAAATTCTGTTTTTACTTTTCCTTACTTGTAGTATAACAGCAATGGGACAACGCCGTTATAAAAACATTACCGAAAAAAACGGAAAAATAGGTATAGGTACCAAAACACCTGACCAACTTTTAACCGTTAAAGGAAAAATTCACACCCAAGAAGTATTGGTAGATTTAAACGGTGCGGTTGCTCCCGATTATGTTTTTGAAAACTATTATGCCGGAAAAACAAGCAACAACTACAAACTACGTTCGCTTAAAGAAGTAGAAAGTTTTATTAAACAACATCATCACTTGCCCGATGTACCATCGGCTAAAGAAATTGCTAAAAACGGACTATCATTAAAAGAAATGAACTTACTTTTACTTCAGAAAATTGAAGAATTAACCATCTATACCCTAGAACAACAAAAAGAAATAGATGCGTTAAAAGAAAAACTAAATTCGTTAGAAAATTAAATATGGCTACACCTGTATTGCAACTTAAAGATGCTAAGATTTTTCAACGTGAAAGTCTAATACTTTCCGATGTTACCTTATCTATTAATAAAGGAGAATTTGTTTATTTAATAGGAAAAACCGGAAGCGGTAAAAGCAGTTTTATGAAAACCTTGTATGGCGATTTGCCGTTAACCGAAGGCGAAGGAAGTATTGTAGGTTATAATTTGGCATCATTAAAGGAAAAAGAAATTCCGTTTTTACGCAGAAAATTGGGCGTGGTATTTCAAGATTTTAAATTGCTTACAGACAGAACGGTTTACGATAATTTACTCTTTGTTTTAAAAGCCACCGAGTGGAAGGATAAAGCCAAAATAGACAACCGAATTAATGAGGTATTGGATAAAGTTTCTATGAAAACCAAAGCCTATAAATTTCCGCATCAATTATCGGGAGGCGAACAACAACGGGTTGCCATTGCTCGTGCCTTGTTAAACGACCCTGAGCTAATCCTTGCAGACGAACCCACAGGTAATCTTGACCCCCAAACCAGTGTAGAGGTAATGCAAGTACTTCAAGAAATAAACCGGCAAGGCAATACCATTTTAATGGCAACACACGATTATGCGCTGCTATTAAAATACCCTTCGAAAACTTTAAAATGTGACGAAGGGCATATTTTTGAAGTGGTACAAAAAACGGTTTAAAGTTTTATCTAAGCCCCTTTATACGAGCTTTTAAAATCTTAATTTTCGACTGTGCATCTGCTTCCTTTTTGCGTTCATTAGCTACCACATTCTCAGGTGCATTATTTACAAAACGTTCGTTTTTAAGCTTTCCTTGTACACTTTTTAAAAATCCTTCGGTATATTTTAACTCTTCTTCTAATTTGGTTATTTCTTCTTCTACATTAATAGCTCCGGAAACAGGCACAAAATATTCGTTTGATTTAACCCTAAATGTTAAGGCTCCTTCAAGTTTTTCTTTTGTGTAAGTTAATTCATCTATATTTCCCAATTTTTTAATTACGGTATCAAACTGAGTAGAAGCGTTTTCAATATTAATCACCGAAAGGTTGATAGCATTTTTAAACGAAATATTTTTTTCTTTCCGAATGGTTCGTATTCCTGAAATTACTTGCGAAGCAAACTCAAATTCTTTTATTAGTTTGTTATCAAAAGCTGTTTTTTGTGGCATCGAAGCTATAATTAAAGCTTCATTTGCATCTCGGGTTTTAATATGTTGCCAAATTTCTTCGGTAATAAAAGGAATAAAAGGATGCAATACTTTTAAGTTATTTTCTAAAATTGCAATAACATTAGTAAATGTTTCTTGTGCAATTGGCTCGCCAAACGGAGGTTTAACCATTTCTAAAAACCAAGAGCAGAAATCATCCCACAACAATTTATAACTGGTCATTAAGGCATCGCTTATTCGGTATTTATTAAAATAATCATCTATTTCTGCAAGTGCTTTCTGAAACTTATTTTGATACCATTGTATAGCTATTTTATCTGTTTCTGTAGCTTGTTTGGTTTTTGAAACGGTCCATCCGTTTATTAATCGGTAAGCGTTCCAAATTTTATTTACAAAACCGCTTCCTTGTTTGCATAAATCTTCATCAAACATTAAATCGTTTCCGGCAGGTGAGCTCAATAACATTCCTACTCGCACACCATCTGCACCGTACTTGTTCATTAATTCTATGGGGTCTGGAGAATTCCCTAAAGATTTACTCATTTTCCGACGTTGTTTATCGCGAACAATTCCGGTTAAATACACGTTTGTAAAAGGTTTTTCGCCTCGGTACTCGTAACCGGCAATAATCATTCTTGCTACCCAAAAGAAGAGTATTTCGGGAGCAGTAACCAAATCGTTAGTAGGGTAATAGTAATTTATTTCCGGGTTGTTGGGTTCTAGTATTCCGTTAAAAACGCTAATGGGCCACAACCAAGATGAAAACCAAGTATCTAAAGCATCCGGGTCTTGATTTAGGTCGGTCGTTGTTAGGTTTTTATTGTTGGTTTTTTCTTGTGCTAATTTTAATGCTTCCTCTATTGTTTCGGCAACTACAAAATCTTCTTTTCCATCTCCATAGAAATACGCAGGAATTTGTTGTCCCCACCAAAGTTGACGCGAAACGTTCCAGTCTCGCACATTTTCCATCCAATGTCTATAGGTGTTTACAAATTTTTCAGGAACCAAATTTACTTCTTTATTTAAAACGGCATCTAACGCAGGTTGCGCCAAATCTTTCATCTTTAAAAACCATTGGTCGCTTAATTTGGGTTCTATTACAGCCCCTGTACGTTCGCTTGTTCCTATTTTATTAAGATGGGATTCTATTTTTTCTAAAACTCCGTTTTGTTTAAGTTCTTCAACTATTTCTTTTCGAACCGTAAAACGGTCTTTTCCTTCGTAATGAAGACCAAAACTGTTTAGTGTTGCATCGTCATTAAAAATATCTATAACTTCAAGATTGTGTTTGTCGCCCAACATTTTGTCATTTTCATCATGGGCAGGTGTTACTTTTAAGCAACCTGTACCAAAATCTACATCTACATATTCATCTTCAATAATAGGAATTTCACGATTGCAAATGGGTACAATGGCTCGTTTTCCTTTTAAATGACGAAAACGCTCATCGTTAGGGTTAATGCAAATTGCGGTATCTCCTAAGATGGTTTCGGGACGAGTGGTTGCAATAGTTAACGTTTTGTCGCTATCTGCGATTTTATAATTTATGTAGTAAAGATTTCCTTGTTGTTCTTTATAAATTACTTCCTCATCAGAGAGGGTTGTTTTTGCTTGCGGATCCCAATTTACCATTCGGTAGCCTCGATAAATAAATCCTTTATTGTATAAATCTACAAACACTTTTATTACAGAAGCCGACATTTCGGGATCCATTGTAAATTTGGTTCGCTGCCAATCGCAGGAAGCGCCTAATTTTTTAAGTTGTTCGAGAATAATTCCACCGTGTTTATGTGTCCATTCCCAAGCGTGTTTAAGGAACTCTTCACGTGTGAGGTCTTCTTTATTAATTCCTTCTGCTTTAAGTTTAGCAACTACTTTTGCTTCTGTTGCAATAGAAGCATGGTCTGTACCGGGAACCCAACAAGCATTTTTACCTAAAAGTCTGGCTCTACGAATTAAAATATCTTGAATGGTATTATTAAGCATATGCCCCATATGAAGGACTCCGGTAACGTTTGGCGGCGGAATAACTATGGTATAAGGCTCCCTATCATCTATCTCGCTGTGAAAATAGTTGTTATTCATCCAGTAGTTATACCACTTCTCTTCTGTTGTTTGTGCATTATATTTTGCAGGTAAAGCCATTTTGGTCTAATTTTTGAACACTAAGTTTGCAAAAGTAACTAATATAGATAACATAGTGAATAGTGACTAACTTATTTTGCAGATTGTTTTTAGTTACTTAATTTAGCAACCATTAAAAATTAAAATTATGAAAAAACTAATTATTTTAACCGTATTAGCCTTAGTGGGTTTTACTCCAAAAGCCATTTCACAAGCTAAGTTTAAATTTGTTACGGAAACGGTAGATTATGGAGAAATTTTAAAAGGTAGTGATGGGGTTCGCGAGTTTGTTTTTACCAATGTTGGTAATGAGCCGTTAATTATCACTCAGGTAAAATCAAGTTGTGGATGTACCGTGCCGGAAAAACCAAAAGATCCTATTGCTCCCGGTGAAAAAGGAGTGATAAAAGTAAAATACGATACCAAGCGGGTGGGACCTATTAGAAAAACCATTACTGTTTACTCAAATGCAGATGAGCCTATTAAAGCTTTAAAAATTAAAGGTAAGGTTCTTGCAGACAAAAGTGTACTTGAAAAAACACATTAATTTTTACCGCATCGACTAGTTCTATAAAAACCTTCTATTAATTGGAAGGTTTTTTTTATATCCTCTCTTTTAAGTAAAATTTCTTTTTAAAGGTTTTATTTCCTCGTCTTATTGTCATTATTATTTTTTTCCCTTCAACCGAAGAAAACATCTCAATTAATTCGGCTAATTTAAAGTGATATACTTTTTTTCCGTTAAGGGTAATAATTTCATCTCCTTTTTTTATTCCGGCTAAATATGCAGGAGAATCTTCAGTTACTTCTGCCACTATATATTTAGGTACTAAAAAGTAATTGTAAACCGTATTCATAGGAATAGAAACCGCATCGTCCGGAATTGACAACTTTTCTAAAAGCACTTTTTTATCTTCTTTTACAACCTCAACACCTTCATGTTCAATGGTTAAACCACTCATATTGTAATGAAATTTGTTTTTATAATTAGCGTTTTTACGCAAAACTATTTTTTTTGAAGGATAATCTATAGTTACCGTAAATCTCTTTAAAATTTCGCCACCAATACTTCCTTTTCTATTTACAAATAAATCTATATTTTTAAAAGCAATGGAATCCGGAAAAGCAACCGTACTGCGATGAAAGGAAAATTTTCCTAAAGAAACACTGTTTATTTTAGAACGTTTTCCGAAAATACTTCCACTTAACCCACTTCCAAGGTAATCTTCAAAGTAATTTTTAGGATTTTCAGAAATTAAACTCCCTGTTTCAAAGAGCCATAACGCATCACTGGATCCCGAGTCCAATAAAAATAATTTTTCTTGTGCTTCATCATTAATCCGAACAGGAATATAAGGTTTATTATTATGAAAGGTTAAAGGTAATTCTACACACTTTTTACATTTTTTATAACTAAAATATTCGGGTAAATAAAAAATTAATTTTTTTGAAGTGTATTTGGTTATTACAACAAAATCCTTAAAAAAATCGTATCCTAAAATGCCGTGAATAGGTATTCCCATTCGCTTGGATAGATTTAATGTGTGATCTAAAACAACGTTTACCTTTTGGTTCCTATTTATAGCTTTTCCTACCTCTACCGTGTTGCCTGTGCTGGAATAAGCAACAATACTTTCACCGGTTCCCAAACCGCGAAGTTTAACTCTTTTAGGGTTGTTTAGTGCTAAAGAATCTATACCGGTAAGACTAAAAATAATAGTAGTATTTACCCCTGTATCTAGCAAAAAAGTGAGTTTTACTCCGTTGACTTTTACAGGAATAATAACCAAATTATTAACCTTTTTAAACATAATTTTATCCTTAACAACTCCTCGAGGAAAAACAAATTTACCTTGTGCAAAAACTTGACTTGAAAAGAATAAATAAAGTAGTAATACAACCGATTTTAACATCTTAATGAATGAAGTTTTAAGCGTATTAATATAGCAAAAAAATATGAAATCTATATTTTCTTTATCATTGATTTATAATATTATTTTTGCAAATTTGCAACACAACAATTCAAATAAGTAAATTATGCCTATAATTTCTGAAAAGGGTAAAAAGATGCCCGAGTCACCTATTAGAAAATTGGTTCCTTATGCGGAGAAAGCAAAAAAAGAAGGAAAAAAAATATACCACCTTAACATTGGGCAACCCGACATAAAATCGCCCGAAGTTGCAATGGATGCCGTTGCACATCATCACATAAAAACACTAGCTTATAGCCGTTCGGAAGGCTCTGAACAGTACCGTTACAAACTAGCTGATTATTATAAAAAAAACAACATAAATGTAACCGGAGACGATATAATTGTGACAACCGGTGGTAGTGAAGCATTGCTTTTTGCTATGGGAAGCATTGCCGATTATGGTGATGAAATTATTATCCCCGAACCCTTTTATGCCAATTATAACGGATTTGCAACCGCCAGCGGTGTTAAAATTGTTCCGGTAATTTCTAAAATTGAAGATAATTTTGCACTCCCTCCTATTGAAGAATTTGAAAAATTAATTACTCCTAAAACCAAAGCTATTTTAATTTGCAACCCCGGAAACCCAACTGGATATCTTTACTCAAAAGAAGAAATTAAAAAACTTGCCAACATCGCAAAAAAGCACGACCTGTTTTTAGTAGCAGACGAAGTTTACAGAGAGTTTGTTTATGATGGAGCTAAACATTATTCGGTATTAGAAGACGAAACGTTAGCAGATTATGCTATTATCATCGATTCGGTATCTAAAAGATACAGTATGTGCGGTGCTCGAATAGGATGTTTGGTTTCAAAAAACAAAGAAATTATTAAAACGGCACTAAAATTTGCCCAAGCAAGATTAAGTCCGCCCACTTTTGCTCAAATCGCAGGCGAAGCAGCACTAGACACTCCGCAAAGTTATTTTAACGAAGTTATTACCGAATACCAAGAGCGAAGAAATACACTTGTAGCACAGCTAAAACAAATACCTAACGTACAAGTAGGAAAACCCAAAGGTGCTTTTTATTGCATAGCACAACTTCCGGTTAAAGATAGCGATGATTTTGCGCAATGGATGCTGGAAGAATTTGACCTAAACGGCGAAACCGTTATGATTGCTCCCGCAGCCGGATTTTATTCATCTAAAGGAGTAGGAAAAAACCAAATTAGAATTGCCTACGTTTTAAAAAAAGAAGACCTGATTAAAGCGGTTACTATTCTAAAAGCTGGATTAGAGCAATACCAATCTTTATGAAAATTGAGGAAAACAAATCGTTAAAAAACTACAACACTTTCGGTATAGATGCAAAGGCAAAGCTATTTGCTTCTGTAACAACTATAGATTCGTTAAAAAACATATTAAAAACAAATACTGAAACCGATATTTTTGTCTTAGGAGGAGGAAGTAATTTATTGTTGACTAAAGACATAAATGCCTTAGTACTTCACATTAATTTAAAAGGAATAAAAATTATTGAAGAAACAGATGAAGCTGTTATTGTAGAAGCAATGGCAGGCGAAAACTGGCACGAATTTGTACTGCATTGTATTGAAAATGATTACGGCGGAATTGAAAATTTATCACTCATTCCCGGTAATGTAGGCACGGCTCCCATTCAAAATATTGGTGCGTACGGAGTAGAATTAAAAGATGTGTTTGAAAGTTGCAAAGCCATTTCTATAAACAACCAAACCACCAAAACTTTTCGTAAGGAAGATTGCAATTTTGGTTACCGAAATTCAATTTTTAAAAATGAAACAAAAGGAAAATATGTAATTATCTCGGTTCGGTTTCGGCTTACAAAAAACAAGCATCTGCTAAAAACCTCCTATGGAGCCATTGCAAAAAAACTAGAAGAAAACCATATTGTAAACCCTACTATCAAAGATGTTTCAGAAGCTGTAATAGCAATACGAAATAGCAAATTACCAAACCCTGAAGAGATAGGAAACAGTGGAAGTTTTTTTAAAAACCCCATTATTTCCGGAAAAGAATTTAATAGGTTTATCGCAAAAAATCCCACAGTTCCTTTTTATAAATTACCGGAAAATACATATAAAATACCTGCCGGCTGGCTTATTGAAAAAGCCGGTTTTAAAGGAAAACGATTTGGAGATACCGGAGTACATAAAAATCAAGCTCTTGTATTGGTTAATTACGGAAATGCAACGGGAAATGAAATTTGGGAGCTGGCAAAAACCATTCAAAAAACCGTACAAAGTAAATTTGACATTTTTTTAGAACCGGAAGTAAACGTTATTTAATACCTCTTTTAGTCGATATTTTTTTTGTAACTAATCAGTCTATAAACTGAAATTCAAATTTAGCGATAAGGTCAAGACCATCCAAGACATTCAATCCATTTTTATTTGTAGTATCAACCCAGTCCTAAACGTTTATAAAAATTCATAAAAAAAGAGAATAATTTTTAAGTATCTCAATTAACTTTGAGTTGCAAACAAAAAAACAATTCTCTTATGTCAAAGATAACATTATTTGGTCAAATTATCCGGAAATTAGACCGTTCAATTTTCAATACCCTATGTAAAAGAACATAAAACCGATAAACATCAAAAAGGATTTAATAGTTGGTCACATTTAACCTCAATGCTTTTTTGTCATTTTGCAAAGAGCGAATCGCTACGTGATATTAGTAATGGTTTACGCTCAGCAACGGGCAACCTGAATCATTTAGGTAATGTACATCCACCTACCAAATCAAATTTAAGTTATCAAAACAAGCATAGGAGTTGGAAACTCTTTAGAGACTATTACTATGCTTTACAAAAACAAAAGAAAAATACCCCAAACGATTAAGGCGAGTAGCTATTTGGGACGAAAAAAAACAACCAAGAGATAGAACTGATAACCAATAATTTTAAATGGTCTTGTAATACCATAAGTGAGCTTTATAAAAGCCGTTGGGATATAGAAATATTTTTTAGATACATTAAGCAACTCCCTCATATTAAATCTTTTATTGGAACAAGTAGAAATGCAGTAATGATACAGATATGGACTGCTTTAATCACAATATTAGTACTTAAATACCTTAAAGCATTTGCAAAATACAATTGGTATTTGTCCAATTTAGTAGCTTTTCTTAGAATAAACCTTTTTGTGAAAATTGACCTTCAAAAATAGATAGACGAACCCTTTTTTAAAAAAGATCCGCCTGCCCGACGGGCAGGGAAACCACCGGATTTACCAAAACAGGTGGTTCTTTTTGATATTTAGTAAATTTTTAAGAAGGATTGTAATAAAATCAATACTTTTGTTTTGTCCTAAAATTTATTTAGGACGGGATTGGTTTTGAAACAACTTTATCTGCAAGAAGTTATAAGAATAAAATATTAAAAGCAAGAGAACAAGGATATACAGTGACTCTTCTGTTTTTTTGGCTAAATAATATTGATTTAGCAAAAGAAAGAGTAAAAGCAAGGGTTAAGGAAGGTGGACATAATATCCCCGAAAGAGTGATTGAAAGAAGATTTATGAAAGGAATTATCAACCTTTTTGACCTTTATTTACCAATAGTTGACAATGTATTAATTTTTGACAATTCATATGGGAAACATCAATTGATAGCACAAAAAATAGATAATGAGAAAATAAAAATTATTGATAATAAAAAGTTTAACCTGTTAAAAGAATTTTATGACAAAGAAAGATAAACAAATAGAATTAAAAGATAAAATAGTTAAAGGACTTGAAAAAGTTTATGAAAAACTAATAATTTATAAAAAAGAAAAAAATAGTGAGCTTGTTATTATGCAAGGAGATAAAATAGTAAAAATAAAACCATAACAAACCACTACGCACAATAAATAGGACTATGAGCGGTCTGTAAGACCCAGCGAGTAGTCCGGTGTTGAACTATATCCGCCAAAGGTATGTAAAATGCGAAGGTTTTTCTATTGACTCCAAAAAATTGAATCACCTTATTTTGAAAGAAGTTTTGTAATGG
>WFXA01000122.1 GCA_015490835.1 Flavobacteriaceae bacterium | reverse complement strand
AGCAAAAGATACAGCTTATTGTATTATAATAATGATTTGTATAACCAATTTCAACTCAATGCAAATATCAGTTATCAAAAGTCAACAGGAAACTTTTTTACTAATCAAAACATAACCGAAAACACAACCCAAATTCGCTATTTCTTTTTACCGCAAGATAATAGTAATTGGAATACAAGTGTGCAAATTTCCAAGTATATTCCTTTTATTGAATCTACATTAAAGCTAACGAGTAATTATTCCATTTCAAACTTTAGAAATATTGTGAACAATTCAGAATTAAGGAAAAACCAAAGTCGATTATTAAGTAATTCGTTTTTTTGGAAAACAGCTTTCGATATTCCAATAAATTTTGAAAACACGTTTACACATCAATATTCTGGTTCAAAAAGTGAAAATCAATCGGCTTTTATAAATAAATCGTGGCAAAATACATTTAAAGTTATTGTAAAGCCAGGTAAAAAATGGTTTTTTATCGCATCATCCGATTATTATTTGCCTAATACCAACCAACCCGATGAACAGTTTTTCTTTTTAGATATAACGCTAAGACACAGTCCAAAAAACAAAAAATGGGGAGCGAGTTTTACAATGAGAAACATTACGAATGAAAACAATTTTGAACAAGTGCAAACATCCGATTTTAGCACCGATATTTTTAGAACAAATTTATTGTCGAGATATTTTTTATTGAATATATCCTATATTTTTTAACTTATAAAAATCAGGTAACACCCATCAAAACTACTTAATATTCATAATTGAGGATGTGATTTGGAAAATAAATTATCGAGAACGGCTGTTTATAAAACCTCAACTTCATCAACGGAAAACGTAAAAACAAAAACCGATTAATTTACCACCTTGCGTTTTGTCAAGTGCTTTTTTTGTGTGAAATTTGTAGGAAGATTAATCCTTGCAACCGTGATTAAAAGCTCCTTTTTATGAATGTATCAAAAATTCAACAAAAGTTAACCCGTTTTTCCGCACAAAACAAAAAAATATTTGTAACCTCTTCATTTCAAACACACAGTATTCCGCTTTTGCATATTATAAGTACTTCAAATGTAGCGATAGACGTGTTGTTTATAAATACCGGATTTCATTTTCCGAAAACCATTATGTTTAAAAACCAAATTTCAAAACTCTTGTCGTTACGAGTAATTGACGTAAATCCGTTGGTTTCCAAACATCATCAAAAAGATGAAGACGGCTTGTTTTATTATGTGTCAGATTCAGATTATTGTTGTTATTTAAACAAAACACAAGCTCTTGAAAATTACTTAAAGAAATATGATGTATGGATAAGCGGTGTGCGTGCAGATCAAAGTACCGTACGAAAAAAAATGAAAACCTTACAGGATGCTCCGTTTAATACCTTGCGTTTTCATCCTATGTTGGATTGGAGTGCCAAGCAAATACTTGATTATCGAAAAAAATACAAGCTGCCCGAGCATCCGTTAGATAAAGAAGGATACAGCAGCATAGGATGCGTTCCTTGCACCGGAAAAATAAATTTTGAAAATAACAGAACAGGAAGATGGTTTGGACAAAATAAAACAGAATGTGGTTTGCATACTCGATTAATTAAGAGCTAAGACTTTATGAAACGTCTATAACTAAATTAGTATTATAATGCCAAAGGAGATGTTAACAAGTTTATGGAAAGTTACAAGTAACCTTTAAAATTAAACTCATGAAAGTACTCATCACAGGAGGAGCCGGATATATTGGTACCGGACTTACCTATCTGTTAGATAAAAACCCGAAAATATCCGAATTGGTTATATATGATAATCTTAGCCGGAAAAACTACAATATTTTCTTGGGAAACCTAAAGTTAAGTACCAAAATACGCTTTGTTAAAGGAGATATTTTAGATTCGAGAAAGCTGTATAGAGAGTTGGAAAACACACAAATAGTATATCATCTTGCGGCTAAAGTATCAACACCTTTGGCAGATCATAATCCACACGGGTTTGACCAAGTAAATAATTGGGGAACTGCCGGACTTACTTACCTTATCGGAAAAAGCAATGTTAAAAAATTTATATTTACCAGTAGTGTTTCGGTATATGGTGCTTCCGAAAAAATGTTGGATATAAGAACACCACTCAATCCGAAAACCTTTTACGGAATTTCAAAAATGCATGCCGAAGAACATATCCATACCTTACAAAACCCAAATCTTCAAACCTATATTCTAAGACTGGGGAATGTTTACGGATACAATAAAAGTATGCGGTTTGACTCGGTTATAAACAAGTTTACTTTTGAAGCCAATTTTCTTAAACGAATAAAAATTTTTGGCAACGGTAATCAATTACGCTCTTTTATTCATATAAACAGGTTAAGCCGTATTCTTTATAACGTGGGTTTTGAGAATATTAAACAAGGCACTTATAATGTTTTGGAAAACACATTTTCTATCAACCAAATTGTTAAGGCACTAAAAACAATTTATCCGGATTTGGAAACCATTTACGTAAACCAAAATACAAAAATGAGAAGTTTGTCGGTAGCTCGTGATGAACGATTGCTTCAATTCTTACACAAAAACGAGGACGTTTTAATACTTGATCTGCAAAAGTTTAAAACCGATTTTAGTTTCTAGATTTCTAAAAAAACATCTAAAATTAAACTATTAGATTTTTTATAGATGATTTTACCATTTGTGTTTTAAACACTACGGTTTTTTAAATATAGTGTCGTTCTTTTTAAGAGCCAGCAATTGCGGTTCGATTGTTTTTTTCACGATGACTGCATCGGTTATAACAAATGGTTTTGGCATTGTGTAATCCGGTCTTTTAGCAATGGTAAATAACGGATTGTTAAGTAAATCAAACGAATATTCTACTACTGTAAAATTCACAGGTGTGTTTGGATAGGTGCGATAGGAAACCTCTAACGAATCGCCATCGGTAACAAAATAACGAACTAACTCGTTTGTAGTAAATTTCTTGTTTTTTGTAGTGTCATTTGGCATTGCTCTTCCGTTAAACTTTAGTTTATCAAGCAACGTATTGCTGTATAAACTTATCAAGTTTACTTTTCGTTGCGGTAAAATAGTAAAGGTAACTTCTCTAAGATTATTAACAACCGTGTCTTTGTTTTTTTTTACTTTAAAAATCGGAATGTTTTTTTGCCGAGCTTTATTAGCGTAGGTATAAGCTCTTTTGTATTTGCTTCCACTT
>WFXA01000121.1 GCA_015490835.1 Flavobacteriaceae bacterium | reverse complement strand
TAATTGGATTATGCAAAAACTATTAAAAAATATCAAAATTCAGGTTAATGAAAAAACCTTTATTAAAAATCCTGAAAGCTCTGAATTAGGCAGGCGTATTGTTGAACACAGTATTACACTAATAGACGAGATTGGTTTTGATGCTTTTACTTTCAGAAAATTAGGCGTAATCATTTCATCAAATGAAAGTTCGATATATCGTTATTTTGAAAATAAGCACAAACTGCTATTGTACCTTACCTCGTGGTATTGGGCTTGGGTGGAATATCAAATAGTTTTACAGACTTATAGTATACCTAATGCGAGTGAAAAACTTAAAAAAATTATTTCGGTTATAACAGCCAAAACTGAAAGTGATTCAAATTTCTCTCACATTAACGAAAAAATTCTAAATAAGATTGTGATTAACGAATATTCTAAATCCTTTTTAACAAAAGAAGTAGATATTGAAAATAAGGAAGGGTATTTTTCAATATATAAACGGCTCATCACACGTATTAAAGACGTAATTGTTCAAATAAATAATAACTATCCGTTTCCTGCTTCATTGGCAAGTACTCTTATGGAAAGTTCCTTACACCAACAATTTCTTGCAGAACACTTTCCAACAATTACAAATTGTCGGAAAAAACATTCATTACAAGAATTTTATACACACTTAATTTTCAATACGCTCAAAAAATAAATTAGATGAAAAAAGAAATGATGCCTTGGCAACGTTTTATAAACTTGCTCAAACTGGATAAAAGGGATATTAGACAAATTTTCTACTATGCTGTTTTTGCTGGATTGATTGCTCTAACATTACCATTAGGTATTCAAGCCATTATTAATCTTATTCAAGGAGCTGAAGTATCAACTTCTTGGATAGTCCTAGTTATGCTTGTTACGTTGGGTGTTGCCTTTCAAGGAATTTTGCAACTTATGCAAATACGAATACTCGAAAATATTCAGCAAAAGATTTTTACTAGGTCGTCTTTTGAGTTTGCATACCGTTTTCCAAAAATAAAATGGAATGAGCTAAGGCAAGACTATCCACCTGAACTAGCCAATCGATTTTTTGACACTTTAACGGTACAAAAAGGATTGTCCAAAATTTTAATTGATTTTCCAGCTGCAATTCTTCAAATTTTACTTGGCTTGATATTGCTATCACTCTATCATCCATTTTTCATTATTTATGGATTACTACTGTTAATATTGGTTTATGTAGTATTTAAGTTTACGGCTAAAAAAGGTTTGGAAACAAGTCTTAAGGAATCCAAATCTAAATATGAAGTTGCCCATTGGCTTCAAGAAATAGCACGTTCGCTTACAAGTTTTAAACTCTCTGGACGTACTTCGCTTGCAATGGAACATAATAACAGGTTGACCGAAAATTATCTTGAAACAAGGGAGAATCATTTTAAAATATTGATGACACAGTTTATTCTGATGATTGGTTTTAAAGTTTTGGTAACCGCTGGATTATTGCTAATTGGTGGACTACTCGTTTTAAATCAACAAATGAATATTGGGCAATTTGTAGCGGCAGAAATCATTATTCTTTTGGTCATTGGCTCTGTAGAAAAATTGGTTATAGGATTAGAAAGTTTTTACGATGTACTTACATCCTTAGAAAAAATAGGGCAAGTCGTTGATAAAGAACTAGAAGAACAAGAAGGAACAAATCCTTTTTTACAAAATGATACGGCTTCAATAATCTTGCAGAATCTTACTTACGTCACTAAAGAAGGAGATACTATTCTTAACAATATAAACCTTAAAATAAAGCCTAAGGACAGATTGCTGATTGAAGGTCCGTCTGGTTCTGGAAAAACTACACTTCTTAAGATTCTTTCAGGCATAATAGAACCTTCAAATGGAGCCATCTACATAAACGACCATAGTTTTAAGGGAATGAACATTAATGAATATAGGTCTCAGGTAGGTCAAGTGATTCCAGAGCAATTTCCTTTTGAAGGCACTATACTTGAGAACATAACATTTGGAAATAAAACTATTACAATCGATACAATAAACCAAATTGTAAAAGACGTTGGTTTGCAAGAATTTGTCAGAAAACAAGCTAAGGGAATAAATAGTAAAATTTTATCGCAAGGTCAAAGCTTGCCACATACCATTTCCAAAAGAGTTCTATTAGCTAGAGCCATTGTTAACGAACCAAAAATTTTACTGCTTAAAGATACGCTCGAACATTTTGAGCCAACTGAAGCAAAACGTTTAATAAACTATTTGGCTAGCCCGGAAAAACCTTGGTTACTTATAGTATCAGGAAAAAATGAAGACTGGAAAACGGTTTGCAATAAAAGTTTACGTTTAGAATCAAATTAAACCTACTCGACAATGCTTAATATATCTCATAATCAATTAAACAAAAAAGTGAATCTTGACAACTATTCCGCTTTTACGAAAGTGCAAAAGGTCAAACACAATAAATATTTTAATCGCTTTTTACTAGCATCTGCAATAATTGGTCTCATTATACTTTTTCTACCTTGGACGCAAAACGTTACAGGTGCTGGCTATGTAACAACGCTTACACCGGACCAACGACCACAAACCATTCAATCACCTATTCCCGGTAGGATTGAGAAATGGTTTGTTCGAGAAGGCGATTATGTAGCAAAAGGCGACACTATTTTATTTGTTTCTGAAATAAAAAATGAATACCAAGACCCACACCTAGTTGAAAGAACTATTGCACAACGAGATGCTAAAAGTAATGCTGTGATTTCTTATAAAGATAAAGTTCGATCGCTTGAAAATCAAATTAATGCGTTACAATCTGAGCGTAAATTAAAAATTAAACAAGCAGAAAATAAACTGAAACAAATACAATATAAAGTAAAGAGTGATAGTATAGATTTAGTAGCTGCAAAAACCAATAAAGACATTGCACAAAAACAGTACGACCGGACGGTAATCTTACATACCGAAGGATTAAAATCAAAAGCTGATGTTGAAGATAAACTGCTAAAACTACAAGAAACAGAAGCAAAGTTAATTAGTCAAGAAAATAAACTACTCGCTAGTAAAAATGAATTAATAAACGCTCGATTGGAGATAAATAGAACTGCTACAGAATATGCCGAAAAAATAAGTAAAGCACAGAGCGATAAATTTGCAGCAAGTTCGGCACAATTTGATACAGAGGCACAAGTATCAAAGTTAGAAAATGCATCTGCCAATTATGAGATAAGAAATAAAATGCGCTACATACTTGCACCTCAAAACGGTTATATAAATAAAGCCATAAAATCCGGTATTGGAGAAACATTTAAAGAAGGAGAACAACTGGTTGGAATAATGCCGGCCGATTATGACATTGCAGTTGAAACATATGTCGCACCTATTGACTTACCCTTAATTCACGTAGGAGAAGATATAAGAGTTCAATTTGACGGTTGGCCTGCCATTGTATTTAGCGGTTGGCCAGATGCGTCTTTGGGAACATATGGTGGTACTGTAGTTGCAATTGAAACATTTATAAGTGCAAACGGAAAATTCAGGGTTTTGATTGCGCCTAAAAAAGGCGCAGAACAATGGCCAAAAAATGTACGAGTTGGCTCTGGTGCTCGTACTATCGCCTTACTCCAAGATGTACCGATTTGGTACGAATTATGGAGAAAACTTAACGGATTTCCACCAGACTATTATGTACCCAAAACTGCAAAAAAATCAAAAAAGGAAAAGAAATGAATAGATTAAAGAGCATAATTTTAGCCATTTTAATCTTATGTTTTACAAATACTGTTTTAGGACAAATACAAGAAGAAAATTCACTTGATGTTTCAAGTAAAATATTAACTTTTAAAGAATTCCTCGGATTTGTAAAAAAACATCACCCGCTAGTCAAGCAAGCCAATCTTGTCCTCAGCATCGGAGAAGCAAATTTGTTAAAAGCAAGAGGTGGTTTTGACCCAAAGATTGAGGTAGATTTTGACCGCAAGAAATTTAAAGAGATTGAATATTTCGAGCAATTAAATTCTACCTTCAAAATCCCAACTTGGTATGGTGTCGAATTAAAAGCCAATTTTGAGAAAAATAGCGGGCAATTTCTAGACCCAAGTCTTACCGTACCCAATGAAGGTCTTTATAGTGCCGGAGTTTCATTTTCTCTCGCACAAGGCCTTTTAATCAACGAGCGAATGGCAGTGTTAAAAAAAGCGAAGATATTTGTTAGACAATCTCAAGCCGACCGTGAGCTTTTAGTGAACAAAATAATCGTAGAGGCAAGTAAGGCTTATTTTGAATGGTTGCAAGCTACAAATGAGCAAAAAATCTACACCAATTTTCTTGATAATGCACAAGAAAGATTACTAGCTATAGAACGAAGTGTTGAAGAAGGAGATAAAGCAGCTATAGACGTCACAGAAGCAAGAATTACATTTCAGAATAGAAAACTAGAACTAGAAGCTGCAAAATTAAAAAGAAGAAAGGCTTCACTTAAAGTAAGCAACTATCTATGGCTTAATGAAATTCCATTACAATTGGAAGAAGAAGTTTTACCAAAACCCCTTGAAATTGAAATGCTTGAGAATATTTTAAATATTAATCCTATTTTAAATAATAATATACCGAGTGAGAATCATCCGAAATTATTGAGCCTACAAGCCAAAATCGATGGACTAGAAGTAGAACGAAAACTTTATAGAAATTACTTATTACCGAAAGTTAATTTGCAATATAATTTTCTTTCAGAAAACTATAATAGACCCAATAGCTTTAATACAACAAACTATAAAGCCTTTGTAAATATGAGTTTCCCGTTATTTCTAAGAAAAGAACGAGGGAATTTAAAATTAACCAACTATAAAATTCAAGATGCAGAATTTGAACAGGATGCAACTATTTTTGAATTAACCAATAAATTAAATGCAATACGTTTTGAAATAAATTCATTGAGCAAACAAATACAGATAATCGAGGAAATAATAATAGATTACGAAACATTAGTAACTGCCGAAGAGCGAAAATTTTCTTTAGGCGAGAGTTCGCTATTTTTAATAAATACCCGCGAACAAAAATTGATTGATGCTAAATTAAAAGAGAATTCCTTACTTACTAAGCGACTTAAATCGTATGTATCATACTTCAACTTTTTAGGCTTGGCAGATATAACCTTAAATTAAGTAAATCAATCGAATTTTAACTTGCATAATTATTACAACACCTTTGAAAAGAAACAGACCGAAAACTTAATATTGTAATTATTACTTTTTTTATGAATAGCAATTGGTTTATCAATAATTTGCAGTTTTTGTAATACAAATTTAGCATATTTTGACAATACTTAGTCGCTCCTTAACAATTGGGTCTAAAAATAGCAACATTTAAAAATTGAAAGAAAAAATTTATTAAAGAAAAAGCTTCCTCTTTAAGTTG
>WFXA01000120.1 GCA_015490835.1 Flavobacteriaceae bacterium | reverse complement strand
ATTATAGAATCAATTGAAGATGTTGATATTTGGGAACTGTCAGAACAAATTAGAGAAAGCATAAAAGCAACTGATATCCCAAAATGCCTTTTTTTTGGTTTCAAAATGTTGCTTTCAATCTACAAACAAAACCAAAATGAATTTGATAAGTTAAAAAGCTTTGCAGCTTTTCACGGAATGGTACGCGATGGAGATTGCATTAATGGATTAAATGACTTTTCTTTTTGGCTTGACAAATCTATCTCTGATGTTTTAGAAAAATTTGTTCTTAAAAATGTAATCAATCGACATTTAGAAGTTGCATATCGAAAAATGGGCTCAGGAACTAAAAATACATTGAAATTTAGTTATGAAGATAATTTTCTGAAACATGTAGAAACAATAAGTCCTGTTTGGACTACTCCAAGAATTTATGCTATGTATAGTTTCTTTGAAGATCTTGGTTATGTGACTAAAGAAAACAAAATATCACAAATCGGCAAACAATTAATTGGAGCCTAATCATGCTACAAAAAGAAAACATATGGGATTTGGTAAGTGGCAGAAACTATCATTCATGCTTAATAACAACTTATTCTTTTGATTTCTATTACTTTGAAAAAAGCGTATTGCGAATATTAAGGTCAAAAGGCATAGGAAATATTTCGGTTTTTATTGACAATAACATTTTTCAGGGCATACTTGGTAAAATTGGTAGTAGCAATTCAAGAGTTTATTCAATAAGTCCGATAAATTCTAATGGTTGTTTTCATCCCAAAGTGTACATGTTCTTTGGTGAAAAACAAGGACTTTTAATAATTGGTTCTGGAAACCTTACTTCATCAGGTCATGGAAAAAATGATGAGATTTGGGGAGCTTTTCACTTCGATGCAACAGACCCAAAATATTCTCAACTATTTTCTAATTCATGGTCATTTCTTGAAAAAGTATCACTAAATGTAAAAGGATTTGCCAAAGAAAAAATTAGGTGGATTAAGGAATATACACCTTGGATTGAAACGTTGCCTTCGCCAAACTCAACAAATTTCGAGACACTTGATAATTCCACACAAATTGCCTTTTTAAATAACAATTCCGAAACAAGTATATTTCAACAACTTTCTGAATTTGTGCCTTATGATAAAGTCAAAGAACTTACTATTGTTGCACCTTATTTTGATACTAAAGGGAAAATCATTGAGCTATTTTCAAAATTATTACCTAAAGCTATAATTAATGTGCTGGTAGATGATAAAAATGGCATTTTGCCATTTGGGTTAGACCCAAGTATTGCAAATCAAGTCAATTTTTATCACTGGAATGATTGTTTTTCAAAAAAAGATGATGATAAGGTTGCTTCAAGACTTCATGCAAAACTTTTAAATTTCTCACTTAATGATAATTCTCAATTATGTTTATTAGGTAGTGCAAATGCTTCTGTTGCAGCGTTAGGAACTGAAAATATTTCAGCGATAAACGAGGAAGTATCAATTCTTTTAAATTCTTCAGGCCAAGACTATCTAAAAGATTTAGGCATCAAGATAAATCCTAAAAAAAGTCAGAATCTGACTGATTTTGCAGATGGTTTAGATGAAAGTGCTGTGTTTGAAAATTCGGTAACATTCAAATATAATATTGAGGCAATTGATAAAAAAGGAAGTGTTTTGAATGTTTATGTAGATAATATTCTGGAAGCAGATATTGAAATACACATATTCAATAATTTGGGTGAAGTAATATATAGCGGGAAACTAACTAAAAAGAATAATCATTACGTTTTAAAAATTCCGTCAAATCTACTTAATCCGATGTATGGCTGTTTGAAAGATTTGAAAACCACCGAAATCATTTCAAATAAACAGATTATTCAGGATGTATATGTATTAGCAAAGACAAATCCAGACCCTCAAAAACAAATACTGGATGTTCTCTTTAGTAGTATTGAACAAGGTGATGAACTTTTATTTTCCAAACTAATTGATTGCATTTCAACTGATGATTTTAGTGCTGAGAATCGAAATTTTTCAAAGAAAGTAAGTACTAAAAAGACTGATAAAGAAAAAGAAGATGTTGAGATACAAGGTAAAGTTTTAGATTACGATGAATTTAAGGACGTTTCTTATGATTCCATACAACAACAGTATTATGTTCTATATTCGAGTTCAAACCGTGTTGCAGACTTTTTATCTTCTTTATCATCAATCAAGGTAAAAGAGGAAATTGCAAGTGCTGAACTTGATGATGAAGAATTAGATTTAAAAAATGATGATACTCAAGGAAGAGAAGACCAACCTGAATTAAAATCCGTTACCAAATCGGCATTTAACAGCGAGAAATCAAGAATAATAAAATTCTTTAAAAGGTATAACGAATATTTAGAGAAAGAAGTTAATAGACTGATTAAGAAATCAAACCAAAACGTTGATGAAGAAGGTAAAGTATCTATTACTGAATTGTCAAATTTCGTAATTGCTCTTTATATCGCTATTTATTACACGGATAACAAAAGACAATATACGATTGATGAAGAAACTCATCATGAAACAATTATTAAACCTTTTGGCTTTAATAATTTTGAAAACCTCCCTGTAATCAATACAGAAATTATGGGCAAATTCTTGCTATTATGCACAAGAGGTTTCAAAACTTATGAAAGTGATTATTTAAATGAACGTTTAGAAAAATTAAGACGAGAAGCTTTTTATCATTGTGTTTTTTGTCTTGCACAAGCAAAATGGAGTAATTCAGAACTGATATATAAAAATTTGCTTTTAATTAATGCAGTTCATTTTCTTCCCAAAGATTCCGAACAATTACTGAATTTAAATCAATTCACGGAAGAGATGAACATTCGCCATAAATTATCCGCAAATGAAAACCTGAATTTAATAAGTGATATAAAAACGCAAATAGACAATATCTTACCGAAGTATTCTTCTTTTGTTGAAAATATGAAATTATGTACAAATGAAAGGAAAACGGTTTTATCAAAAGACTTAATGATTGGAACCGTAATATTTACAAGCCGTTTTGGATTTTGCAAAATTAAGTGTAAAACAACACAAGATGATGGTGCAATTTTGACACTATCAAGACCCGGTTTTCCGTGGGTTGAAAAAGAAGAAGAATATTTATTAGAAGAAAAAAGATTATATAAACGGAATATTGTATTATGAATCAACCCACACAGCCATACACACCTGCCCGTTTCGACATGCGGGTTTGCAATTCGCTAAAGCCAACAACACAAGCCAAAAATTGCAAAAGAGTATGTCTTTGCCTACGCTACAAACAGAACGAAAAAAATGAGAAAAGGGCATAACAAAGGTAACCGTTGCACAAGCCCATAATTTTCACGAAAAATAAAAAACTGTGTGTCAAAAGAGGCGATTTAGTCGCTCCTGAAAAATAATTTAATCAACTGTTATTCAAATAAATATTTTGATAATTTTCACATTTTTTATATCTTAAATTGCAAGATAATTTGTATTTTTAAAACAAAAACTTGCAATTGTGGTAGGAAAAAATAATAAAACAAATCAAAGAGATTTATTTCGTCCCATGCTAGTTGATTTTATTGATAACCGGCACGAATTAGTGCTTTTAGCCAATAAAATTGACTGGGGTTATTTTGAAAAAGAATTCTCTAAATTTTACTCTAAGAAAGGTCGTCCATCAATGCCTATTCGTTTAATGGTAGGAGCTTTAATGTTAAAGAGAATTTATAATTTAGGAGATGAAACCTTAGCAGAAGAATGGAAAATGAATCCTTACATGCAGTACTTTTGCGGAATGAATCATTTTGAGCATGAATTTCCATGTGACCCAAGTGATTTTGTTCATTTCCGTAAACGAATTGGAGAAGAAGGAATAGAAAAAATATTTGTTTATTCAGTACTTATTCACGGAAAAAAAGCGCAAGAAAAGCAGGTTTTATCCGATACAACCGTACAAGAAAATAACACCACATTTCCTACAGATGCAAAACTAGCCAAAAAAATAATTGACCGTTGTAATAAAATTT
>WFXA01000119.1 GCA_015490835.1 Flavobacteriaceae bacterium | reverse complement strand
TCTCTACCCTATGAAAGATCCTAAAACCGGTGAATTTATCACCAGTGAAAATCTGAAAGTGCATCCCAGAATGAAAGAATTATACAAATTCTTTAAGTATAACGGAAAAGTGGTAGATATTAAAAATTTTAAACTCGAACACTTAAATATTTTTTCCAGAAAAGTGCTAAAAATGATAGAAAACGGCGAAAAAGGATGGGAAAATATGCTACCTGAAGGAGTCGCAGAAATAATTAAAAAACAACATCTTTTCGGTTATAAAGAAGAAAAAGAGAAAATTGAAAGTTAATCTTCTGCTAGTATTTGTGCAGCATGATCTTTAGTTTTTACCTTACTAATTACACGTTCTATTATTCCGTTTTCATTTATAACAAAAGTTGTTCGGTGAATGCCATTGTAGGTACGACCCATAAATTTTTTTGGTCCCCACACTCCAAATGCATTAATAACTTCTTTGTTCTCATCTGCCACTAACGGAAAAGGTAAATGATATTTTTCTTTAAAATTTTTCTGTCTTTTAGGACTATCTGCACTAACACCTAATAAAGCATACCCTTTTTCTTGTAATAGGGTATAGTTATCCCTAAGGTTACAGGCTTCCATAGTACAACCCGGAGTACTGGCTTTTGGATAAAAGAAAACAACTAATTTTTTTCCTTTAAAATCTGAAAATTTAATTGTATTTCCATCTTGATCTATAGCTGTAAAGTTTGGAGCTTTATCTCCTACTTGAAGTGTTTTCATAGCAAATATTGTTTATTTTTGCGTAAAGGTACATATAAAATGACAAAACAAGAAAAAGTAAATTTTGTAATAAACACATTAGAAGAATTATATCCACAAGTAAAAATCCCGTTAGAGCACAAAGACCCTTATACATTACTTATTGCTGTTTTACTTTCAGCACAAAGCACCGATGTAGGTGTTAATAAAATCACTCCTATTTTATTTGAAATAGCAGACAATCCTTATGATATGGTCAAGCTATCTATTGAAGAAATTCGGGAGATTATTAAACCGGTGGGGCTATCTCCAATGAAATCAAAAGGTATTTACGGACTTTCTAAAATATTAATTGAAAAATATAATGGAAATGTACCTGCCAGTTTAGAAGACTTAGAGGCATTACCTGCCGTAGGTCATAAAACTGCGAGCGTGGTAATGTCTCAAGCTTTTAACATTCCTGCTTTTCCAGTAGATACGCATATTCACAGGCTTATGTATAGATGGGGTTTGTCTAACGGAAAGAATGTAAAACAAACCGAAAAAGATGCCAAGCGATTATTTCCTAAAGATCTGTGGAATAAATTACATATTCAAATAATATGGTATGGTAGAGAATATTCGCCTGCCAGAGGATGGAATCTGGATAAAGACATCATAACAAAAACCATAGGTAGAAAATCTGTCATCAAAGCGTATTATAAAAACAAAAAAACCACCTGATAAACAAGGTGGTTTTTAGTAATACTTTTAGTAAAGTAACAAATGCTTCATTTACTAATTTCCGGTTAGCGCATCTATTCTACTTTTCATATCTCTGTACTTCTCATCTTCTCCTATCTGGCTGTAAATATTTTTAAGTGTTCGTAACAAATTAATATCCTCTGCTCTACTTTTTAGAGCAACTTCCAAAAAAGGTATGGCTTTTTTGTATAAATTGTTTTTTTGAACTTCCAATTCGTCGTATTTTTTAAAATCGGCACTTGAAGTTCCTAAAGCATTCATTTCATCAATAATTTTTGCCTCGGGTTCAAGGATTAAAAAAGCCATATTAATATTTGCAGCCGGATAATCGGGATCTAACTCAATAGCTTTCTTATAGTATTCTTTCGCTTTAGAGATATCACCAATTTTTTTACTGGAAACACCTAAGTTAAAATATACTTGAGGATTGTTAGGCTCTTTAGCTACAACTTCTTCCATTAAGCTATTGTATTTTTCTAAATCTCCAATTTTATAAGCCAACTCAGCCTCGGCATTAATTAAAGAAACGTCATCCGGATTTGCTCTTCTGGCTTCGCTTATTAAAGATTTAGCCTTATCATCTTCTCCTATTGTTAAATATACAAGAATCAAGTTTCTTAATATTTCACCTTGTCTAGACTTACTTTGTGGATCTGAAATATCTATTCCGGTATATCCCAAATCAATAAGTTTTTGGTAATATTCTACAGCCTTATCATAGTCCTTTGCGTTTACCGAATTACCGGCAGCAAAATATAAGTCGGAAGTATCCTGTTTACTAACGGTATAACTCAAAAATAGTTTGTCTGAAGCCTCTTTGTACTTTTCTGCATTTTGAGATTCAATAGCACTATTTATTAATGCTGCGCGTACCGCTTGAGACTCAGTAAATAATATTAGTTTGTCTGCTCCGGTAGGTTTAAGAGATTCGGCTTTAAGAATTGCATCTGCTGCCACTTTTAATTTATCAAAATCTTTTTCTTTTCCACCTGCAAGAAAAGCCTGTGTCTTTGCAAAATAAAAAGACACTTTCACGTCTTTACCGGCATTAGAAATCAAGCCTTCGGCTTGACTTAATAAATTAATTGCTTCGGTATAATTTCCTGCTTTAATTTCCTTTTGCGCTTTTTTAATTTCTTTTTTTTGTCCAAAAGTAACAGCTGATAGTAAAATCAAACCTGCTACTAAAATTTGTTTTTTCATTGTGTTGAGGGTTTTAATCGTTATTTTCTTCGGTTTGTGAATTGTTCTGTTCTCCAGATGTATTATCAATTGTTGTGCCGTTTTCATCTTCTACAACTTCATCTTCGTCGTGAATTACTTTTGCTACTGCTGCAATAGCATCATCTTCACGTACTTTAATAAGGCGTACTCCTTGGGTGGCTCGTCCCATTACACGTAAATCTTGTACTGCTATACGAATAGCAATTCCGGATTTATTTATAATCATTAAATCGTCTTTATCTGTTACATTTTTAATAGCAACCAACTTACCTGTTTTATCTGTTACGTTAATGGTTTTTACACCTTTACCGCCTCTATTTGTAATTCGATAATCTTCAATGCTTGATCGTTTTCCGTAGCCTTTTTCAGAAACAACTAAAATATTACTTTCAAAATCGTTTACGGCTACCATTCCAATTACTTCGTCGTTGGCATCGCTTAATCTAATTCCTCTCACGCCTGAAGCATTTCTTCCCATAGGTCGGGTTTTAGATTCTTCAAACCGAATGGCTTTACCCGATTTAACAGCTAGCATAACTTGGCTGTCTCCGGTTGTAAGTTTTGCTTCAAGCAATTCGTCTCCATCTTTAATGGTTATAGCGTTAATTCCATTAGATCGTGGTCGTGAGTATTGTTCAAGAGCTGTTTTTTTAACTTGCCCTTTTTTTGTTGCCATAATTACATAATGACTATTGATATATTCTTCATCTTTTAAATCTTGGGTACAGATAAATGCTTTAACTTTATCGTCTTGTTCGATATTAATAAGGTTTTGAATGGCTCTACCTTTTGACGTTCTGCTTCCTTCCGGAATTTCAAAAACTCGCATCCAAAAGCATTTTCCTTTTTGAGTAAAGAACAACATATATTGGTGATTGGTTCCTACAAAAAGGTGTTCTAAGAAATCTTCATTTCGAGTTGAAGAAGCTTTAGATCCTACGCCTCCTCTATTTTGTTTTTTGTATTCAACTAGCGGAGTTCGTTTAATGTATCCGGCGTGCGAAATGGTAATTACCACTTTTTCATCGGGGATTAAATCGGTAATACTTACATCGCCTCCGGCATATTCGATTTGCGAACGTCTTTCGTCTCCATATTTAGACTGTATTTCTAACAGTTCATCTTTAATGATGTTCATTCTACGTTCTTTTTTTGCTAGAATATCTTTATAATCCTCAATGGTTTTCATTAACTCATCGTACTCGGCTCGTAATTTGTCTTGTTCAAGTCCGGTAAGCTGCCGCAGACGCATTTCTACAATAGCTTTTGCTTGAATTTCTGAAAGTTCAAAAGCATTAATTAATTTTGCTCTTGCTTCATCTGCATTTGCCGATGCTCGAATTAATTTAATTACCTCATCAATATTGTCTGAAGCGATAATTAAACCTTCCAGAATATGTGCACGTTCTTCGGCTTTATTAAGTAAATATTGGGTACGGCGTGTTACTACTTCGTGTCTGTGTTCTACAAAATAGTGTATAAGTTCTTTTAAATTTAATAATCGAGGGCGTCCGTTTACCAAACAAATATTATTTACACTAAAACTGGATTGAAGTGCTGTATATTTATAAAGTGTGTTTAATACAATATTAGGTATCGCATCTCTTTTAAGGATGTAAACGATTCGCATTCCGTTTCGGTCAGACTCGTCTCTGATGTTAGAAATACCTTCAATTTTTTTATCATTTACCAAATCTGCAGTTTTTTTAATCATATCTGCCTTGTTTACCTGATATGGTATTTCGGTAACAATAATACATTCTCTTCCGTTAACCTCTTCAAAGTGTGCTTTTGCTCTAAGTACAATACGTCCTCTTCCTGTTTCAAAAGCACTTTTAACTCCTTCGTATCCATAGATTATTCCTCCAGTGGGAAAATCGGGTGCTTTAACATATTGCATTAATCCTTCAATATCTATTTCAGAATCATTTATGTAAGCAATGGTTCCATCTATTACTTCGGTGATATTATGCGGAGGCATATTAGTTGCCATTCCTACTGCTATTCCGGAAGCTCCGTTAATAAGCAATCCGGGCACTCGCGTTGGTAAAACTGTGGGTTCTTTTAAGGTATCGTCAAAATTGAGTTGGTGATCGACAGTATCTTTGTCTATGTCTGCCAACATATCTTCCGAAATTTTTTGCATTCTTGCTTCGGTGTACCGCATAGCTGCCGGACTGTCTCCATCTACCGAACCAAAGTTACCTTGCCCATCGACAAGCATGTAACGCAAACTCCATTCTTGAGCCATTCGTACCATTGCATCGTAAACAGAAGTATCGCCGTGTGGATGATATTTACCCAGAACTTCACCTACAATTCTAGCAGATTTTTTATGCGCAGCTGTAGCCCTTAAACCCAATTCATGCATTCCGTACAATACGCGTCTATGTACAGGTTTCATACCATCACGAACATCAGGAAGTGCTCTGGAAACAATAACAGACATCGAATAATCGATGTAAGCCGATTTCATTTCATCTTCAATATTAATCGGAATTAATTTTTCACCTTCAGTCATAAATAATTTGTTTAATTTTACGTTATTAATCTAAAGAAGCAAGATACATTTTTTGATAATTTTATAATTGTTTTTTTACATTAAAATTAATAATTTTATTAACATTTTTAAACCCTAAAAAAGTTAATAACTAAAGCGTATAAGATTTTGATTTGTGTAAGTAATTTTGTCCTTTTACTACCATTCTTACACAGAGGTATGATTTTTGAATTATCTTTGTAAATATTTTATTAAATAAATCATTAGGAGCGTATAAATATGGATGATAATTTTTCACCTAGAGTAAAAGATGTTATAGCGTATAGTAAAGAAGAAGCCTTGCGTTTGGGTCATGACTTTATTGGCACCGAACACCTTATTTTAGGGCTGTTAAGAGACGGTAGCGGTAAAGCGATTTCTATTTTAAACGCACTGGAAATTGATCTTAATCAGCTAAGAAGAAAGGTTGAAATACTTAGTCCTTCAAACTCAATTACCGAAATAAATTTAAACGAAAAGAAAAACCTACATCTTACTCGTCAAGCAGAGCGTGCGTTAAAAACAACTTTTTTAGAAGCAAAACTATTTCAGAGCAACTCGATTAACACAGCACATTTATTGCTTTGCATTTTACGAAATGAAAATGACCCAACTACCAAACTTTTACATAAATTAAAGATCGATTACGATAACGTTAAAGACCAATTTAAACTTATGCTAGCAAATGACAAAGATTATATACAGCCTTCTTCACAAGCTTTTCCAAGCGATGATGATACCGCCGATGAAGGAAAAGAAAATATGTTTACAGGAAGTTCTGCCAAATCTAATAAAAAATCAAAAACTCCGGTTTTAGATAATTTTGGAAGAGATTTAACGGCTATGGCTGAAGAGGGAAAACTGGATCCTGTAGTTGGTCGTGAAGCCGAAATACAACGAGTTTCTCAAATATTAAGTAGAAGAAAAAAGAACAATCCGTTACTTATCGGTGAACCCGGAGTGGGAAAATCTGCCATTGCTGAAGGTTTAGCGCTACGCATTATTCAACGAAAAGTTTCTAGAATTTTATACGACAAACGTGTAGTTACACTAGATTTAGCCAGTTTAGTTGCCGGAACAAAATATCGCGGACAGTTTGAAGAACGCATAAAAGCGGTGATGAACGAATTGGAAAAAAACGACGATATCATCTTGTTTATCGACGAGATACATACCATTGTTGGTGCCGGAGGTGCAACGGGTAGCCTAGACGCATCAAACATGTTTAAACCTGCTCTTGCCAGAGGCGAAATACAATGTATTGGAGCTACAACTTTAGATGAATACAGACAATATATTGAAAAAGACGGAGCCTTAGAAAGAAGATTTCAGAAAGTTATAGTAGAACCAACTACGGTTGATGAAACCATTGAAATACTTCAAAATATAAAAGACAAATACGAAAGTCACCATAATGTTATTTACACCGAAGATGCTATTAAAGCCTGTGTAAATCTTACCAACAGGTATATGACCGATCGTTTTTTACCGGACAAAGCAATAGATGCCCTAGACGAAGCCGGCTCCAGAGTTCACATTACAAACATTAATGTGCCGAAAGAAATTTTGATTATGGAGGATAAACTCGAAAAAGCCAAAGAGTTAAAAACAAAAGCGGTTAAATCGCAAAAATATGAAGAGGCAGCTAAATTGCGTGATGATGAAAAAAACTTAGAAAAAGATTTAGCCATTGCCCAAGAAAAATGGGAAGAAGAGTCAAAACTCCATAAAGAAACCGTAACCGAAGAAAATGTAGCCGAAGTTGTTTCTATGATGACCGGCGTACCCGTAAACCGAATTGCCCAAGCAGAAAGTTCTAAACTAGCTGCCCTACCCGATCGCATTAAAGGAAAAGTTATTGGTCAAGATGAAGCTGTCGCTAAAGTAGTAAAAGCCATTCAGCGTAACCGTGTGGGACTTAAAGACCCAAACAAGCCCATTGGCTCATTTATATTTTTAGGACAAACAGGAGTAGGAAAAACCCAATTAGCAAAGGTTTTAGCAAGAGAGTTATTTGATACTGATAACGCATTGGTACGGATTGATATGAGCGAGTATATGGAAAAATTTGCTATTTCCAGATTAGTTGGTGCGCCTCCCGGATACGTAGGTTATGAAGAAGGTGGACAGCTTACCGAAAAAATAAGACGCAAACCCTACGCAGTTGTATTGCTTGACGAAATAGAAAAAGCACACCCCGATGTATTTAATATGTTGCTTCAAGTTTTAGACGACGGTTATTTAACCGATAGTTTAGGTAGGAAAATAGATTTTAGAAATACCATTATTATCATGACCTCTAATATTGGCTCGCGACAATTAAAAGATTTCGGGCAAGGTGTTGGTTTTGGTACTTCGGCAAAAGCACAACAAGCCGATGCACACGCAAAAGGAGTTATAGAAAATGCTTTGAAAAAAACATTCGCTCCCGAATTTTTAAATCGTATAGACGATGTTATTGTATTTAACGCTCTGGAAAAAGAAGATATCTTTAAAATAATTGATATTGAATTAGAAAAACTTTACCAACGCGTTAATAATTTAGGTTATACTTTAAAATTAACCAAAAAAGCCAAAGATTATATTGCCGAAAAAGGGTTTGATAAACAGTATGGTGCTCGACCACTTAAACGAGCCATTCAGAAATATATTGAAGATGCTTTAGCAGAAGAAATAATTAACTCCCATTTAAAAGAAGGCGATGTGATTGCATTAGATTTAGACTCTAAAAAAAACGAACTTACCTTTAAAATAAAGAAAAAAGAGACAACTAAGTCTTAATAAAAGTAACGACATAGCTTGTTTCTACAACAAATTATTTTTTAAAAACTGTAACATTCTTGTTTCTGTAACAGAC
>WFXA01000118.1 GCA_015490835.1 Flavobacteriaceae bacterium | reverse complement strand
ATATGACATAGTTTACACAAAATCACCTATCTCGCAAAACGATTTTTGCTTTGTAAACTTTGACGGAAAATTTTCTGATAAAACTATAGAGGGTAATTTTAAAGGATTATATTCCGATAACACACAATGTATAAACGGAGAGATTAAATTAACTAAATATGAAAAAGTTTATAAAAAAATAGAAAAACTGGATCGAAAAATTGATAGAAGTATTATTGTAAGTAAAGAAAATAAAGAAAAGGTTCATCTTAAGAAAGACTTAGACTCCATAAACATGAACATTTTACGAGCCGGAAAATCCTTACATATTTTTACCAAAGATGATTCAATTAGTATAACCATTTATGACTCTGGTAAGGTAGATGGTGATAAAATAAAACTAACAGTTAACAAAGAAATTCTTTTAGATGATTTTACTATCAAAGCTTCCAAAAAGACATTAATTGTTCCTATTTATCAACCAAAAAACATAATTATAATTGAAGCTTTAAATGAGGGTTATTCTCCTCCTAATACTGTTAAGATAGAGATTACAGATAGTCAAAACTTTACTCATACAAGAACCATATTAAAAAGTGGAGAAACGACTTCTGTAATAATTTATCAAAAATAAATACTAAATCATACAGTATTCAAACTATTTACAAAAATGAATACCCTACAGATAAGGTAATAACCGAATTTTTACCTTTTACATCTTTGGGTACATCGGTAAACCCGAAGTTATACCTGCCTTCTAATCTAATGCCCATCGGCAAATCATAGCCCAACCCTACAATTCCGGATATATCAAAATTGTTTGTAGCAATATCGTTTATTGTTTCGCCTACAACCGTTTGGGTATCATCGTTAATAATAACTCCAAATTGAGGTCCCAATTGTGCGTGCAAACCTTGTGCAATATAATATTTTAACACAACGGGTACGTTAACATAATCGGTGTTAAAATCTCCGAGGTTAAACTCACCACCTTGCTGAGAGTATAATAAATCGGCTTGAATTCCGATATTGTCATTAAATTTTCCACCCACAAAAATACCTGCAACAAATCCGGTACGATTTGAAAAACCGGTTGCATCATTTAATGTAGCAAAATTGACTCCTGCTTTGATACCAAAATCTACTCCTTGAGCTATTGCGGTAAACGAAACTAACGCAACACATACTAAAACGATAAGCTTTTTCATAATTATTTGTTTAAAATTTAATATTTCAAAGATACTATAAAACACAAAAAGTGCGAAACTTATTTTAATTTTCAATGTTTTTATTTAATATAGCCTTATGAAATGGCAACAGGCAATAACGCAGTACCAAAATTATTTAAGAATAGAACGTGGACTTTCACAAAATAGTATAAGCAATTATGTTTTGGATATTTCGAAGTTACAAAAATGGTTGACAGAAAATGATGTTACAGAAAACCCCTTAACCATCACCGAAGAAACCATTAAACAATTTATATACAGCATTTCAAAAACCATGAATCCGCGTTCGCAAAGTAGAATAATCTCAGGATTACGCAGTTTTTTTTTGTTCTTACTATTTGAAGAATACCGGAAAACAAACCCGATGGAACTTATTGAAAGTCCTAAAATAGGAAGAAAACTTCCCGACACGTTAAACCTTGAAGACATTAATACGCTTATTTCAAACATAGATTTAAGTCATCCGCAAGGTGAACGAAATCGCGCTATTATTGAAACACTTTACGGATGTGGTCTTCGAGTTTCTGAACTAATTGATTTAAAAATATCCGACCTTTATTTTGAAGAAGGATATATTAAAGTAACCGGAAAAGGAAACAAACAACGCTTTGTCCCAATTGGAACAATTACCACAAAATACATAAAACAATATAAAAACTTTGTGCGCGTACACCAAAAACCTAAGCCTGAAGCTAAAGATACGCTATTCCTTAACCGAAGAGGCAATAAACTCACTCGCGCTATGATTTTTACTATTATTAAACAACTTGCCGTCACAGCAGGGATTAAGAAAAACATTAGTCCGCATACATTTAGACACTCCTTTGCCACTCATTTGTTAGAAAACGGAGCAAACTTACGAGCCATACAACAAATGCTTGGTCATGAAAGCATCACTACCACCGAAATTTATACGCACATAGATAAAAAACATTTAACAGAAATCATAAATAAATTTCACCCTCGAAGAGATAAATAAATGGTGATTTTTTAAATTAATCGACTTCTATCACATTGATTAACAATATTTTTTGTAACTTGGTTGTTCTAACTAACCCAAAATGCTGGTTTCATTAACATACGATTTATGTACTATAGAAGTCAATTACAACTATGTTGTTGTGATGAAAGAGGGTATTACAGTAAAACCTGAAGACAACAAAGTTCTGGAAGAAATAGCAAATGATTATTAGTAACTAATCAGTCTATAAACTGAAATTCAAATTTAGCGATAAGGGAAAGACCATCCAAGACATTCAATCCATTTTTAATTGTAGTATCTATTATCGAACGTATTTTGGCAAAATTTTGTGCCGACTGTTCTTTTTTAAATTGCCCCGATATTTTTTGTTTTACTTTTACGTTTCGTATGGCTCTTTCTGACGCATTATTATCTGGTGATACTTCTTCTATGAAGAGAAAAACGAACAATTATTGTATTTCTCTACACATACGTTTGTAATAGGTAAGTTTTGGTGTTTGCCAAGTCCAAAACCAATGTTTATCTCCGTCTATTTTTATACCTGTTTCATCTGCTCCTACAACCTTGCTATTGGCTACTGGTTGTTTTATGAGTTTATATACAGGTGTTGTCTTGTTTGCAAAGCGATTAAGCAAACGGTGTATGCCTCCTTCACTAATATCAATATTAAAAACATCATTAAAAACCTCTTTC
>WFXA01000117.1 GCA_015490835.1 Flavobacteriaceae bacterium | reverse complement strand
GGTATTGCTCATAAATGAGTTGTAACATTTTTTCAAACCGGTTTTTACGTTGGGTTTGCGGATTTATTTTAGAGGGTCGTAAGGTAGCTTGAGCGATTAATAAACGCGATACTTCATTGGCTCGTTCGTAGCTTAAAATAGCTTTATCCGGTTGGTTTTGAAGTGTAAACAATCGAGCATGAACGTCCAATGCATCCAACAAGGTGTTTTCGGCAAATAACTGTCTTTTTTCAGGAATAAACTGATGATTTGAAAATGTGGAGATTACCGTTTGATAGGTTTTGGTTACATTCTCACTTGCATGAGAGAAATCATTTTTTTCTAATTGCACTTTTGCCAAAGAAAGATAGGTTTTAGCAAGTTCTCTTTGAGAAGTATTGGGATTTTGTTGTTGAAGTGCGATTGTTTTTTTATAAAATGCTTCGGCTTTTTGATAGTGTTTTTTTTTACCGGCTATTTCTGCCAATAACAGATAGGTTTTTGAAAATTTCGGGAATTGATTTTCAGCTTTTTTTAATAAGATTTCGGCACGAGAAAAATCTTCTTTTTTAATATAATTTTCGGATAGTTGAAGATGAATAAGCAGATTGTTCGGGTTTAAGGCTTGTGCTTGTTGTAATAAAGTAATGGCTTTATCATAGCGTCTCAAACTTTTATACACAATAGACAAATTAAGTAAAGCAGAAGCTTCTTTGAGTTTGCTTCCTTGCTTTTGAGCAAGTAAAAGATAGTGTTTAATGGTATTTTCGGCTTCCGAAAGTGCATTGATTTGTGTGTAAAGATTTCCTAAGGGTTTTAGACAGTACTCAATGATATCATAATCGGAAAGATTTTCGTTAAAATAAACCGATTTTGCTTTTTCGTAATAAGCAATACTTTCGGTTAATCGGTTGTATTTTTGTGCATAATACCCAATGTTGCAATAGGTAATTACTTGGGCTAGTTTTGTTTCGGAAGAAGATGCTTTTAAGGTAAGAACGTCTCTTTCAAATTTAGTTAGGTTTTCGGCAGTGGGCTTTATAAGAAAAGAATCCAGTTTTTGATACCACAAGTCGGTTTCGGAAGGTTGTGCGGCGGCTTCGGAAAAAATTCCTGTAAAAAAAAATAATAGTATAATGGATTTTAAACCTAGTAGGTTTTTACTTGTCTGTCTTTGGCAGAAAACCTGTAGGTCTTTCAGGTCTTTATTAAAACTTCCAAATACCATAGACTTGAATTTGCGAAGTAGGTGCATTAAAATTTTGAACGTATCGCACGCCTACACTGGGTCCAATTCTTACTCCTCCTACATTGAGACCTACAAAAACCCCGGTTTGAAAATTGGTAAAACTGCTGTTACATTCTTTTTCTTGATAGGTGTCGCCGGGTTCGTCTCTAATTTCTCCGGCACCCGGAATGTTAAGATAGGCTTCACCGTCTCTTTGTAGCGAAGATGTGTTTCTTAAGTCTATTTTTAACTGAAGTCCACTTCCTACGGCAAGAAAATTAGTAAGGTTATAACGGTAAGAAACAGGAACCAGATAGGCGGTAATGTTGTTTTCTTTATTTTTTTCGGTAAAGCGGGTGATTTCTTCAATTCCTATATCGTTTACTTCTGTGGTTTCAAATTTTTTCAACTCATCAAGCGATCCGGCAGATATAAAAAACTCAGCTTGTAAATAACCTTTGTATGTTTTAAACGGCGAAACGGTAATTCCAGCCATATACTCTCTTCGGTTGCTTGAGCTTGGCGAAAAAATATACCCGGCTTTGGCACCAATAGATATCCCGGGAATAAAACGGGTAACGGCATAATTTGTATAAATAGGCGGATTCTTATCAAAATAAATTGCGGTACGACTTCGGGTTTTTTGTTTGTGAAAATCCTTCCCGAATTTCATGCTGTATTTTACAAATCCTTTGGTTGAATCTCTCTCGGTTACGTTTTTTTGGTTGGAACCGGGCAGGTAAATCTTTTTAAAGGTAAATATGATTTTATCCTTATTGAAGCTTGTATCAATACACGAGTAATTTACTTCTTTTCCTTTGGGACAAATAGGCACTTTGGGATACATATCGATAACTTCAAAAGTAGATTTGTCAAACATTTCGGGAGTATCCACATCAAGTTTAATGGTATTGGCAGGACCTTCACCGTTGTTTTGAAACCGTACTTTAAATTTGATGCGTTTAAATCGTACCAAACGATAATTTAAAATCGATCCGTTGGTTGCCATTTTGTTAGGATCGTGAGAAGTAACAATTTCCAGCTCGGTGTCTTTTACGGTGTGGTTTCCGTAGTTATTATCCGGTACGTAGATGGTTCGTAAAGTCACAATAGCCGAGGTGTCTTTAAGCATCTCGGGAGTGGTTTTTAGTGTCCTGAAAAGCGTGCGTTCTTCTCCGGGTTGCATATTGTCAAATTCTATGAGTTGATGGTTTCGGTACAATTTTTTTGATTCTTCAAGCGTAGCCGGAAGCACGAGTCGTTTTGTACTGTCTTGAACAACCGGAATAAATTGAGATTTTAGGTTATCTGAAGATACTAAATATGTTTTTGTTTGGTCGTTGTCTTTTGTCATAGCTACGCCTATAGGAGTTTCTATAATTTGTTCGCCATTATAGAGACGTGTATCTTCCAAAATAAAATTGTCTTTTTTAAATTTTTTATCGTTGTAAAACAAATAAAGTTTGCCTGCAGTTACATAGTTTTTGGTGTTTTTATACGTGGTTACCAAAACCAGTTCTTCATCGGGTAGCGGGTCTCGGTTTGTTTTTATGTAAATATCGTCTTCTCCTATAAGCGGAGCTTTAGCATCGTCTGCCGATGTTTCATCAACAGTAACTTTATTAATAACTACTTTTTTTGGTCGGCTTTCGGGTGGTTTTCCGTTGTCGTAATTATTGGTTGACCACAGTCGGGCGGTATATTCACCTGTGTTTTTGTAATTATGGGTTGGGTTTTCTTTTTCGCTGTAGGTTCCGTCTCCATATTCCCAGAAATAGGTATAAAAAGCTTTGGGTGCTCCGGCAATTTGGTTTAACGGTGGCATTTCTGCTCCAAAGCTTACTTTATTTCCGTTTGTATCGTAAAAAACGGGGGCTTCTCTTTTAAGTGTATCGATTACCCTTGTTTGAGAAATTGTTTTACTTGCCAAAAGCAATAATACAACCGAAAAAATTATAGCGAGTTTCTTCATTTTTTATAATCCGTTTATTGAGTTAATAAGCTCTTCTTCGGTATTAAAATTTTGAGTATCTAAGGTTGCCGTTACCAAATTAGGCGTAATACTTGTGGTTTGCGAAGCAAAAACAAATTGGTTTTCTTGTTTTGAAACAAACACGATGGAAGCATCTTGCTCTACCGGAAGATTATTTTGATAAAAAACTTTGTTGGTTTCACTAAAATCGGGAAACATACCCACAGCTAATGAAGGGGAATTGTAAACAACAAATACATTGCTATTGGTTTTATTATACCCGTTAGGAGCTTTATCATAAACAACGGTCTTGTTTTGAGTACTTGAATATCTTGCTATACTATGCCAGCCTTGTGTTAATTGAACTGAGGTACGATACCCCGGAATAACAACTCCTGCCGATGTGATATACGGTTCTTCTATTACTTCAATTCCGGTTTGTTGTTCCCAAAGCACTTCGCAAAGTAAATCGGGACAAGAAGGCGAATTAAATTTTAATAACGACAGTGTGTTGTTTTGTGAGGGAACAAAAAGCATAACCGGATTTGTGATGGTAACCGGCTGATTATTATAACTAAATTCAATGTAAAAAACGCCTTCACTCGTCAAAGGTTCTATATTGTCTGACGCATTTATGCCATTGGTAGAGAGTTGGCAAGCAATCATATCGCC
>WFXA01000116.1 GCA_015490835.1 Flavobacteriaceae bacterium | reverse complement strand
TTCAAACTACTTCTACTTTTAATCTGACTTCTTACACTATTAATTCTAGATTTGTTTCTTGGATCTTTTAAATCTATTTTCATTTCAATAAATTTTTAGTTTGTTAATAAATAATTTGTTGATGCCTTCGGGTACATCGTAGTCATTACTTTTACAAACTAAAACTGTTGCTAATGTATTTAATATTTTTTATTTTTGCAACGGTTAAATGTAAAAGTTTGACTATTATTGCACTGTGAGAGCTTCAACTTTGTTGGAGCTTTCTCTTATAAATTTTAAGCTAAGTCATGGGTTAATTTTTGTTTGGTTATTTTGTACAATTCAAATCTATTGAAATTTATTCTTCACAAATCAGTAAAATATTACTAAATATGGTAATTATTTACTAATGTGAGTAAATAATTGCTTGCTTCAGAAAAAAACAGTAATTCATTTTGACGCTTTAATATTTTATGTAACTTTGGACGAACCAAAATTTTGTTAAATATGAAAGAAGTTGGCATAAAAATTGGGGATAAGATTAGGAAATACAGACTGTTAAAAGGTTATTCGCAAGAAAATATGGCAACCATGCTCAATATTTCTCAAAAAACATATTCTAATTTGGAAAATAATAAGTCTAACATAAGTATCGATATATTAAAAACTTTAGCTAAAGAGTTAGAGGTGGACGTTATGGAGCTACTCTCAAGCGATAAAGTAGTCGTGCAACACAACAATTCTAAAGACAATAGTACTTTTCAAGGTGGTATTATTTTAAACCACAATGCCGAATTGGTAAAACAATTAAAAGAACAAATTAGTGGTTTAAAGAAAAGTTTGTTAGACAAAGATGAAATTATTGCTTTGTTAAAAAAACAAATAAAGTAATTTTTTATAGTTAAAAATTATAAATATCCGTTCCTCTTTTTCGTATAAACTTATTATCCGGTCTTCAGTCGTCAGTATTCAGTCTTCAGTATTCAGTATTCAGTCTTCAGTATTCAGTCTTCTTCAATCAAATAAATCGTAAACCGAAAAAGTTTGTAAATTGGCACCGCTATTTTGTACCTTTACTTTATGAACACACCGCCTCTTGCCGAACGTATTAGACCTCAATCTCTTGATGAATATTTAAGTCAAGAACATCTGGTAGGAAAAAAAGGAACATTGCGCGCACAACTCACTACAGGAATGATACCGTCGATGATTTTTTGGGGACCTCCCGGAACCGGAAAAACCACCTTAGCTACTCTTATTGCCGAAGAAACTAAGCGTCCGTTTTATACATTAAGCGCCATTGACAGTGGTGTGGCTGCAGTAAGAAAAGTAATTGAAGAAGCAAAAAAAAGCGACACACTCTTTTCTACAAAAAATCCTATTCTTTTTATTGATGAGATTCATCGGTTTAGCAAATCGCAACAAGATTCGTTACTGGGAGCTGTAGAAAAAGGTTGGATAACCCTTATTGGCGCCACCACCGAAAACCCGAGTTTTGAAGTAATACCTGCTTTGCTTTCTCGTTGCCAAGTGTATATTCTTAATGCTTTTAGTAAAAAAGATTTGGAAACTTTATTGACAAGAGCCATTAAAAAAGATTCGCTACTTTCTAAAAAAAGCATTACTCTTTCAGAGACCGAAGCATTGATACGATTATCGGGTGGCGATGCCAGACAATTACTTAATATGTTGGAGTTGGTTGTCCTCTCTGAAGAAAAACAAACCATTACCATCACTAATGAATTGGTAATGAACAAAGTTCAAAAAAATACGGTTTTATACGATAAAACAGGTGAGCAACATTACGATATTGTTTCGGCATTTATTAAATCGATTAGAGGAAGTGATCCCAATGCTGCTGTTTATTGGTTGGCAAGAATGATAGAAGGCGGTGAAGATGTTAAATTTATAGCTCGCAGAATGTTAATCCTATCTTCGGAAGATATTGGCAATGCTAATCCCACTGCATTGGTACTTGCCAATTCTACTTTTCAAGCAGTTAGCACTATAGGTTATCCGGAGGCGCGAATTATTCTTAGTCAGTGTGCAATTTATTTGGCTACTTCACCAAAGAGCAATGCTTCTTACAAAGCCATAGGTGAGGCACAACAAGTAGTTAAACAAACAGGTGATTTGCCGGTTCCGTTATCGATACGGAATGCACCAACTAAACTGATGAAACAATTGGGTTACGGAAAAAATTACCAATATGCACATAATTATGAAAACAATTTTGTGGTACACGAATTTCTTCCGGAAGAAATAAAAAATACCACTTTTTATAAACCGGGCAATAACCCGAAAGAAAATACTATTAAAAGCTATTTAAAATCGCTTTGGAAAGAAAAGTATGATTATTGATTATTTCTTTTAAAAAGCATTGGGAATAGTTTTGGTTTTTTTGCTTCATATCTTTCTACTGAAAAATATTCGTCATTTTGAATTCCAATTCCAATAAATTCTGTGGTTTTTATAACAAAATAACCTTCCTTACTGGAAGGAACGGCTTCTCCAATGATTTCATTATTTTTCCAAACAGTGTATCGTTTATCGTTCTTGATTAAAGTATATTCCTTATAAGTGTATTCTCCGCTTGCAAAGGTTTCGGAGGTGTTAATTTCATCATTTTTTTTAATCGTCAAGACTTCCTCTTTTTTAATTTCTTTTTGGTTGATTCCCAGTCTTTCAACATCTTTAAAAGCTCTTCTTAGAGCTTGATGATAGGCTTGTTTAAAGTCTTTTATTTTACTTTTTCCTATCGAGCTTCTATACACTTCATTTCCTTTACAGTCTTTTAAAATCACGGCGAGTTTGGTATAAATAAATCCTCCTTCTTTTTCTACAGTGGCGTTTAAACCGTCACATCTTGATAACTGTTCCGGTATTTCTTTTTCAAAAAAAGCATTAAAACCGTATTTGTTAAATAAAAATTTTGTTAAGGAATTAAGCAAATAGTCATCTTTTTTTGATAAAAATTCAAACTTTTCGGGTACGGTAACATACGAGTAATCACTTAATGTTTTTTGAGAAAAACCGGTTGTTAGGCTAAAACCAGTGCATAAAAGCATTAAAAGAAATTTTTTCATTTTTCGTATATTTTAATATTTAAACCCAATTGTAAAGATACACTTTTTGCTTTTGCCAGATTATCATATCTTAAAATATTATCTCCGGCAAGGTAGAAATTAACGGGACCTAAATCTGCCGCTAGCGCCAATCCAAGATTGGAAAACGAATAAGAATCAACCGTATAGGTGGCTTTAGCCGAAAGAAATTTTCCAAATCTTCGATAATAAAAAAGGGTGCCTGCCAGTTGTGGTGATTTGGGTCTAAAGACATTAAATATTTGAAAACCAACAGATTGATTTCTATCTATCTTACTGCCTCTACTTCTGCAATCACAATCATCTACACCCGAAACGGTTTTTCCAAAACTGTAAGAAATGGCACCATTTACTTTTAAAGGTCTCCAGTTAGAATAAGGACGTGTAATGGTATCGATAGTAATTTCTCTCTCAATCTCATCCTCTAAATCACTATAATACGGAATTCCTCCGTTTTCTATGGGTGGGAATAATAGTTCTATTCCGTTAAGGGTAAAATCTCCGGTTGCTTGATAAGTCTCCACGTTTTTTGTATGAAAAATAGCACCCAAATCCAGCATACTTGCTGTGGTTGTCCACCTGTTATTAATGTCATAAGTAAACCCTACATCCATTCCTATTCCCAAGTTTCCGGTTAAAAAAGCTCTTCTTGAAACTTTTTTAACAATGTCGGAAGGGCTTTTCAAGTCATACAAAGAAGCCAACCCTGATGTTTGAACGCTCATATTTACATTGGAAAGCCGGTGTTCATAAATATTATTGCTACCATCTCCCAATGTACTTACAAAACTTCCCGAATTTTTAGTACTGTTAATACTTGCCATACTCGAATATATTTTGGCTCTAAGTCCCACAATCAATTTTTTGCTAACTTGCTTGTTAATACCAAAATGAAATACGCTAAGCAAATCTGCACGAGTACTTACTTCGCCCAAATCAAAATTTCTGTTCAAATAATCTTGGTTTCCGTACCAAGTTAAAACGGCTAAATCTTTAGGGAAATAGCTTATAAAATCAAATTCTTGATACATTCCTCCCGAAAAATATAATTCGTTCTCACTTCTCCAGCCAAAATTAAAGATTTCCAATTGCTGTGTTGCGGTAAAAAAATCGGTGTTTTTTAAAGTGGCAAGTTTGTTTTCAATTCGAGTATTAATATCCACTTGAGAGTTTCCAAAAATATCATAAACCGTAACTCCCGATGAACCTCCGTTGAAATGAAATTGTGATAACAAAGGTACTCCGAAATAAAATTTTGTAGTTACTTTCTCACCCGGATTAAGCATCAAGGATTGTGGAATTTCTCTAAAACCGTATAACAATTGTTTATTTTGGGCAACGGCTACCACTACCTGTATTAGGCATACTATCATTACAATTTTCTTCATAATTTAATATTCTACGTAGTATGTTGCCTTAGATTGTAGATTTAATGAACCTTCGATTGTTTCGTCTGAAGAAGGTATGGTTACTTTTACAATTACTTTGTTTGCTTGAGTTAGTTGTAAAATAGCATCGCCTTGAACAATTTCTGTAAATTCGGTAACAACCGGAGTGTCAAGCGTTCCTTGCTCAACGTTGGTTTGAGTTTGGTAGGTTATTTCATTTAAATCATTAACAAAGTCAAACTCGGCTATAAAGTTTCTTGGAATGCTATTGGTAAATTTAAAATAAAAATCGGCACGTTTTAATGCTTCTTGAATGCCCGTATCGTCTAAAAAACGTATCTCGGTAGTATCTGTGACGGTTAAAATCTGATTTTGCGTAACAGCATCATAAAACCGGTTGGCTTGAACAGTAAAATAGATTAAATCCAGCTCAATTACAGGTTTTAAAGCAATGTCTTCGGCTTGGTTAAAATCGGTGTCGGTTACACAAGCATAAAATAAAAGTATAATCGGTATTAAAAGAATGTAGGTTAAATTCTTTTTCATAATGAAGTGGGGAATTTAATTTATAACGGTAATTTTAAACAAATTAGTATAAGGTTACTACAAATAATTTTTAATTTGCAACAACTGTTTAACAGTTTTTTGGTTTGAAGAAACTACTTGATTTCGGTAATTAAAAAACAAGGTTTCCATTCCTACTGCTTGCGCTCCTTGAATATCTGCTTCTAATGAATCGCCAATCATAATACTTTTTTCGGGTTGTGTTTTTGCTTTTTTTAATGCTGTTTCAAATATAACAGGATGAGGCTTCTTTAACCCTACCTCTTCGGAAGTGGTTATGGTACTAAAATATGATTTAATTCCGCTTTTACTAATTTTTTTTTGCTGTACTTCGTTAAATCCGTTGGTTATTATATGTAGTGAGTAGTTTGGTTTTAAGTAGTTTAATAATGTTATCGCTCCGGAAAAAAGATGATTGTCTTCCGGAAGTTCTTCTATATAACTATCTGCTAATTGGTCTATTTTTTTTTCTGAAAAATAAAGGTTAAAAGATTTAAAAGTATCTACAAGTCTTCCTCTACGCAGTTGTTCTTTTGTAACTCGATCTTCGCGGTAGGCTTTCCAATAATGTTCGTTAATTGGCTCGTAAATTGAAATAAATTCTTCAATCCCCAGCCCAACATTATGGGTTTTGAAAACGCGTTTAAATGCAAGTTTAGAATTTTTATCAAAATCCCAAAGGGTATGATCTAAATCAAAAAAAACATCGGTGATTTTTTGCATAATTTATTGAGTTAGAAAGAGTTTTTTCCAAAATTTGTTTTTGGGAGTTTCCGTAAAGTTTAAATTAGTAAAGAGAACAGAAAATGTTCCGTTTACTTTTTTTACAGATTGAATTATCGAATTAATTTGTGCATCTGCTTCTGCGTTATTTTTATTGGAAAAACTCGTTGTAGAAAAAGCTACGGGATTTATTATAAGTGGTGTTTTAATTTCGTAATCCAAATCGTAAAATAAAAAAGGTGTACAGGTACCGGCTCTAAAACCGGGAACAGTTTCATAAACCATCGAGCAATCTGAAGCTACTTCTAAAGCGATTAAATTTCTATAATTCTCCGGCAAATTAACAAAATAATGTGCGTTGAGCGATTTTTTCACTTCGCGATTTGTAATCGTTTCCATGATTTTTTTCTCTTCTTTTAACAAATTTACATCCTTAAGAGCTTTTTTTGAAAACAGTAATCCTGTCGTAAGATAATCGCCTACATATTTTATGAGTTCTTTGTACTTAGGATGTTGTGTTTCTATTTCGGTAAAAAAGTCTTCATTTTCGCCTAAAATAAAAAACACAGTAGTTGGGATTTTAGATTTTTTAGCGGCTTCGATTAAAAAATCATATACATCGTACGGGTCCGGTTTTAAGCGCAACACTACTTGGGTACGCTTCAAAAAGGTTTTTAATCTAAATCGTACGATATCTGAAAAAAAACAAACCGTTGATCTAAAAATTCCTTTTCTAAGAAACAAATACGGTGTTTGCACCTCAACCAAATGATGTTTTTTAAATTTTCGGGAAGTAAAATCTAAGTCGGGAAAATGTTCTTGTAACTTTTTCTTAAACTTAAACGCCCAAAAATCTACCACCGGTTGTTGTAAAAAAGAAGCCTTATATCCTAAACTTTCCGTAACCGGATATCTTCCTAACTCATCTTTAACATGAGGTAAATACTCTTCATATCTGGAAATTAAATAAAAGGAAGCCGCAAAAATATCATAAGGCAACATGCTTTTTTCGCCACATATAAAAAAGCATTTTGTATCTTCCCAAGCTCTCACGGTTATATCTATACTCTCTACTCCTTGTTGAAATAACAAATCGCGACTTTGTATAAAAAACTCATTACCCAAAGGTTGTTTACTGTAAGAAAGTTTGGCTCCGGTGTGCGCTATAAATTCTTCTATTGTTGTTGTAAAACCAATATCTAAACCTAAAACACGAATGCAAATATGTTTAAAAACATAGGTTAGTCGCGGCGTAATTTTGGGCGTATAAATTAAAAGCATAGGTTACAACAAGCTATTATCGGCGAAGCTAAAATAATCTTTTTCGGTTACAATTAAGTGGTCTAAAACTTTTATATCTAAACTTTTGCTTGCCGTACTTAATTTATTGGTAATTTGTTTATCTGCTTGGCTGGGTTTCAGCGTTCCGGAAGGATGATTGTGTACGAGAATAATTCCGGTAGCCCCAATTTGTAATGCTTGTTTCAGTACCAGTCTTACATCTACTAAAGTTCCTGTAATTCCTCCTTTGCTAAGTTGTGTTTTTTCTAATACTTTGTTGGAATGATTCAAGTAAATAATCCAAAATTCTTCATGCAACAACTCACCGATAATGGGCTGCATAAGGTTAAAAACCTGATTTGAAGAAGTTATTTTTAACTCTTGTTGAGCTTCTTGCAATCGTCTTCGTCTTCCTAACTCTGCAGCTGCAATAATCGAAATGGCTTTTGCTTCACCAATACCTTTAAACGTTACTAACTCTTGTACTGTTAATTTTCCTAATGTATTTAAATTATTAGCTACCGATGCTAAAATTCGTTTGCTCAGTCCCACAGCACTTTCCTCCTTATTGCCGGAGCCTATGAGAATGGCTATAAGCTCGGCATTACTTAAACTTGCTTTTCCTTTTTGCAATAATTTTTCTCTTGGACGATCATCGAGATTCCAATTTTTAATAGAAAAAGATTTGGGTTTTTCTTCCAAAATATAACGTATATTTATACCAAAATTAACAAGCAGGTAAAAATATGAAAAAAACACTACTCTTTTTACTTATTGCCGTATTGAGTTCGACAATTTCTTATTCTCAAAAGTTAGATAAAATTAAGGGAAGTAAAAGCGTCATACAATCTGAACGTGTTTTTGACACGATTACCGGAATTGAATTACACAAAAACATTAAAATAAATCTTATTCAATCGCAAAAAAACAAACTGGTTATTCAAGCAGATGACAACTTGCATGATGTGGTTGAAACAACTTTTGTAAACGGTGTGTTAGATATTGACTTAACAAACCAAATTACTTCAAAAAAGAAATTTGAATTAAATCTATACTTAACTTCCATCCAACAAATTACGCTTCAAGACAACGCGACTATTTATAGTAGTGATTTTTTTGTTACTGAAGAAACCACCGTAAATTTAAACGATAATACCGAGGCTATTTTACTATTTGATACGAAAAAATTTAACTTAAATGCGAACGATAAAAGCAAAGCAAATTTAGTATTAAAATGCAAAGATGTATTATTTAATCTTGAAGAATATGCCCAAGTTGAAGCACAAGCAGCTATTTTAAATCTTACGATAAATGCCTCTCAAAAAGCATCGGTTACTTTAAAGGGTGAAACGAAACATTTTATTGTTAAAACCGATAATTCGACAAAAATTTTGTCCAGCAATTTAAAAGTTAAAAAAGCCAATTTAGAAGCCGACAAAGATTCTCTTGTATACCTAAATATAGAAGATTCATTAAAAATAGATGCTTCCGGCAAATCAAAAATTCATATTTACGGAAAACCGAAAATAGATTTAAATATATTTAAAGATCGTGCTATTTTGTTTAAAGAATAGTTTATATACGGCTCATTGCTTTGAAACAAGTTATTGTTATAGGAGGAGGTATTATTGGGTTATGCACTGCGTATTTTTTACAAAAGGAAGGACACCGAGTTATTGTAATTGAAAAAGGTGATTTTTCGAAAGGTGCATCTTATGTAAATGCGGGTTTTCTTTCTCCCAGCCATTTTATTCCGTTGGCTGCTCCGGGAATTCTTTCTACCGGACTTAAAATGATGATCAATAAAAACAGTCCGTTTTATATTAAACCCAGATTTGAAAAAGAATTTTTGCAATGGACTTGGGCGTTTAAAAAATCGGCTAACCAAATTACCGTAGATAAAGCAATTCCTGTTTATAAAGAGTTAATTTTAAAAAGTACCCAACTTTATAAAGAGTTAAAAAATGAAAAAGCCATAGACTTTCATCTGGAAAATAAAGGTCTTCTTGTACTTTATAAAACCTCAAAATATGAAGACAAAGAAAACAAAATTGCACAAAGAGCTTTAAAAGAAGGGCTTCAAGTAGCTTTTTTACAAAAGAATGAAGTTAAAAAGTTAGAGCCTACCGTTTCAGAAAACTTAGTAGGTGGCATTCATTATAAAAATGACGCACATACCACTCCTCCTGAGTTTATGAAAAAAATCAAAACCTATTTGTTAAAAAATGGTGTTCGTTTTCAAACAAATCAAAAGGTCATCTCGTTTCTATTTAAAAACAAGCGGGTTGCGGGCGTAATGACCCAAAACAAAACCTATAATGCCGATGAAATTGTAATTGCTTCCGGAAGTTGGACTCCCCTACTCTTAAAAAAATTAGGTGTTAAATTATTGTTGCAAGCCGGTAAAGGATATAAAATAGACATTCATAAAAACACCGGAGTACAATATCCCGCTCTTTTAGCCGAAGCCAAAGTTGCCATTACACCAATGCAACATTTTACCCGTCTTGCCGGAACGATGGAGTTATCCGGAATTAATCATAAAATTTTAAAAAATAGGGTAACTGCTATTACTAACTTGGCACAAACCTATTACACAAACCTTGGTGTTAAAGCCAATCACCTTAAACATGCGCAATGTGGTTTGCGTCCGGTATCTCCCGACGGACTGCCCTATATTGGCAAACTTACTAAATACACAAACGTAACTATTGCAACCGGTCATGCAATGATGGGCTGGACATTGGGACCTATAACGGGCAAGTTAGTTAGTCAACTTATTGCTAACGAAAAACCTTTGGTTTCGTTAGAATTGTTTCATCCCGAAAGAAAATTTTAACCCATTCTCTTTTTAATAGCTTCAAAATCCAAACCACCGTAATTTCCGCTACTCATTAGCAATAATGAAGCATCTTTAAACGATTGAGAAAATAAAAAATCTTGAAACTCTTTGGGATTTGTAAAAATATGCAAATCGGTTCGTTGAAATGCTTCTGCTATTTGTTGCGATGTGATAGGTTGCAAATTTTTAATTTTAACAGCGTGGGGTGAATAAAAAACTACTGCAACATCAGCAGCATCTAGCGTACCTTTGTATTGTTGCAAAAATTGGGGTGTTAGACTGCTATAAGTATGCAACTCTAAGCAAGCAATGAGTTTTCTTTCGGGGAATTGATCTTTTACGGCTTGGGTGGTAGCTTTTACCTTACTGGGCGAATGAGCAAAATCTTTATAGGCAACAGCATTTTTAGTTTCTGCTATTTTTTCTAAACGTTTGCTGGCTCCTTGAAATGAAGCTATTGCTTCATAAAAATCTTCTTCACCTATACCCATCTGCAAACAAATCCACCGAGCACCTTCCATATTGCTTAAATTATGCTTTCCGAAAATTGATAGAGGCAATTCACCATCGGGTGTATCGAGAATTGTTATTCCGTTAGTAAGTTGATAGCAAGGTGTTTTATAAGGAAATTTACGAATGGTGTTTTGAGAAGATTCAACGACTTCTTTAACGATTTCGTCTTCAATGTTATAGGTGATACTTCCGCCTTTTACTACAGAATCTACAAAAATTTTGAATTGATCTACATAATTTTCAAAAGTGGGAAACACATTAATATGATCCCAAGCTATTCCGCTAAGCAAGGCAATATTTGGTTTGTAAAGATGAAATTTTGGTCTTCTATCTATAGGTGAACTTAAATATTCATCGCCTTCCAATATAATAAAATCGTTATCATTGGTAAGTTTTACCATTACATCAAACCCTTCAAGTTGTGCTCCTACCATATAATCAACATCTTTATTATGGTAATGCAAGACATGTAAAATCATAGATGTTATGGTGGTTTTACCGTGACTTCCTCCTATTACGACACGTGTTTTGTATTTTGATTGTTCGTATAAAAATTCCGGATACGAATAAATTTTCAAACCCAGTTCTTGCGCTTTAAGAAGCTCGGGGTTGTCTTCTTTAGCGTGCATACCCAAAACAATTGCATCGATATCTTGCGTTATTTTTTCAGGAAACCAACCAAATAAACGGGGTAATAAACCATGCTTTTCCAATCGAGATTTAGACGGGTTAAAAATCTCATCGTCACTACCGGTAACAATCTCGCCTTTTAAATGAAGCGCTAATGCCAAGTTGTGCATTGCAGCGCCTCCTATTGCTATAAAATGAACACGCATAAAAGAGTTTTAATTAAAAACAAAGATATTAAATGACGGAAGACATTTGAATGAATGACAGAAGATTTTTATTAACTTGTATTCTTTAATTCTTTAAAAAGAGTATGTGTATTTTGCTAATCTTCCATTTTTAATATTACGTTTTTTTCGGTTTTAAATTTTTCTAACTCAGGATTTAAACTTATTGCTTTATTAATAAATAATAATGCCTGTTTTTTACTATTTCTAAGCCTATAAATTTTAGCCAAATTATAGTATGCCCATTCTACCGAAACACCATCTTCAATAGAATGGTTAGCAATGTATTTATTTAAACATTTTTCACCTTTATTCAATTCTAAATTATAGGTTGCACTCACTTTTCCTAATTGATAATTAAGCGCGTTTATATTTAATTTTTCAGAAGCTTTCTCTATAGTTTTAATAGCTTGCGCCGGATTTTCTTTTTCATAAAAAGAAGCCAATTTACTATAACACGTTAAAGATCCACCTACCGCTACAGCTTTTTTGTAATAGCTTTCAGCCTCTTTGGGTTTGCCATCATATTCATAAATATATCCTTTTGCTAAATAACCATCTACCTTTGATAATTGCTCCAACTCCTCGGCATATTTTAATGCTTTGCTTCGGTTTCCACCTATTAACCCGGGTAATTGTATATAAAGTTCAACTAATGCCCATCTTACTTCAATATGTTTCGTGTCCAGCGTAGAAGCTTTATGTAATGCCTCTTTAATATCATTAATCATAAAGAATGCTCTAATTTTACTAACTTCCAGTGCTTTTAAACCCATCGCCCCACCATATTTATACCAATATTGGGCTACATTAGGATATTGTTGCGTTAACTCTTTATAAATTTTAATAGCTTCATCCCACTTTTTTTGATACGCATACGCATCGGCAAGAAGTTCGGTTGCTGTTGTATCTTGTGGTTTTTCAGAAAGATACGATTGCAAATAAACCGCTGCCTCTGCATATTTTTTTTCTTTAAACCATTGTGTCGTACTCTCTGAAACAGACTGTCCAAGAAGAACCAACGGAATGGATAAAAAAAAATAAATTGTTTTCATCTGTTTATAATTTTATATTTTGTTCATTTTCAACAAGTTATAATCATTCCCATGTGTGTTTAAAATCAATCATGGGTGTTTCATCTGTTTATAATTTTATATTTTGTTTATATTCAGCAAATTACAATCATTCCCATGTGTGTTTAAAATCAATCATGGGTGTTTCATCTGTTTATAATTTTATATTTTGCTTATTTTCAGCAAACTAAGGTTTAATCAACTCGATATAAACTACTATGATATGGTCATAGAGCAAAGAAATTTCTTCAACTGTTTTATCACCGGGACAATGTTCGATAGCTTTAACATTATTTTTGGCATACCAAATTGCAAGAGGAGCTTTTTTATTAACAATCTTATTGTCAAGAACGGCAAAAGCTCTTGTGCCATATTTTTCCTCATCAAAACTAAAATCCAACTTGTTTTTCAAATTATCGCCCAATTGCAACAAAAGTTGAATATTTTTTTTATCATCTTCTGTTTTAAAATATATCCTAAACCATTTGTTAAAGTTTGATTTAACAAGTAATGAGTTTAGTACATACCCGGGTAGTTTCTTTTTCTTAAGTAAATTCAGATAATTTATTTCCCGTTTAAGAATTCCATTTTTATATTCTTCAATAATGTAATTGATATTGTATTCTTCTTTAGTATTAACAGGAAATTTGAATATTTCAATTCCAAGTAAGCTAAAAGAATTTTTAATATCAACGCTATCTATTTGTTGTTGGTTATTTAAACCTTGTGAATAACCAACAATAGAAATAAGCCCTATTAAAAAGTAAATTAGATGTTTTCTCATAAATCATTTTATAATAAAGGCTATCTAAATAAAATAGATAGCCCCTTAGTTAATTACCTATTCTTTGAATACATATGCCCAGAAACCATTAAGTTTATCAGAATAAACCATCTTTTGAGCTGGTATTCTTATACTATATGATCTTCTGGTTTTATTTTTACCGAAAACTAAATCTTCCGGCATAACATTTTCACTTTTTTCCCATTTATCCGTTTTAAGTAAAGCTAAAACTGCTCCTTTTGGGACTATCATATTTGTACTTGACTTTTTAGGTGCTCCTAAATCAATGGTAATTGAAACATCACATCCTTTACCAGAAGATTTGCACCAATCTAAAGCCTTTGCCTTATAATTGATTGTTATTACTTGAGCATTCCCGCTATACGAACTTAACATAAATACAGCCACAGCTATAAGCGTAATAATTTGTTTAATTTTTTTCATTTTAATAAATTTTTAGTTTGTTAATAAATAATTTGTTGATGCCTTCGGGTACATCGTAGTCATTACTTTTACAAACTAAAACTGTTGCTAATGTATTTAATATTTTTTATTTTAGCAACGGTTAAATGTAAAAGTTTGACTATTGCACTGTGAGAGCTTCAACTTTGTTGGAGCTTTCTCTTATAAATTTTAAGCTAAGTCATGGGTTGATTTTTGTT
>WFXA01000115.1 GCA_015490835.1 Flavobacteriaceae bacterium | reverse complement strand
CTGAAAATGAACAAAATATAAAATTATAAACAGATGAAAAGACAAAATAAACCACGTCGAACATCTAGCACAGTTTTTAAGAAGGAAAAAGTAGATTTATTGGATCAAGGTAAAGTTAGTGTAAAAGGCTAAGTAATAGCTATGAAGTAAGTAAGGTAACAATTTATAAATGGAAGTGGCTGTATTCTAAGTATAAATTATAAGTATAAATTATTAGTGCGAGTAGTAGTAAAAAAGATTGGTAAAGCGAAGAAGAATATAGAATTTCGGCGATGGATTGTTAAATTAGAGCGTATTAAAGGTGAAAAGCAAATGGATATAGATTACTATAAAACAACTTTTTTAGAAGTGATTAGTTAATCAGTAGGAGAAGATTTTAAAAAAAAGTTCAAACCAAGTAATGACCAAAATGCGTACACAAGACTACAGTTTGGCAAGTATCTGTTTCTATGAAGGAATTTGTTGTGAACTTTACTAAAAGCGAATTTCAAGACGAAATACAAAAGAACAGTTATATCAAAAGCCAAAACGTTGTAATAGAGAATAGAGCTGTTAAATCACAAGACTGTTTACGTTCAATATATTACAAAGAAAATTTTTCTTCATTACTTGGGTAAATCAGTTTGAGCGACAGATGAGTGTCATTGGAAATGAATTAAAGCCTTATCGATATCGTTTTAAGACGACCGATTCGAGAGGTCACTATTATAAGTTTAAAAATTTTATATCAGGTTTTATCTTCAAATATAAAATCAGGTAATTGTAGGAGATGTTACGTATTATTAAAATGGAAATGTTCTCTATTACATATTTCAATTTCAGAATATTATGCAAAGGAAGTCAAAGGTCTAAAAGAAAGTTTGACACTGGAAGGGATAAATGCAGAGAGGTGCATGAGACAAGTTTTTTGAATATAATAAGCAAAGTAAATAAGATTATAAACTTATTTTGCATAAAGACCAAGGGAGTCAATATAGAAGCTATAAGTTTCAATCTATGCTTTGCAAGTCTCAAATACGTATGAGTCATACAAGAAATTGTTTTGAGAATGTGTTTTTAGAAAGAAGCAGAATTAATGAATATTTGTTAGATTATGATATCAGGAGTGTAAATTAGCTAAACAGAGTACTTAAGGGAATAAAGTATGAAATCAATCAATTGAGGCTATCAAAACCCTTGTATATAAAACTCCAAAACAGTTTGTAAAGTGGTTTCAACAACTAAATGATGTGGATAAACCAATAAGAACAGTAAAATTTGTAAAACAAAAATTATGAAGTTTTTCAAGGCATTTGCAACCAAAAAAGTTTATATCTTTGAACAAGAAAATAAGGAAAGAAGAAAAATCCTTTTCCTAACACTTTTTCGATTGGTAAAGCTATTCCTTGATGAGTTGCTAACCGGCAGAGTTCATCTCCGCTTTGCTTTACAAGACAAATGTAATTTAAGCTTATATAAAAGATAAAAAATGTTATTAACAGAAAGTTTAAAAAATCAAACTAAGTGAAACCTTATTTATGAATGAACAAACCAGAAACCACAAACCAGAAACAAAAAGGTATTCGAGCCTGTCTAACAACAGGTAGATTTTCAACTTGTTGAAAGTATCGAGAATACCAAAATTGACGATTTTTTCGAAACAAGACCATGGCACGACTCACCACTCACAACTCACGAATGAATACTTAATACTGAAGAGAGGGAGAAACTAAAAACCAATAAACACGATGATAAACTATAAAAAATATAAGATTACAAAACCGGTTACCGAAGACGAGTTAAAACAAAATACCTACGAAGATTTTTCACTTTCGGAAAAAGAACTGGAAAAGCAGCTTAAAAAAACCAGACGCGAATTAGGTAAATTTCAAGACAAACTCTATGCACACGGCAAATACAGCGTACTAATTTGCTTACAGGGAATGGATACTGCCGGAAAAGATAGCTTAATACGTGAAGTGTTTAAAGATTTTAATGTAAGAGGTGTTGTTGTACACAGCTTCAAAGTTCCCACCGAATTAGAACGAAAACACGACTACCTGTGGCGACATTATATTGCGCTTCCCGAACGTGGAAAATTTGGTGTTTTTAATCGAACGCATTACGAAAATGTTTTGGTTACACGTGTTCACCCCAACTACATTCTCGGCGAAAAACTACCCAATATTCAAAGTGTGGACGATATAAATGACGATTTTTGGAACAAACGTTTTCAACAAATTAATGCTTTTGAAAAAACAATCGCTCAAAACGGCACTATCATTTTTAAATTCTTTTTAAACCTTTCTAAGGAAGAACAAAAAAATCGTTTGCTTCGCAGGCTGAATAAACCCAATAAGAATTGGAAATTTTCTCCCGGCGATTTAAAAGAACGAGCTCTATGGGATAAATACCAACAGTGCTATACAGATTTGTTAAACCGAACGTCTAAACCGCACGCACCTTGGTACACCATACCGGCAGATAACAAACCCGCAGCAAGACTTCTGGTAGCAAGTATTTTACTACAAGAATTAGCTAATTATTCCGATATTAAAGAACCCGAATTAGATCCGGAAATTAAAGCCCAAATAGAAGATTATAAAAAACAACTTAAAAATGAATAAACACACCATCCTTTCCATTTTAATAAGCCTTGCAATAGGAACTTCGGTTTTTTCTCAAAAAGAAGAAAAACAAGATTCTATTATGCTTAAAAAATTATTTGATGCATCTTTACTTAACGGAAAAAGCTACGAGTGGTTAGAATACCTCTCTAACGAAATAGGAAGCAGACTTTCCGGATCGTTAGGAGCCGAAAAAGCCGTGCAATATACCAAAGAACAACTCGAAGCATTAGGGTTAGACAAAGTTTGGCTACAACCCGTAATGGTTCCCAGATGGACACGTGGAGCAAAAGAATATGCCTACATTGAAACATCTCCGGGAAATACTACCACAACAAATATCTGTGCATTGGGAGGCTCGGTAGCAACCAATTCGTTGGGACTAAAAGCGCAAGTAGTAGAGGTAAAAGATTTTGAAGAATTAAAAGCACTTGGAGAAGAAAAAATAAAAGGAAAAATCGTTTTTTTTAACCGCCCCATGCAAGCCAATTTAATTTGGACCGGAGCAGCCTACGGTGGAGCCGTAAACCAACGGTATTCCGGAGCAAAAGAAGCAGCTAAATACGGAGCGGTAGGTGTCATTGTACGATCGATGACAACACGCCAAGACGATTATCCGCATACCGGAGTAATGAGTTATGGCGATACACCAAAAGACAAACAAATTCCTGCCTGTGCCATTAGTACAAACGGAGCGAATTATTTAAGCAGTACCCTAAAATTACAACCCGATTTACTTTTTTACTTCAAACAAAGTTGTAAAACCCATCCCGATGTAAAATCGTATAACGTAATTGGTGAAATAAAAGGAAGCACGTATCCCGATAAAATTATGGTAGTGGGAGGACATTTGGATTCTTGGGATTTAGGCGACGGTTCACAAGACGATGGAGCCGGAGTGGTACAATCTATGGAAGTTTTACGATTGTTTAAATTGTTAAACTACAAACCCAAGCACACCATTAGAGTGGTGTTGTTTATGAATGAAGAAAACGGATCGAGAGGAGCAAAAAAATATGCCGACGAAGCAAAATTAAAAAATGAAAATCACATATTCGCCTTAGAAAGCGATGCCGGAGGTTTTACTCCAAGAGGTTTTAGTTTTGATTGTGATAACAAAAATTTTAATCAAATTTTAAGTTGGAAACCGCTTTTTAAACCCTATCTCATTCATTATTTTGAAAAAGGAGGAAGCGGTGCCGATGTGAGTAAATTAAAAAAAGATTCCGGAATTGTATTAGCCGGACTTCGACCCGACTCACAACGGTATTTTGATTACCATCATACTGCCATAGACACGATGGATGCAGTAAACAAACGCGAACTGGAGCTAGGTGCATTTACAATGGCAAGTTTGGTTTATTTAATAGATAAATACGGAGTGCAATAAAAATCTATTTTGTAATCGCTTGCTCATACCTTTCTATCCACATTTTAGGAGTTATTATTGAAACCAATTCACCAATTAGTTGATAAGGAATTGTTTCTGTTTTTTTTAACCTGATGCAACTTTTTCCCATATCCAATTTGTTTTTCACATATTTTGGATATTCGGTTTTAAACCATTTTAATAACATTACATCATTATACAAACCCATGTGGTACAATGCTATAAAGTTTTTTTGAGAAGCAATGTTTATAAAAGGTAGCGGAAACTTAGGGTTAACATGATATCCATTAGGATACAAACTATGCGGAACATAATACCCTATCATGTTATTCATAAAGTATGCCTTCTTCAAATCCTATGGGTAAGTTTTTAGAAATTATAGTTCTAAGTTTATTCATAACCACTTGTCGTTCAGTAGGAAATTAAAGACTATATGCTTCCGTGTTTTTAAATTTACTAGGCATCATAAAAGTTTTTTGAAAGATACAAATATAATTTATGTAAGATTTATACCTTAGCCACTACCAAAAAAATACTTTTGAATCTAACGCAATATACTAAAGAATTTAAATATAACAGCAAACTTGCTGCCCCTGTTATATTAGGGATGTTGGGTCATACTACGGTTGCCTTGGTAGATAATATTATGGTAGGGCAATTGGGGTCTGCTTCTCTGGCAGCCGTTTCACTAGGTAATAGTTTTATGTTTATTGCCATGTCTTTGGGTATTGGTTTTTCTACAGCCGTTACACCACTCATTGCCGAAGCAGATGGAGAGGGAAATATAGAACGAGGAAAAAATGTGTTTACAAACGGACTATTTCTTTGTACTGTTTTAGGAGTTTTATTATTCCTAATGGTATTTGCTTCCAAATCTTTATTGCACGTAATGAATCAACCTGAAGAAGTGGTAAAACTAGCCATTCCGTATCTTAATTTGGTGGCTGTTTCGTTGATTCCTCTAATAGTTTTTCAAGCCTTTAAGCAATTTAGCGACGGAATGTCTATCACGCGATACCCAATGTATGCTACGCTTTTGGCAAATCTGGTAAATGTAATACTTAATTATATGTTTATTTTCGGGAAGTTTGGTGCGCCACAACTGGGCGTAGTTGGTGCAGCGATAGGAACGCTGGCTTCTCGTGTAATTATGGTACTATACCTTTGGTATTTGCTTTCTAAACATTATAAGACCGAAGCCTACGTTAAAATTCATTCGTTTTTTTTATTATCAAAAAAAATGATTAAAAAAATAATAAGTTTAGGTTTGCCCTCGGCTATGCAAATGTTTTTTGAAGTAGGAATATTTACCGCTGCCATTTGGTTATCCGGAATTTTAGGAAAAAACGCACAAGCCGCAAACCAAATTGCATTAAACCTATCGTCTATGACCTTTATGGTGGCAATGGGCTTTAGTGTAGCAGCTATGATACGTGTAGGAAATCAAAAAGGAATGCTTCGATTTAAAGAATTGCGTCGCATAGCTTTTTCCATATTTCTACTTTCCTTGCTTTTTGCAACGGTATTTGCTTTATTGTTTTTTGTGTTTAAAGATAATTTACCCAAATTGTACTTAGATTTTGATAATCCAAATAATATTTCAGATAGCTTGGAAGTATGGAAGATTGCATCTAAATTAATGTTGATAGCTGCGGTATTTCAAATTTCAGATACCTTGCAAGTAGTTGCCTTAGGTGCCTTACGTGGAATGCAAGATGTAAAAATACCTACGGTTATTACCTTTGTGGCTTATTGGCTAATTGGGTTTCCCATTTCGTATTATTTGGGGCTTTTTACCGAGTATAAAAGTGCAGGGATTTGGTTGGGTTTGTTAGCCGGTTTAACTGCTTCGGGAGTAATGCTGTTTATGCGATTTAATTATCTCTCAAAAAAAATGATACTTCAGAGTAAAGCAAAAAACAATTTGTAAATTTGTTTTAAATTTAGAAAACGCATGACACTTCCAAAATTTATACTCGGCGATAATACCGATTTACCAACAGCTATTTTTGTTATCCATACCCAATTTCCTCGCTTTATTATTAATTTGGAAAACGACGAAATAGAATGGTTAGAAGAATTTGATAATCACGATCAAAAAATACTGGAAATCGAAACCGAAAACTTAATAAATGAAGCTACTGCTTTTTATGATAGAGAGATAGCACGATACCAAAATGATTGAAGAATTGCTTAAATACGACCAAGCGGTTTTTTTATACCTTAATAATTTAGGTAGCCAAACGTGGGACCAACTGTGGTTGGTTATCACTAACAAACTGTCGTCTATACCGTTATATGTAGTTTTACTATATTTAATTTATAAAAATTACGGATTAAAAAGTACCATTTTAGTTTTGTTGGTTGTAGCCCTTATGATTACCGGAACCGATCAATTATCCTATTTTTTTAAACATTACACCCAACGTCCACGTCCTTGTAAAGTAGAAGCATTGCAAGAACTAATGCGTTTTGTGGGAAATCGTTGCAGTAGATTTTCATTTTTCTCAGGACACGCAGTAAGCTCGATGGCAACAGCTGTTTTTGTAGGCTTGCTTTTAAAAAACAAATACTATTATTTACCTTTTTTATTGTTGTTTTGGGCTTTTTTAGTAGGTTATAGCAGAATTTACATTGGCGTTCACTATCCGCTCGATGTTTTTACCGGTATGGTTGTAGGAGGCTTGTTTGGTTGGTTTTTTTATTTGTTTTTTATGAAGCTGGAAAATAGAATTTTAAAATAATCTTTTTAAACTCACTTCTTTTATTTATTGAGACCTACTAGGTTTTCCGTCAAAGGCATACAAGTGAAACCTAGTAGGTCCGGACAAAAATAACTTATTTAAACCCCACAGGTTTTATCTTGGTTTGGTGATGGTATAAAGCCTGTGGGGATAGATAAAGTTATAAACGAAGTTATATTCTTAAGCAATACAATATCAATCTATCGCACCTTCATTTCGCCATTTTACGGGGTAAATTACAAAACAATCTTGCTCGTCTACTATTTCTATAACGTAAGTCACAAATATAACATTTTTCCCGTGTGGCGGATAAACCTTTCCGTAATAAGCTATTAAGCCGGGTTTATGTCGCTTGTACCAGTTAGTTACTAAGCTGTCAATATCTTTTGAATGAAATGTCTTATAATTTATTAATTTTTCTATACTTAGAGTGTCTGCTTTAGAACTATTTGAGAATAAAAAAGTTCCTTTTCCTTCACATGAAATATTAAAAACAATTCCTTTTTCTCTTTTGTTATAAAACTTCATTTTTCTTTTACACTTTTCTTTTTCGAATAAGAAATAAAGTGTATCCCTTTTACTATCATCCATATATTGAGAAAATGACAAAAATGGGAAGATAAAAAATGAGATTATTAAATTTTTTTTAATCGTATGGTTCATCTTGTATTGCGGTATTTATAGTGTTTATAATAGACTGCTGTTGTTGGGTATCTAATAAATCCCAAGCATAAGTATTCATTAAACCTATCCTATAAATTATTCTTCATATCGAAGATAAGTCTCATAAACTAAATAGTTATTGCAATCTAATTTTTCGACAAAAAAGAATCTTGTTCTGCTATTAGTTTTTAGCTTTTCTTTGCTCACTTCTTCGATGGTATATATTTTAGAAATGTGATTTAAGTGTTTCTTAATTGGCTTTTTGAAAGAATAAAAAGATAAATAAAATGAAGTTTGAAGCTCAAACGTTTCCCTTATTTTTTGCAAATAATCATCTTGTAATTTCTTTGTCCTAAATTTATATCTCAATATTGAAAAATTTCTCCTTATCGAATCTTTGCTAAAATCATCCATTTTAAATTTGTTGTTACTTTTGTCTAATAAAATATAAATGGTATCTTTCGTAGCTTCCTGAGAATGAACTGAACCCGTAAAAATTATTAATGTTATTAATATTATTGTGTGTTTCATCTGTTTATAATTTTATATTTTGTT
>WFXA01000114.1 GCA_015490835.1 Flavobacteriaceae bacterium | reverse complement strand
GTAAACCGGAAACATTTATCGTGTTGTTATTGTCCTGCATTTGCAAAACTTCTTTGCCCAATAAATTATACACTTGTACCTGCTTTATTACCACATTATTGGGGTTATTTATTTGCAAAACATTGATTGCGGGGTTTGGGTAAAGGCTTAGTACTTGTAAGGGTTGGTCTTCTATACCGAGATAGGTAAGGTTTTTGTACCAGACTAATGATCTTGTGTCCGGATCTACATTTGAGGCAACTATATCTATATATCCATCGTTATCTATATCAGATAGCGATAGCCCTCTTCCATTAATAAAAGCATCATCAATAATTATTTGAGAACCAAAATTACCCGTGCCGTCATTTTTATACCATGCAACTTTATTATCTCCAGCTGATATAGAAACAATGTCTAAATCACCATCATTGTCAATATCTTCAGGCTCAACATTAAAGCAAGCATCTATTTGAGTTGTAATAATTTGTTTTTCACCAAACGTCCCAAAGCCATTTAAATTTTCAAACCAAGCAATGGTATTTCCTCCAAATTCTACAGAGACAATGTCATTATCATTATCTCCGTCTAAATCGGCAGCAAGCACAAAAAATATCCCGGAATTCTCTGAAACAATAATATGCTCACCCCCAAAGGTGCCCTCTCCATTCATATTTCTATACCAAGATGGAGTGTTTACTATTGAAGAGCTGTCGGATACAACATCCATATCGCCATCACCGTCTATATCTGCCACATCCATACCAATGGCAGTATCTGCCGTTGAGGTTATAATATTCATTCCGCTAAAGTTGCCTTGTCCGCCTACGTTTTCGTACCAAGCAATGGTGTTGTCGTACCTTGAACATGCTATCACATCGTTATCTCCGTCTCCGTCTATGTCACTACCTATAACCGTTCTAGGGACATCTTGTGTGTTATTTATAATATTTTTATTACTAAAAGTACCGTTACCGTCTAAGTTTTCAAACCAAACAATTTGATCTGAAGGGCTTAAAGACAAAATGTCTATATCCCCATCCTGATTAATATCAGACGTTGATACATAATCAGTATAATTAAGTGCATTTGTAACAATAATTTTTGGTTCAAAAGAGCCACTGTTATCTATATTCTTATACCAAGCAATTGTATTGTTACCACTCAAAGCCACTACAATATCTTGAGCTCCATCTCTATCTATATCAGCTGTAGAAACCCAAAAAGTAGAGTATAAAGAAACATCATCTATTATTTGTTTTTCACTAAAACCTGTTTGTGCAAATCCTTTAAATAAAAAGATATTGATTAGTAATACGAATATTGTTTTTTTCATTTTTTATATATTTATAACCCCTGACAGCATCTATGGTGCATCAGGGGTTAAATTTACTAAAATTAATTGTTATCCTTTAAGATAATGGTTTGGTCTATGGCTCCGTTATCATATACCTTATCTATTTTATACAAACCGGGTTGTAGGTTTTGTATTAACTGCGGGTTGTTAATGGCGGTAGAGTCTTGGGGCATAACCGTTACATTGGCATTTAACACACCGTCGTTAAACTTTGTAACAATACCGCTTCCGGCTGCTTTGTTATTATTATCGTAACATTTTCGCGGATAATCATAGTAATCGCTATCGTTACCTACTTCATCTACTTCTTCAATATAAATTGCCGAGTGGTTGGGGTGTTTTATATTGCCGTAATTGGTTTCGTCTTGGTTAATCCCCAATAACACATTATTCCAATTTACCGGATACGAAATATCGTAAAATTCTGCCGGTTGCGGGTAATTACCACTACATTCGGTAAACCTGTAGTTAAATCCGGGCTGAAACAAAGGTGTATGAATAGTCGGGTTATAAGGACCTGCCAAATAATATTCACCTTTATAGGGTTCAAAAAGTGAGGCTATATCTGTTTCGGCATTTGCCATAGTACTAGATGTTAAGAGTCTTTCACGCATTCGTATTTTTTGTCCCACCGTAAACCTGTCGCCACATAATCGTAATCCTCCGTAGCCCATAAAATTCTTGGTGTCTTCTGGTGTGATAACATATAGTACATTTTCACAATCACTACCATTACCTGTATATTCACAACTGTTCGGCTCAACATCGTTCCACATGGTATCCTGTGCCGGCGTGTCTATAATCCTGTCGCCTGCGGTATCTGCATTATAATTGGGGTCGTTGGGGTCGCGGGTAACGTGTTCGCAGTTAGAAGAATTATAACCGACAAAAGTGTGAGGTAAACCCAGTACGTGACCTAATTCGTGAAGCATAACCGGTGTGGTTACCGCTTCAAAGCGTATGGCAAATACGGCTCCGAGCGGAGTGGCAATACCCGAAAAACCTCCGTTTGGAGAGTTTTGTGCCCACTTTGGCATATATACATTAATTGCATTGGGATGTTTATACCCATTACTTGCAGCCCACGTTTTCATTTGTGAATATGTGTTGGTACCGGAAGAATAACTTATTGTGTCAAATTGATTTGAAGCAAATCGTTCAAATCCTCTATACTTAACAAATATCTTGGCATCATTTAGCGCAATATTCATCCTTGCAACTGCATCCAGTACCATATCTTCTGTTATTTGATTGTTAGAAGGAACATCGTCTTCCGAGTTTATTTCCTAAAATTTAATATTAAACACTACCGGGTCAAAGGTATCTAAATACGCAGGGTCTATACTATTACTATAGTAGTTGGTAGTATAATAATTACTACCCTCATCAGGCGTAGCACAAATATCTTGTTGCTGCCCAAAAGCAAACAAAGTTAAGCTCAATAATAACAATGTAATAATTTTTGTTTTCATAATATGTAAGTTTTTTAAAAATTAATAAATTCCATCCCGTCACACTACCGTTTGCAACCGGCACTGCAAAATGGCTTGCAAGCATTTTTACTTTTTCGGGGAATTGTGGGCTAAGCTATAAAAAAAAAAAAAAATGAGACTCTACAAATTTTTTGTGTTAAAATTTGTGTTTTTTTTTTACGGGAGAAACAACTATTAAGCCAATAAACTCAACACCTTTTCAACCACCGTTGTTGGCGATATGGTTTCCATTACATTTTCATACCCTTCGGGAAATTTATTTCCGTAAACCGAAGTAGGTAGTAACGGATATTTTTTTAAGTCGGGAAGAAGCCGGTTTTCTTCGGGTTGGTTAAATGGTGTGAACCCTAAACAGGGATGCGTAACGCCCCAAAGTGTAACAACCGGTACTCCGTACATAGCTGATAGATGCCCGTTACCGCTATCCATCGAGAGCATTAGGTCTAAATTTGAAATTAAATCTAACTCTTCTTTAAAAGTTAATTTGCCGGCAATGTTTCGTACATCTTTAAATTCTTTTTCCCATTGCGAGAGTATTTTTATTTCGTTCTCTCCTCCTCCAAAAAACAACAAATGATAGTGTTGTGTGTCGGTTAGTTTCTTTACAACTTGTTTCATAAGATGCAACGGATACATTTTGCTTTTGTGTGCGGCAAAAGGTGCAATGCCTATCAACTTTTTTTGAGGCTCAAATGCATGTGTTAATTTTAAAGGAAGCGGTTTTCTGCTTAAAACATCTTGAGGAGTGAGCTCAAAAGGGTAACCCAATTTTTTAAAAACATCTATATAGCGTTGGTGTGTGCTTTTTAAGGGTTTTAACTGTTTGTTTTGTAAACGGGTTACTGCTTTTTTTTCTTTCCTGCCTTTGTTTATTTTCGAAAGAGTTATACCTTGAAAAAGTAGCAATGTGCCTATAATTTTAGACCGAATAACATTGTGTAAATCGGCTACTTGAGTAATGTGTTGGTTTTTAGCTTCTTTAGCAAGTTTTAGTAAACCCCAAAAGCCTTTGTGCTTTCCTTTTACGTCTGCCGGAAGAAAGTTAACATTTGGTAAACCATCAAAAAGGGGTTTAAAAAAAGGTTTTGAAAGAACGGTTAATTGTACATCGGGATAGGTTTTTGTAAAAGCCAATAATACCGGAACGGTCATTGCCACATCGCCTAAAGCGGAAAGACGAATTACCAGTATGTGGTTGGGTTTGTTCAAAAATATTTTTTTAGACCATCAAGGTTTTATACCTCAATACACTTGTTTTTAGTTTTTTCGAAGCACGGGATTTAACTCATCGTCGTTATACATTTTCATTTGTTTATAGACTTTCATATATTTTCTTCCGTTCGCAATATCGTCTAATAATTGGTTGATTGCCGTGCTTAAATCTACCCGTTGTTCCAAAAGTATTTGTAGTTTTGTATTGCAGGCGTCTCTGTGTTTTTGAGAAGCGTTTTCTCGAGTGGCTTCTTCATTCATATGATAAATTTTAAGTGCCAAAATCGAGAGTCTGTCAACACCCCAAGCCGGACTTTCGGTGTTTATGGTAGCATCGGGATTGGGTGTTACGTCTTTAAATTTCTCAAGAAAATAACTGTCTATGTATTCTACCATATCGGTTCGGTCTTGATTAGAAGCATCTATTTTTCGTTTTAAGGTAAGTGCTTCCTCCGGATGGATATTCGGGTCTCTAATAATGTCTTCGTAATGCCATTGTACGGTGTCTATCCAACATTTTCGGTAAAGTAAATGGTTGAGTAACTCGGTGTTCTTGTTATACGGATTGGTAAAAGGTTGGTCAACACGGTCTATTTTGTGATACTCGTTAATTACTTGGTCAAAAATGGTATTGGCGTTTTCTGAAAAGTTTTTCATCGGTCTAAGTTTTTTTGTAAAATATGTAAATATTCGATTGTTTGTGTTGCTTTGTGATTTCGGTTTTGGGTTTTGTCTGCTTTAAATCGTTGGTATTTTATGGTTTTTAATTGGTAATTTCCAAAGAGGCTCATTATTTTTTTTACGGTTTCTTTGGTCATTAGCCCTTCGTTATTATAACTTAAAAAAATGTATTGAAATTGTGCATTTTCTATTAAATTATAAAAACTTTTTTCTACTTCGCCTTTTTTACAATAATTGCTTTTGTAATAATCGGGCAATCCGGTTTTTCCTTTGGGTGCAAAGGTATTATATTTTGCAATAGTATTTAGCAGGTGATAATTGGCTCCGTATTGACGGGAGTTATACGGCGGGTCTAAATAAAGTATATCGCCTTTTATTGTGTTAACTAACTTATTTGCGTCTTGCTGAAAAACCAAATGTTTGTTTTCTGTTGGGGTAAAATTTGCCGGTATTACGATGATTTTTTTTTGAGCCGAAGCTTTTATGTGTTTTAAAAATGCGCCATAAACCGAAGCGGTATTTGCTACTTTATCGGCACTTTCCAGCAGGCTTGCCAGTAGGAAAAAATATTGGTTTTGGTTTATCTTTTCGGTTTGTTTCCATGTTTCAATTTGTGTTCGTATGGCATCTATTCGTTGTCCGTTTTCAGCAGAAAAATAATTTCGTCCGGCTTTTCCGTTTTCTGAATATTCTTCAAAAATAAATCCTTTTACGGGTTTTAGATTGTTTAGTTTTTCTATAAATGTTTCGGTTTCAAAAACTTTGTTGTTTCCTATATAATTTCGGTTTAGTACATAGCTGTAATACTCTACATCGTTGCTAATCACTTGTTTAACGAGGGGTTTAAAGGTTCTTCCTACGATTCCGGTTCCGGCAAAAAGGTCGCAAAAAGTAAGTTGCGATAAATCGTTTCCGGCTATTTCGGTAACTGCTTTAGAAATAAAGGTAGATAATTTATTTTTTGAGCCGATGTAGTTCATTTATTGGTGAGGTGATGAAGTGTTAGGTGGTAGATTGATTTTATGTTTTTGTTATTGCAAAGTTAGGGATAATTGATTTGTGGTCAAACTATAAAGAGGAACCATTAAGGCATTAAGTTTCATTAAGGCATTTCATTAAGATTTACGTTTTCTTAACTTGTCTTAATTTCTTAATGGTAAAATAAAAACCGTTAAGTTGTTTAGGTTTATTTTTAGGGTTTCAATTCAGTATTTTTTTCTACCCAAATAATATCGCTATACGTTTTGGTTAGAGGGGTAAAATTAAACTTTTGCAATTGACTATGGTTAAAAGTTGAAACATATTTTTCAATGGCTTCTTTTAGCAATGTTAATTCGCATTTTAGCTTCCAGTGGTCTCCGTTTTTGTTATAAACCACAATAAACAATCTGTTTTTGGTATGGTAGCGTTGTTGTGTGCTTTGGTTTTTGTACAACCACTGTATTAACTCGTTTTTGTGTTGTCTTGCATACATAAACGATTTTTTAAATCCTTTTGGAAACACCGTTGTTTTGTGATCAAAGGGTATTCCTTTTAGTAAAAAATCTTTTTCTTTGTCCTTTTTATTTGGTGCCGGTTTAACTTGTTTAAAATTGGTAAAAATAGATTCTATCGCTTGTGCGCTCCGGAAATTATACCAGCGATTAATGGCATAATAAAATAGTTCTCTTTTATCCAGTTGTTTTTCTTTTACGGTTTGGGCAATTTTGGCAATAAGCAAATCCCAGTCTTCTATTTGATAAACAAATTGGGTGTAACCATCCCAAACATCATTCTGTTTTCGATACCATTTGTACGGATACGGGAGTCGTTTTTTTAATTGAGTTTCTATTTCTAAAAGCGAATAGTTCATATAAAAAAAGTAGTAATTACAACAAGCACCGTAAACCACATTAGCATTTCGTTAAACCAAATTTCGTTGTGTTTCTCTACATAATTAGCAATAATAATAGACGCCGGAGGAAGCACAAAAATAAGTTCTTGACCTGTTTTCTGCGGAAATAAAAGTGTAACCGCAAAACTTGTTGCTAAAATTATAAAAACCATTCTTCGGTTGGGCTTTTGTTTTAATGAAAGGGTTTTAAAGGTGAGTAACTCACTGCTTATAGTCCATAACAACAACCCTGTTAGAAAGGTAGTGGGTACAAGTACTTTAAGCGAGCCATAAGCCGAAAAATTAAAAGACAATTGCGGTATTCTTTCTAAAAACCAATACAGATTATCATAAAAAACAACATAATATGCCGTAGTAATACTGCCTATTGCAAGCAAACCAAAAACAGGAATTGCAAAATAACGCACTTTGCTTTCCGGAAGCTGCAAAAGAGCAATATATAAGGGAATGAAAAATAAGATATTCCAAAAATAAAACAATGCGGCAATCGAAATCCACACCGAAGCATCTAAGATTTTTTTTGTTGTATTATTTTGGTTTTGCAGGTTAAATATCCGCCTATAGGCAAAAAGCAGAAAGAACAATGAAAACAAGAGATAAAGGATATTTGTGTTTTTAAATAACCCCAACAAAAACCATGAAAAGAAAAAAATTGAAAAGGTGTTGGCTTGGGTAAGACTAGTTTTTCTAATAATAAAACCTAACAAGAGCATTAAAAACACAAGAAAAAAACCGATACTTACGAGTTTTAAAACTTCAACACCATTAAAACCCATACTTTGCTTATAACCAACTAATAACGCTCCTATAATCAACAATATAGAAAGTAAAAAATAGTTTATCGGTTTAGATTTGTTAAAAAACCTTGCAAGCATACAAGTTAATTTATATTTTTGTTGTCTAAATTAAAACGATAAAGATATGTCTTGGAAAGGTTTTTTTGAAGGAATAGAGTCATTTTTTGTAGATTTTGCTTTTGGTCCTTACGATGCGTTGCGCAAATTAGACCCTGTAAATTGGACATTAAGCAACGTTGTGTCTTGGATTTTCCTTGCGGTATTTTTTGTATTGTTCTTTTATTGGTTGGGACAACTCAAAAAATTTGCTGTTACCGAGCCGGAAGATGAAAGCCTGCTTTCACAAACATTTTTATAGTTGCTTGTTTAAATTTAGTACTGTATATTTAGAGGGGTAAAAATATAGTACTTGGTTAATCACTTCTTCACCACCTTAAAACTCCTAACACCTTTTTGCCCTGTAATTTTTATTATACGGGCACTTTCAGAAGCAGTATAAACACTTGGTTTTTCAGCGAAATAATTTTTATCTCTATAGTATAAAAACCCCAAAAGCAGCAAATTATATCTGCCTTAGGTAGAAAGCCATAAAATCGAGGTCATTACATAAAATTTGTAATATGAAGG
>WFXA01000113.1 GCA_015490835.1 Flavobacteriaceae bacterium | reverse complement strand
AGTAGAATCTTTCAATTTACTACTAAAGTTGATGCGGACTATAATGTTCATATTTACTGCTATTCGGCTATTATTTTTATACTTTGTTGAACTAAATCCGCCAAAGGCGGGTAGTTTATTTACTACAAAGTTATATTATTTTCTCAAAAAGCCTTAAACTTATGGTATTATTAATTTTAAAACTCAATATAATGAAAAAAAAAAGGATTAACCATTGTAGAACGAGCAAAAATTGCCGTACCAGACTTTGAAAAAGTTTTTAAACAATTACAACAACAAGTTATTTTACGCGGACAAAGTAAAAGTACGTTAAATAATTACATTAGGCGTATTGGTTTGATAACCTTACACTTTAACAAGTTGCCACAATATGTAGATGACCAATCTATAAATGAATATCTTGTAGATTTAGCATTAGATCCAAAATCCCCATCTCGTAGTAGCTTTAAGCATATGGTCTATGGATTACGCTATTACTATAGACTGTTAGGGTTAAATGATAGAGCTATTTCATTACCATCATTAAATCGAGACACAAAGCTACCAATTATTCTTAATAAGGTAGAATTAAAGGAATTATTTTCAGTTCCTAAATTATTAAAACATCGCGTTGTATTATCGTTAATATATTCAGCAGGATTACGCGGAAGAGAAGCTATTAATTTAAAGATATCAGATATTGATTTTGAAAGACAAACTATTCATATACGTCAAAGCAAATATAAAAAAGATAGAATAGTTCCTTTATCAAAAAACATAGCAATAGGATTAAAAAAATACTTACAAGCAGAAAAACCCAAAACATGGCTTTTTAACGGAAAAGAAATAGGCAAGCAATATAGCAATAGAGGTCTGTCTTGGATAATGAGAGAAAACCTAAAAAAAACCAGTATTACCAAAAAAGTCAGTTTACACGCTTTGCGTCATTCTTATGCTACCCATCTTTTAGAAGAAGGAGTAAATATTGTTACTATAAAAGAGCTTTTAGGTCATAGCAATATAACAACAACAATGATTTATTTACATGTAGCTCAATGTAATGATATAAAAGCCCACAGTCCGTTTGATACTTTATACAAAAAACGATGACCACTCAAGATGATTTATCAAGAGTTGTACAAACATTTGGGAACACCTTATTAAAAAGCACAGTTTTATCCTCCCAACAAACAAAAGTGTTGCATAACATTATTACCTGTAGGACAGCTACTTTAGGCGGACATAAAGAAGTTTGTACAACCTGTAGTAAGGAGCGATATAGTTATAATAGCTGTGGCGATAGACATTGCCCTAAATGTCAACATTCCAAACAGGTAAAATGGATTGATAAACTACAAAAAGAATCTTTACCAGTAAAACATTATCACATTATTTTTACAGTTCCCCATATTTTAAATAAAGTTTATTTATGGAATAAGAAACTTTATTTTAAAATACTGTTCCAAAGTGTTTGGGAAACACTTCGTAGTTTTGGTTATACACATTACGGAGTGGAGAGTGGAGCTATTGCGGTATTGCACACTTGGGGACAGAACTTATCTTTGCATCCACACGTGCATTGTATAGTTCCTTCGGCAGGAGTAGATTTAAAAGGAAATTGGAAACTTATCGGTAAAAAAGACAAATACCTTTATCCAGTAAAGCAACTAAGTTCTACATTTAAAGGAAAGTTTTTAGACTCATTAAAAAGAAAACTAAAAAAAGAGAATCATCCTATGTTTTCTAACCAAATTAATGATGCTTACAGTAAAAATTGGGTTGTATATTGTGAGGCTCCAATCTCTGGTGTAAATCAAGTCATAAAATACTTGGGACAATACACACACCGAATAGCTATTAGTAATCAACGCATATTAGGAATTCAAGATAATAAAGTTCATTTTTTGGCAAAAGATTATCGAGACAATGCTACGGTAAAAAAGGTAAAATTAGAAGGAGTAGAATTTTTAAGACGATTTATACAACATATATTACCAAAAGGATTTATGCGTATTAGAAGATATGGAATTTATAATGCAACAACTAAAAGAAACTTGAATTTACAGTTTGCACCTGTAAAAAAGGAATTTGAGATTTTAGTAGAAATAAAAAAGACAAAAGAATTTTTAAAAGCCCAAAAAGAAAAAATTAGTTGTTGTCCATTTTGTAAAAAAGGCAAGATGATAAAAGTTAAAGAACTTCCAAGAATACGTTCACCTTCAGGTCATTTACCTTCTATATTACTTTCTATGTTAAACTAAAAAAAAATCCAATTATTAAATGGAATAGGATTGCTA
>WFXA01000112.1 GCA_015490835.1 Flavobacteriaceae bacterium | reverse complement strand
TAAAATTAAAGTGATGTTATTAACAAGAAGTTTTAGCAACTTTTTATAAAAGTTTATTTATGCATACAGAAGTTGTGTATTTTTGTTTTGAAATAAAACAACTTAAATCCTTATAGAATGAAATTTTTTGTAGATACAGCCAACTTAAATCAAATACGTGAAGCCCAAGATTTGGGTGTGCTAGATGGAGTTACCACCAATCCCTCACTTATGGCAAAAGAAGGAATTACCGGAAAAGAAAATATTTTAAACCATTACAAAGCAATTTGTGAGATTGTAGATGGTGATGTTTCTGCCGAAGTAATTGCCACCGATTTTGAAGGAATGGTACGAGAAGGAGAGGAGTTAGCCGCTTTAAACCCTCAAATAGTTGTAAAGTTACCAATGATAAAGGATGGCATAAAAGCTGCAAAATATTTTAATGATAAAGGAATTAAGACCAATGTTACATTAGTTTTTTCGGCTGGGCAAGCATTACTTGCTGCTAAAGCAGGTGCAACGTATGTTTCTCCTTTTATAGGAAGATTAGACGATATTTCTACAGATGGATTAAACCTTATTGCAGAAATAAGAGAAATTTATGATAACTATGGTTTTGAAACGCAAATATTAGCTGCTTCGGTACGTCATACCATGCACGTAATAAATTGTGCAAAAATTGGAGCCGATGTCATGACTGGTCCCTTATCTTCTATTTTAGGTTTGTTAAAACATCCTTTAACAGATATTGGTTTAGAAAAATTTCTTGCAGATTATAAAAAAGGAAATTGATTGTTGAGTTATACCAAATTGGAATACGGTAACAACTTTATACTCGAACAAAATAAACCGGAAAGCCATACGCACAACAAAGTTTTATAATAACCGTACTACTGCATACAACCAAACCGCAATAAAACAACACACCTTACGCTTGCACCTACTGTTTTTTCAGCATTATTTCAAATCTAGGGGTAAACAAATTAGCATTATTTTGTTTAATAACGCCTTTTTCAGAAACGATAAATGCCTTATTAAGTGAAGAAATAACCAGTTTTTTTCTTGCTTCATCAAGATTTTTAAACTGGTATTCGGTGAGTGGATTGTATGTTCGGTTTGAAACAACATTCTTCCATAAGTTAAAATTAGTATCGATGTTAATGGCAATGAAATCATATTGAGGAAATTTTTTTGAATACGATTTTACTCTGTTATGTATTTCCCGATAATGATTTTCGGCATTGGCACTCCAAAAATAAATAGCGGTTGGTTTTTTTATGATGCTGTGAAGGTCTATAAAAGTAGTATCTGTCGTGGATAAAAGTAAATTGGGGATGACATTTCCTACTTTTAATTTTTTGTATTGTTTTGCCAAATCCAGCATAAGTTTATTATGACGCTTGTTGTTATTGGTTTTAAAAAATAAATTCACAATTTTACTTCTGTCTTCATCACTGGTGCAAGATTCAAGATACCGCTTAGTACTATTAAAAATCATGCTGTTTCTTAAATCGTTGTTTTGTACTAAACTGTCTATTAGTTTTATTTTTTGAGAAACGTGGTTATAATTTGCTTGATGCAATCTTTGTTGTTTATTGGTATTGTTTTCCCAAGCTAAATTATCAAAAAATCTATTGAGCAATCGGTAATAAGAAAAATACCATTGTAACTCATTATTTTTTAAATCTATTGAATCTCGATACGAATAAAATTTGTCGGGATATTTAATGTTCTTATATCGGTTTACAGCAGTATAACGTTCTTTTTTCGAAAAATAATCATAATTAATTCCCGCTCGCACTATTTTATCAAATTTAGAGTCAAATTCTAAGTTTTGATTATATAATGAGTAAATATGCTTTCGTATGTTTTTAAGTGAATCTAATTTTTTATCAAAATCTTTAGGAGAAAGCGTATAATAGGCTGGCATTAACTTATTTTCTTCTTCATTTATTAAAAAAAGCTCCATTAAAAGATTGTTGCGTTTTGCACCTTTGCCTGTGTAAGTTAACGATTCGTCAAATTCTAGGGTATTTACCCGTAACATTAAACTGTCTCCGGGTTTTAAATAAAATACTTGAAACTCTTTATGAGTAAAGGTGTAAAGCCCTTCAGGGAGCGTATCGTTTTTATAAATAAAAAAATTATGCTCGTCCAGCGGAATACTATCTATCAATTTTTCACCTTTATAAAGACGTACATTGTTACCGTTAGGATTAACAATTTCTCCTCCAATCCAAATACTGTTTTCTTTTTTATCATGAGTTGTGTTGCATGATAGGAAAAAAAACAACAGTGCTATCGTTAAAAGTTTACTCATTTTGTTATTGGTTAGCACAAAAATAGTATTCCTATTGGTTATAAGTGTTAACGAGTAGTTAAAAGCAAAAAGAAAAGGCTATTCGGAAACTGGAGGTATTTGAAAAAAAGGGAATAACTAACAAAAACCAACTCTCTTATCCACCAATAATATAAACACGTATCTATATGTTTCTTCCGAATAGCCTCATTTGCTTTTACAAAAGCTATTTGTTATCTAAAGATGAAGGTATTAATGTTTCCTTCATCATCAGCAAAAGTTACTTTTAAAGGAATTCTATAATTTCTTTCAGCTATTATGTTTTTAACATCATCTATGGTACTCACATCTTTATCATTTATTTTGGTAATGATAATCCCTTCTAAGTTGTATCTTTTCATTTCATTGGTTAAAGCTTTGCTTACTTTAACACCGTTTGAAAGTCCTTTTTCTTTTAATTCTTCCTGGCTAATATTTTTAACTTCAAGCCCTAAATCCGCTATTTCATATACCTCGAGTTTAATTAAAGTAACCGATACGTTTTTCTCTTTTCCATTTCTAAAAAGAGTAACTTCAACTACATCGTTGGGTCGTTTTGAACCTAAATAACCTACTAAATCTGAAAATTTTTCAATTTTAAAGCCGTCTATTCCGGTAATAACATCTCCTTTTTTAATTCCCGCTTTATCGGCTCCGGTACCTTTTTCAATATCGTCAACATAAATGCCTTCGGTTGTTCCTATTCCTAATTCGTCTGCAATTTTTGAGTTTAAACTAGCTCCTATAATTCCTAAAATTCCACGTTGAACATTTCCGTATTCCATAATGTCTTCTACTACTTTTCTGGCAATATTAGCCGGTACTGCAAAGGAGTACCCAACATACGAACCGGTTTCGGATGTAATAGCCGTATTAATTCCTACCAGTTCACCGCGCGTATTAACTAATGCACCTCCGCTATTTCCTCTATTTACTGCGGCATCGGTTTGAATAAAAGATTGTACTTGTCCGTCAAACTCATTTAAATCTCTAGCTTTAGCGCTAACAATACCAGCGGTTACTGTTGAGTTTAAATTAAAAGGATTTCCCACGGCAAGAACCCATTCGCCAAGTCGTAGCATATTAGAATCGCCAAATGGCATATACGGTAACGCTTCGTCTGCATTTACTTTTATTAAAGCAATATCGGTTTTTGGATCTGTTCCTATGAGTTTAGCGGTATAAATTTTATTGTTATTTAAAGTAACTTCTAATTCGGTGGCGTTGGCAATAACGTGATTGTTTGTAATAATGTAACCATCTGGCGAAATAATAACACCACTTCCCGAACCTATTTTGGCTCGTGGCTCACCACCGCCATAAAATAATTGATTTATGGTTACGGGTTGGTTTATAAACGTTGTATTCTTTACATGGACTACGGCATGAACAGCTTTTTCGGCAGCGTCGGTAAAATCAACCGTATTAATGGGTGCCGGTGTGTTTGTAAAACTTGTTTTAACAAACGCTGTCGGCGTGCTTCCCAAAGTTATTTCTTGATTTTTCTGTTTTTTTTCAAAAAAAGCTTTATATCCGGCTAATGTTAACACACCGGACAAAAGAGCAATAACAAAAAATTTTACTGTCTGTTTCATAATTCTTCATTTTTTATACTGTAAAATTAACAAAAAATAGACCAAAATAGTATTTGTCAGTTTTACTTTAACGCTGTTTTAACAAGGTTTTAAGGCTTGTTAACAAACATTAGTGCTTCATCTATTTTTGTATATTTGTGAAAATTTAAAAATTAGTTTTTGAAAATTCCTTTTTACAAATATCATGGTACCGGAAATGATTTTATTATCATCGATAATCGAAAGTTATTCTTTCCGAAGAAAGATACAACACTCATAAAAAAAATGTGTGACAGACGTTTTGGAATTGGTGCCGACGGTTTGTTGCTTTTAGAAGAAAATGAAGTAGCAGATTTTACGATGGTTTACTTTAATGCCGATGGAAAATCAGGAACAATGTGCGGAAATGGCGGAAGGTGCATTGTACATTTTGCTAATAGTATAGAAATTATTGATAATACCACTACTTTTGAAGCATCTGATGGTTTGCACCAAGCAACTACTTTAAAAAATAGTGTTAGATTAAAAATGAACGATGTTTCTACTATTTCAATGCTTGAAAATGCCGTATTTTTAAATACAGGCTCGCCTCATCATATAGAATGGGTAACCAATATTAAGGAATATCCGGTAGAAACAGTAGGAAGGGAATTACGTTATAAATTATACGGAGAGGAGGGAAGTAATGTTAATTTTGTAGAAGAACTCGATGCTAATACGTTTGCTGTTCGTACGTACGAACGCGGAGTAGAAGCCGAAACATTATCTTGCGGAACTGGTGTTACTGCCGTTGCACTCGCCTTATTCGAGTCGGGTAAAACACAATCCAATTCGGTTGAGATAAAAACCGGTGGAGGTAACCTTCAAGTTAGTTTTATTAAAAAAGGAGGTGTTTATACCAATATTTTTTTAGAAGGACCTGCTACATTCGTTTTTAAAGGAGAATGGGTATGATATGAGAATAAACTTATTTTTAAACAGATGAAAACATTACAAGGAGAAACCGTTTTTTTGAGAGCTTTAGAACCTTCCGATTTGGAGTTTTTGTACCTTCTTGAAAACGATGAAAAATTTTGGGAAATTAGTCATACGCAAACACCTTATTCTAAATATGTTTTGCAGCAATATTTAGAAAAAGCACACCTTGATATTTACCAAGTAAAACAACTTAGGTTAGTGATTTGCGAAAGCCAAACAAAATCGCCTGTTGGTTTTATAGATTTGTATGATTTTAATCCGAAACACCGCCGAGCCGGAATAGGAATTGTGATTTTTTCCGATAAGCAAAAGAAGAAGGGATATGCAACCGAAGCACTAAAACTACTTATTAAGTATTCTTTTACCTTTTTAGATTTACATCAACTCTATGCCGGAATAACTGTGGATAACCCTGCGAGTTTAAAGTTATTTGAAAAACAAGGATTTTTAAAAACCGGCGAAAAAAAAGATTGGATTTTTAGCGAAAACCAATTTAAAACCGAATATTTTTACCAACTGATTTATGAGTAATTTAAAAAAAGTAATTATAGCAACTTTATTAGTGGGACTTGTCATTATGGCAGTGTTTTCTTACTATGTATATACTAACGTACTATCACCAAACACTTCTTTTAACAATGCCGAAGCACATCTTTTTATACCAAGTGATGCAACTTTTAACGATGTTTTAGAAGAAATTTCTCCGTTAATTGAAGATATTGAATCGTTTAAAAGAGTAGCTCATAAAAAAAAATATTCCACTCATATTAAATCGGGACATTTTGTGATAAAAAAAGGAATGAATAACAACGAAATTATTAATGCAATTCGTTCCGGAAATATTCCTGTTAAAGTAAAGTTTAATAACCAAGAACGTCTTGAAAATCTTGCCGGTACTATTGCTAAGCAATTGGAACCCGATAGTTTGGCTTTTCTAAAAACTTTTAAAAATCCCAAACTATTATCTGAATATAATCTTACCCTACAAACGGCTTTAAGTATGTTTATTCCTAATACATACGAAATGTATTGGAACACTTCTCCTAAGAAGTTTGTAGAGAAAATGAACAAAGAATATCATAAATTTTGGAACAAGAATCGACTTCAAAAAGCAAAACAACTCGGACTTACTCCCGAAGAAATAATAACTATGGCATCCATTGTACAAAAAGAAACCGTTAAGGCAGATGAACGTCCTCGTGTAGCCGGAGTATATGTTAACAGACTAAAAAGAGGTATTCCTTTACAAGCAGATCCAACTGTTATTTACGCAGTGAAGCTGGCGAGTGGAGATTTTAATAAGCAAATAAAGAGAGTGCTTTATAAAGATTTAGAAACAGATTCTCCTTATAACACATACAAGAATGCCGGTTTACCACCGGGACCAATTACAATGCCGGATATTTCTTCGATAGATGCAGTTCTTAATTATGAAAAACACGACTATTTATATTTTGCTGCAGATGTAACCAATTTTGGTTATCACAAATTTGCAAAAACACTGGCTCAGCACAATCGAAACGCCAGAGCCTATCAAAAATGGTTGTCTAATCAAGGTGTAAATAGGTAGTAAGATTTCAGTAGGCAGTTTTCAGTTGGCAGTTTCCAGTTTCTGGTTTTTGGTTTGTCCAGAATTAAGAATCAAACTTCAATCCTCACAAATCTACCTGTCGGCAGACAGGCTCATAAACTCACCAACTCAATCCTTAGTCGGTAGTTTTCAGTAGGCAGTCTTCAGTTTTTTTACTCAATAACTCTATCATAAATCCTAAATCAAATAAATCATACATAAATATCCTTTATTTTTCTATCATAAAAATCCATTTTAGTGAGATGCGTAATACATAATAATTACCTACTTTTGCATACGTATTTTTAAAGGAATAATTAATTAAAAAAAATAAAAATGTCAGATAGTCCAGAACGAATAAAATGCCTTATCATAGGTTCCGGTCCTGCCGGATATACTGCCGCTATTTATGCTGCCAGAGCTGAGTTAAAACCTGTATTGTACACTGGTATGCAGCCTGGCGGACAGTTAACAACGACCACCGAAGTAGACAATTTTCCCGGATATCCGGATGGTGTTGACGGAAATAAATTAATGGCAGATTTACAGAAACAAGCTGAGCGTTTTGGTACGCAAGTACGTTTTGGAATGGTAACTGCCGTTGATTTTAGTAAAGAAAAAGGTGGCATTCATAAAGTTACAGTAGACGGAAACACCCAAATCGAAGCCGAAACAGTAATTGTCTCTACCGGAGCAACAGCTAAATATTTAGGAATTCCCAGTGAGCAACGACTCATAGGAGGAGGTGTTTCGGCTTGTGCTACTTGCGATGGTTTTTTTTATAAAGGACAAGATGTAGTTGTTGTTGGTGCAGGCGATACTGCTGCCGAAGAGGCTACGTATCTTGCAAACATTTGTAAAAGTGTAACAATATTAGTGCGTAAAGATTATATGCGGGCTTCTAAGGCAATGCAAGCCAGAGTAAATCGTACTCCAAATATAAAAGTAATGTTTAACACAGAAATTGACGAAATACTCGGCGAGAAAGTTGTTGAAGGAGCTCGGGTTAAAAACAACCGGACAAATGAAACAGAAGTACTAGATGTAACCGGAGTTTTTATTGCCATTGGTCACAAACCCAACACCGATTTATTTAAAGGTGTCTTGGATATGGACGAAACCGGTTATTTAATAACCAAAGGAAAATCTACTAAAACAAATCTTCCCGGGGTTTTTGCCTGTGGAGACGTTCAAGATAAGGAATATCGTCAAGCTGTTACTGCTGCAGGAACTGGCTGTATGGCAGCTCTAGATAGCGAACGTTATTTGGGGTCGCTGATGTAAAATAATTTTTTCTGTACGGCTTAGGCTACTAAGCCGTACAGAAAATTCATTAAACCTTAGTCGTAAAGTAAATATTTTTCTCGCATACCTTCATATTCTTTTAGATCTTTTAACCAAGTTTTTCTAATTTCTCGGTAGGTATATCCTTTTTCTATCTGTTCTTGAAGTTTTTTGGTTCCGGCAAGTTTCTTAAAAAACGGCGTAAAAAAATGTTCTTTATCCGGACTGTTGTTATAAGCCGAAATTAACCATTCCAAGTTTAATTTTTCAAGACGTTTTTCGTTTCTTAAATCTTTTCCGTAGCAAATTTTTCCTTCATTTTTAGGATATTTAACTCCATCATTGGGTTGTGGGATAAACGTAAAATCAAAATATTTTTTGGGTAAGAAAGGAGCGCCAAACACCTGAAACTGCATATTGGTACCTCGACCGACACTCACAGGAGTTCCTTCAAAAAAACACAAGCTGGGATAAAGGTTAATTGCGGTATCATTTGGTAGATTAGGCGACGGCTTTATCGGTAACGAATAAGGCGTGTTGTGTGTATAATTTAATAAGGGTATTACGGTTAAATCGCATTGTATCTTGTTTTTTAACCAACCTTCACCATTTATCATTTGGGCATACTCGCCAATTGTCATTCCGTGAACCACCGGAACCGGATGCATACCTATAAAACTTGAAAACTCTTTTTCCAATATTGGACCATCAATATAATGACCGTTTGGGTTGGGTCTATCTAATACAATTAAGGGAATGTTATTCTCTGCACAAGCTTCCATTACATAATGAAGTGTAGAAATATAGGTGTAAAATCGTGCACCTACATCTTGAATGTCAAAAACCATTGCTTCAATGTTTTCTAACTGTTTGTCGGTGGGTTTTTTACTTTTTCCGTAAAGCGAAATAATAGGCAGTCCGGTTTTGGTATCGATTCCGTTTTTTACTAGTTCTCCGGCAACGGCATTGCCTCTAAAACCGTGTTCGGGAGCAAAAACTGCCTGAATAGTTAAATTTTTTTTAAAAAGAAAATCTATTAGATGTTTGGTTGTGAACATAAAGACCTCTTTTCCGTTTTCTACTTTTACGGTATTCGATTTTAAAATAGAAGTTTGGTTGGCAACCACACCGATGGTTTTATTTTTTAGCAATGGCAAATAAGCTCTTATTTGCTCTGCACCTGTAATAATTTGTGAAGCAGGAACTTTTGCAGTTGTTATAAGTTGTGAAGAATCTTCTTTTTGTTTTTCTTTTTTTTCTTGACAAGAAAAACTAATGCTAAAGAGTAGTACTACAATCAATAAAAGTGTATTTTTGAAACCGAATAGAGTTACCATAATGAATTTTGAGTTTTTTATCGCCAAGCGAATTATTTCTTCTAAAGAGTATAAAAGTAGTATTTCGGCACCAATAATAAAAATTGCAATTACGGCAATTGCTTTGGGTTTGATAATGATGTTGATTACTGTGGCAACCGGCGTGGGTCTTCAAAAAAAGATTAAAGAAAAAGTTTCGGCTTTTAACGGTGATATAATTATCACAAATTTTGACACAAATGTCTCTGATGATTCTCAAATTCCGGTTTCAACTAAGCAAGATTTTTATCCTGAATTTAATACAGTAGAAGGCGTAAAACACATTCAAGCAATAGCTAAAAAAGCGGGTATTATTCGTACTTCAGAAACTTTTGAAGGAGTTGTGGTAAAAGGTGTAGGGGCAGATTATAATTGGCAATACTTTAAAGAATATTTAGTTGAAGGAAGAATCCCTGATTTTTCAAACAACCTTAATGATGAGATTCTAATTTCTAAATACTTGGTTAATAGACTTCATTTAAAACTAGGTGACAAAGCGGTTACTTTTTTTTTAAATAAAAGCAGTAAAAAAGAACCTAAAAGCAGAGGATTTACTATTGTAGGGATTTATGACAGCGGATTTGAACAATTTGATAAGCAATTTTTATTTTCAGACATTCGGCACATTCAACGACTAAACAAATGGAAAAAAGATGAAGTTGGTGCTTTTGAAGTTTTTGTAGATGATTTTGATACCATTCAAGAAGTAGGAAATGCCATTTACGAAGAAACCGGAAGTTTTTTGGATGTAATTACAATAAAAGATAAATATTATTCAATTTTTGAATGGATTGAAATGTTTGATTTTAACATTGCCCTTATTGTAGGAATAATGATTTTGGTTGCCGGTATTAATATGATTACGGCTTTGCTTGTATTAATTTTAGAACGTACCAAAATGATAGGAATACTTAAAGCGCTCGGTAGTGCCAACCGAAAAATTAGACGAATATTTTTGTATAATGCAACGTATTTAATTGTAATAGGATTATTTTGGGGAAATATAATAGGCATAGGCTTATTACTTATTCAGAAATATTTTCATCCTATTAAGTTAAATGCACAAACCTATTATGTTACAAAAGCACCTGTCTATATAGATGTTGGATATATTCTTTTTTTAAACTTGGGTACACTGGTTTTGTGTTTGGTTATGCTTTTGCTCCCTAGTTTTATTATTTCAAAAATATCACCTGTAAAAGCTATTAAATTTGAATAAAATAAGATGAAATGAAAAATTTTGGTTTTAAAATTCGGGTGTGATACGTTCTTCTCTATTAATAAAATCTTCAATAGTACCCATTACAAAAGTTTCTTTAATGATTTCGTCTTCACCGTTTACTAAAATTAAATTATTGATTTGCAACTGGATGTCACTGGAAAGTAAATAGGCATGCTCCCTATACAAATCGATAGCGTTTGTATTTGAAACTTCCGGGTTAAGATAATTTGTTTCACCATTAGTAATATCGTTTGAGGGGTCTAAATCTCCATTCGCATCTTCGTAGCGTGTAAGAATACCATCATTATCATCGTCTGCGTCTAAATAATCCGGAATTCCGTCTTGATCGCTATCTAACGGTTGGGTGGTGTTTCCGGCAAGATAATCGGCTCCCAACTCAATTTGGGTTGGTACGTTATCGCCATCGTCATCAAAATCGTAATAATCGGGTAATCCGTCTTCATCGGTATCTATTTGGTTATCAGTACTTTCTTCAATCCCATCTTCATCATCTCGTGTTGCTGTAACAGTAAATTGTGCGACACCTTGATTGCCAATAAATTCTGTAGTAACATTGGGAGTCGTAGGAGGAACAGTAGCACAAAAATAATTTACCGGTAACTCACCATCGTATTTTCGATAATATACCACGTTCGAATTTTCGTTTAGCGCATATTCTGTGATATTTGTCTGTTCAAAAATAGTAGTTTGTACGTCTATGCTTACCGAAATACTTTCAAATGAATTGGAATTAACTTTATAAAAAACATAACCTTGTCCGGTTTCACAACTCCGAAGACTTTCATTACTAAAATCAAACGAAGTTACTACAAAATCACCATCATCGCACGAAGTAAGTACCGACGTTATTAGAATTAAAACAGTTACAATTTTGTTCATATTTCACTATTAATTAATTACTTTACAAAGTAACATAAAACTTAGTAACGAAACTAAAAATTAACGTATTTTTGAAAAATTTAAATTGTTTTATGAAATCGGTTTATTTCGATAATGCAGCAACAACGCCACTTCGAGAAGAAGTAGTGGCTGCAATGCAAAAAACATTGAAAAATAGTTTCGGGAATCCTTCATCTACACATAGTTTTGGTAGAGAAGCAAAATCTAAAGTAGAATTATCGCGCAAGACAATAGCCAAATTATTGGGCGTAACTTCTTCCGAAATTTTTTTTACTTCCGGTGGTACCGAAGCCGATAATTTAATACTTACTTCGGCAGTACGCGATTTGGGGGTTAAAACGGTTATTACAAGTGCTGTCGAGCATCACGCTGTTTTGCATACAGTAGCATATTTACAAAAACACTACGGTATAACGGTGCTTTTTGTTAATCTTCTGGAAAAAGGCGAGATTGATTTGGTTCACCTTGAAACACTTTTAAAGCAACAAAACGATAAAACGTTAGTAAGCCTTATGCACGTAAATAACGAAATAGGTAATTTGCTTCCGTTAAAAAAAGTAGGCAATTTGTGCAAACAATACAATGCTTTGTTTCATAGTGATACTGTACAGTCGGTTGGGCATTACGATATAAATTTTTCAGAAGTAAATATCGATTTTGCAGCCGTATCGGCACATAAATTTCACGGACCAAAAGGGGTGGGGTTTGCCGTAATAAAAAAACCGCACGTATTACATTCTATAATCCATGGTGGCGAACAAGAAAAAGGACTTCGTGCCGGCACCGAAGCTGTGTATTCCATAGTGGGTCTTTCGGAAGCACTATCTGTTTCGCTTTCTAATTTACCCAGCGAAAAAAAATACATTCAAGAACTTAAATCGTACTTTATTAATGAGCTTCAAAAAGCCGTTCCGGAAGTAAAATTTAACGGTTTAAGTAACTATCTTGATAAAAGTAGTTACACTATTGTAAATGTGTTGCTTCCGGTTTTGCATGAAAAGGCTACGATGCTTCCGTTCGAACTAGATTTAAAAGGAATTGCCTGCTCTAAAGGCAGTGCTTGCCAAAGTGGCAGTAACAAAGACTCGCATGTGCTTGAAGCAATTCAATCTTCCGAAGAAAAAGCATACAGTTCGTTACGATTTTCATTTTCTGTTTTTAATACAAAAGAAGAAGTGGACTATGTGATTGAAGTGCTAAAACAATTTGTTTTTTCTAAAAAATAAAATACCTTGCAACGAGCATAAAACTATGGAATTTTCTTCAAAACTTTTGGAACAAGCAGTAAACCAAATGGCGCAATTTCCCGGTATAGGAAAACGTACTGCATTGCGATTAGTGCTACACTTATTGAAACAACCCGTTTCGCATACGCAAAAATTAGCCAACAGCTTGTTGCAAATGAGAGAGCAAATTAATTTTTGTAAAAATTGTCATAATATTTCCGATACAGAAGTTTGCGAAATTTGTGCCAATCCTTCCAGAAACAATACCGTTATTTGCGTAGTTGAAGACATAAGAGATGTAATGGCAATTGAAGCAACCGGACAATTTTCAGGGCATTACCATGTGCTTGGCGGAAAGATTTCGCCTATGGATGGAGTAGGTCCGGGAGAATTAACAATAAAACCCTTATTAGAGAAAGTAAAATCGGGTGTTGTTACCGAATTAATTTTTGCATTAAGCTCCACAATGGAAGGCGATACCACCAACTTCTATATCTTTAAGCAAATTGAAAACCTACCTATTGTTACCAGCACCATTGCCAGAGGAATCGCTGTTGGCGATGAGCTGGAATATGCAGATGAAATAACACTCGGGCGTAGTATTGTAAATAGAGTTCCGTTTGAGTCATCCTTAAAAAGCAATAACATTTGAAACTTTCGGTTGTCATTCTAAACTATAATGTGGCGTATTTCTTGCAACAATGTTTGTATAGTGTTAGTCGTGCCATTGCCAATTTAGACGCTGAAATAATAGTTATTGATAACCATTCGCAAGACGAAAGTTGCCAAATGGTAAAAGAATTATTTCCTGAGGTACAACTTATTGAAAATAAAGAAAATGTTGGTTTTAGCATTGCCAATAATCAAGCCGTTGCAGTTGCAAAAGGAGAATATGTTTGCATTCTTAATCCGGATACAGCAGTAGCTGAAGATACTTTTATAAACACACTTGCATTTGCAGAAACCATTCCAAAACTCGGAGCTGTAGGTGTACAGTTGTTTGATGGCACCGGAAAATTTTTACCCGAAAGCAAACGCAACATCCCAACTCCTAAAATTTCGTTACAAAAAATAGCGGGCAATGGGAGTAGCTATTATGCAAACCAACTAGCTCCCACCGAAACAGGAGAAGTTCCGGTATTGGTCGGAGCGTTTATGTTATTAAAAAAAGATGTTTACACAGAAGTAGGCGGTTTTGATGAAGATTATTTTATGTATGGCGAAGACATCGATTTTTCGTATAAAATTACAAAAGCAGGCTATAAAAATTATTATTTGGGAACCGAAAAAGTGCTTCATTATAAAGGTGAAAGCACGCAAAAAGATGAAAAGTACCTAGACCGTTTTTATGGAGCGATGAAAATATTTTATAAAAAACATTTTCAGCAAGGATTTTTACTTAAACAAGCTGTATCGTTAGGTGTTTTTCTAGCAAAAACGAAAGCAAAAATTCAATTTTCTAAAAAAAGTCAACCGGTTGAACAATGGGACCAAGTTTTGCTTATTAGCAACGATTCGTCTTTGGTTTATAGACTTTCTCATTTGTATAAAAAACCGCTTCAACTACAAGCAGAAACCAATAAATTTGAGTATAAAAACACTTGCTTTGTATTAGATGCTAATTATTTATCGTACCATCAAATTTTTAAAATAATGACGGAAAACAATGCTCATCATAACTCGTTTCGGATTATCCCACCAAAATCCAATTTTCTTTTAGGCAGTGATTATAGTGACCAAAAAGGAGTGGTACATTTTTTTTGATTAAAGAGCTTTTAAGATCTTCAAAATTTATTTTAAATCAAAAACCATTAGCAATTAAAAAATCGCTAATTTTGCAACTTAAATTGAAAAACTTGTTTGTAACACGTTATGGCAAAATTTGAATTAAAACTTCCTAAAATGGGAGAAAGTGTAGCCGAAGCTACCATTACCAATTGGTTAAAAGAAGTAGGAGATACCATTGAGTTTGATGAAGCGGTTCTTGAAATAGCAACCGATAAAGTAGATAGCGAAGTACCCAGCGAGGTAGAAGGCGTTTTAGTTGAAAAACGCTTTGATGTTGACGATGTAGTACAAGTAGGTCAAACCCTTGCCATTATTGAAACTCAAGGAGATACAGCTGTTCCGCAATTACCAGAGGAAGAATCCCAACCGGTTGTTGTTGAAACAGCTAGTAAAATAGAAAAACAAGTTAATAAAGTTATAGAAACCGTAGCTCCTGTTACAAGTGCTTCCGGTAGATTTTATTCTCCTTTGGTAAAAAATATTGCCAAAACCGAAGGCGTAACTCAAGCCGAATTAGATACCATTTCGGGTACAGGAAAAGACGGAAGAGTTACCAAAAACGATATTCTTCAATATCTTAAAAATAGAAACAACAAACCTACCCAATCTGTTACCGGCGAATCAAAAAAAGAAACTCCTTCAACTGTTAAAAAAGCGGTTTCAAAAGCACCTGTTTCAGTAAATGGTGATGCAGAAATTATTGAAATGTCTCGAATGGGTAAACTCATTGCGCATCATATGGTACAAAGTGTACAAACTTCTGCACACGTGCAATCGTTTGTGGAATGTGATGTTACAAATATCTGGAATTGGCGAAAAAAAGTAAAAGAAGCCTATAAAAAACGAGAAGGCGAAAATCTTACTTTTACTCCTATTTTTATGGAGGCAGTTGCAAAAGCTCTAAAAGATTACCCTATGATGAATATCTCCGTAGAAGGCGATACCATTATTAAACATAAAAATATTAATCTGGGAATGGCAGCAGCCCTAGCCGATGGAAACCTAATTGTACCCGTAATTAAAAACGCAGACCAACTTAACTTGGTAGGAATGAGCAAAGCCGTAAACGATTTGGCTTCTCGAGCAAGAAACGGACAATTAAAACCAGACGAAATACAAGGTGGAACCTATACCGTAACAAATGTAGGAACGTTTGGAAGCGTTATGGGCACACCCATTATTAATCAGCCACAAGTTGGAATTTTAGCACTGGGAGCCATTAGAAAAGTGCCTTCGGTTATCGAAACTCCTGATGGTGATTTTATAGGTATTCGATATAAAATGTTTTTATCCCATTCGTATGATCACAGAGTGGTAAATGGTGCTTTGGGCGGTCAGTTTGTTAAAGCCGTTGCCGATTATCTCGAAGCCTGGGACGTAAATAGAGAAGTATAAATAAAACTTCGTTTTTTTTCTGAAATAAAAAAAGTTGTCACAAAACAGCAATTGTTTTAACCAAATGATAAAAGCAAGAAACATCCATAAACACTACGGAAAATTACACGTTTTAAAAGGGGTGGACTTGCAAATTAAGGAAAATGAAATTATCTCTATCGTAGGAGCTTCCGGTGCAGGAAAAACAACCTTGTTGCAAATACTGGGTACGTTAGATACCTTTGATGCTACTGAAGATACTTCCTTACTAATAAATAATACAAACATTGCAAACCTTTCAGATAAAGAGCAAGCAAAATTTCGGAATGAAAATCTTGGTTTTATATTTCAGTTTCATCAACTTTTACCTGAATTTACAGCACTTGAAAATGTATGTATTCCTGCATTTATAAAAGGTACTGCTAAATCTACAGCAATACAAAAAGCTAAAGAACTCTTAGATTTTTTGGGAGTTTTACATCGGCAAACTCACAAGCCCAATGAACTTTCGGGTGGTGAGCAACAACGAGTAGCTGTGGCACGTGCACTTATTAACAATCCCGCAATTATTTTAGCAGATGAACCAAGCGGAAATTTAGATAGCGAGAGTGCCGAAAATCTTCATAATTTGTTTTTTAAATTACGGGATGAATTTAAACAAACATTCGTAATTGTTACACATAACAATCAGTTGGCTGATATGGCAGATAGAAAACTTGTAATGAAAGACGGAAAAATTGTTTCGTAACGTTAGTATGAATTTTTCTGAAACCGAATTAAAAGATTTTTTAGACCAAAAAGTACAACAATACAACCAGCCAAAATTTATTGAAACCGATCCCATTCAAATTCCGCATCGATTTTCGTTAAAAGAAGATATTGAAATAATGGGATTTCTCACCGCAACAATTGCTTGGGGAAATCGAAAAAGCATCATAAATAGCGGAAACAAACTTTGCGAAATTACCGGAAATTCGCCTTACGATTTTGTAATGAATTACACACCTGGTCAAAAAACCAAATTAGATGGTTTTGTACATCGTACCTTTAATGCTACCGATTTGGATTTCTTTTTTCGTTCGTTAAAAAACTGTTACGAAAGCCGTGGAGGATTACAATCAATTTTTTATAACAATCGGACTTCAACGTCGTTACAGCCGGCAATTAGTGAATTTAAAAAGGTGTTTTTTAGCATTCCGCATCCTCATCGAACTCAAAAGCACATTAGCAATCCTGAAAAAAAATCGGCTGCAAAACGAATAAATATGTTTTTACGCTGGATGGTTCGCGATGACAGTGCAGGAGTAGATTTTGGATTATGGAAGACTATTTCTCCGGCAATTTTATCCTGTCCCTTGGATGTGCATAGTGGTAATGTAGCCAGAAAATTAGGCTTACTTTCCCGAAAACAAAACGATGCAAAAGCCCTTCAAGAATTAGATGCATCCTTACGAAAATTAGACCCTGACGATCCTGTAAAATACGATTTTGCACTTTTTGGTTTGGGTGTTTTTGAAGGATTTTAATAAGGTAAATTGAGTATCTTACTTTGTTATTATTGCTAACCTACAAAACGTCACACACAATCTTCTTGTTGTTTAACATCTTTTAAATCCAATGTATTTTCTAAAAAAGCGCATAGTTGTTTAATTTCTGGCTTTCCTTTGGCTTTTCCTATTCTTCCGGCAAAATAAAGCAAAAACCACAAAACAATCATCGCCACCATACCTGTTACTTGATAGGAATACGAATGCTTTAAACTCCAATTACTATAAGCCCATACCGCAAACCCAATAAACAGACCACCCACGATAAAATGAAAAAACATAAACATAGTCCAAACAGTTGGACCGGGACCAAACAAGCCTCTAATAACACTTTTTTGCTCGCCCTCTTCATCAATTTCAATATGGAGTTGAGGCGACCAAAAATGTTGTTTTTTTTTCGGAAATTGAATAATAACATGATTATCAATTCGCTTCACCACAAATTCATTTTGCTTCTTTTTTACTTCTTCAAAAGTTTTTAATGCTTCTTCGGCTTTAGTCGGAATTTCTAATTTGAATCTGGGGCGTAATAAAATTTCATTTTCAAAACTCATATCTTTATTTTAGTAGTGGAAATTGCGTTCAATATAAAATTTTTTCTTAAAAAAGGAAAGACTACCTTTGCAAATAATTAATAAAGTTATGAGTATAGTAGCCATTGTAGGAAGACCCAATGTAGGAAAATCAACCTTGTTTAATCGCTTAATTCAGCGTAGAGAAGCCATTGTAGATGCTGTTAGTGGCGTTACCAGAGACCGTCATTACGGAAAAAGTGATTGGAACGGAAAAGAATTTTCGTTAATCGATACAGGTGGTTATGTAATAGGAAGTGATGATGTTTTTGAAGCCGAAATCGATAAACAGGTAGAACTCGCTATAGACGAAGCAGATGCCATTGTTTTTATGGTTGAAGTAGAAAGTGGTGTAACGCCTATGGATGAAGAAGTAGCAAAATTGCTTCGAAAATCTAAAAAACCGGTATTTCTTGCTGTTAATAAGGTAGATAGCGCCAATCGAGTAAACGATGCTGTGGAGTTTTATTCGTTGGGATTTGAAAAATATTACACCTTGTCCAGTATAAACGGAAGTGGTACCGGCGATTTATTAGATGACTTGGTTAAAGTACTCCCCGAAAAAGAAGAACTTGAAGAAGATACCATACCCAGATTTGCCGTGGTAGGAAGACCCAATGCCGGAAAATCTTCATTTATCAATGCATTGATAGGAGAGGAGCGTTACATTGTTACCGATATTGCCGGAACAACAAGAGATAGCATCGATACACGATATAATCGTTTCGGGTTTGAATTTAACTTGGTTGATACTGCCGGAATACGCCGAAAAAGTAAAGTAAAAGAAGACCTTGAGTTTTACTCGGTAATGCGAAGCATACGAGCTATTGAGCACTGTGATGTTGTGATTCTTTTATTTGATGCCACTCGAGGTTTTGACGGTCAAGTACAAAACATCTTTTGGCTGGCTCATAAAAACAATAAAGGAATCGTTATTCTGGTTAATAAATGGGACTTGGTAGAAAAAGATAACAAAACCGTCAAAGAATATGAAGCATTGATAAAAAAACAATGCGAACCCTTTACCGATGTACCTATTGTTTTTGTTTCGGTATTAACCAAACAACGTATTTTTAAGGCAATTGAAACCGCCGTTGATGTTTATAAAAACCGAAGTAAAAAGATAAAAACTTCTAAGCTAAATGATGTGATGCTTCCCATCATCGAATCGTTTCCGCCACCGGCATACAAAGGAAAATATGTGAAAATTAAATTCTGTACGCAACTTCCCACACCTTACCCGAGTTTTGCTTTTTTTGCCAACTTACCACAATATGTAAAAGAACCGTATAAACGTTTTATAGAAAATAAACTGCGTGATAATTTTGATTTTAAAGGCGTTCCGGTAACGGTTTATATGCGGAAGAAGTAGGTTTTTGAAAGATTATTAGTTATTACTAAAAAGTTAAATAAAATATAATTAACATATTTAAGTTATTGTAATGGTTCTTTTTCAATTTAATTTGTAACTTGTTTAAAGAAGTACTAACTAACAACAATACTACTATGCGATCTATTTTTCTGTTTACATTTTTCTTGTTTACCGGTTACGTTTCGGCACAAGACTATACCCTTTTAGGAAAACTCGTAGAAGACACCACCGGAAAACCATTAGAGTCTGCGACAGTCTATGCAGAAGCCATTAAAGACAGTACGCTGTTAGGTTATACCATTACAAACAGAAAAGGTGAGTTTGCACTCGATATTCAAACCAAAGATAGGAAAGTGAACGTATTTATTTCGTTTACAGGCTTACAATCCATTCAAAAAACCATATCGTTAGATAAACCAACTGTTAGTTTGGGAGCTTTGTTTATGCAAGAACAACCTCAATCACTTGATGAAGTGGTGGTAGTGGCTGAGCGCGCTCCAATTACCATTAAGAAAGACACACTCGAATTTAATGTTACTTCGTTTAAAACCAAACAAAATGCTACGGTAGAAGATTTACTAAAAAAACTTCCCGGAGTAGATGTGGACGAAAACGGAAAAATTACCGTAAACGGAAAAGAAGTCAGTCAAGTTTTAGTAAACGGAAAACCCTTTTTCGGAAACGATCCAACCATTGCCACAAAAAACCTACCCAAAGATATTGTAGATAAAATTCAAGTGGTAGATACCAAAACCAAATCTGAAGAATTTATCGGAAAAAAAGGAGATCAAAAAACCAAAACCATTAATATTACTATTGATGAGGAAAAGAACAAGGGAACCTTTGGGCGCGTTACCGCAGGCGCAGGAACCGATAATAGATACAAAGTAAGCGGCATTGTTAATTATTTTAATAAAGATTTGCGTGTTAGTGTTTTAGGAGGAAAAAATAATGTAAACACACCCGGATTTAGTTTTAACGAAATACGGGAGATGATAGGTGGCGGCAGGAGTATTAGTTGGAGTTCCAACGGGAGTTTTTCAATAGACGGAAGAAGTTTTGGCGGACAACGAGGTATTACAACAGCCTCTACAATAGGTGGCTATTTCACCAAAGATTTAACCGAAAAAAATTCGTTAGCCGTTGATTATTTTAATTCTAATTCAAGTTCTGTAGATAAAAGTACAACACGAAGAGAAAATTATATTCCGGATAATAATTACATACTCAACCAAATACAAGATTATAAATCGGATGCAACTTCAAATGCCATTAACTTAAATTTTGAAACCGAAATAGATTCCACCTTAAAAATAATTATAAAACCTTCATTTAGCTTTGTTGATGGTACTTTAGCTACCAAAAATCAATCTTCTTCCGAAACGTTTGATAACGATTTAATTAACGATAGCGAAGCATCTTCCTATAGAAAATCCCGCAACCACAGATTTTTTAATGCTACCGAAATTGTTAAAAAGTTTGGAAGCAGAGGAAGTTATATAGAACTTTCGGTTGAAAATGAATTTACAAAAAGCAACGCCGAAGATTTTCAACTATCGGATAATACTATTTACGATAATTTTCCCGAAACCATTTCCCGAAACCAACGTATTGAAGAAACAAACGGCACACAATATGTAAATGCAAATTTCACTTACAGTTATCCTATTATAAAAGATAGTTTGTCTCTTAATTTTGCATATCAAATACGGCAGGATAAGAATAAAATTAAAACAAACACGCAAGATTTTAACGACTTAACCCAAGATTATACCAATTTTAATAGTGTGCAAAGTGCCGACTTTATTTTTAAAAATTTTAGACAAGCACCCGGAATAGGTTTTGATTATACAGGGAAAAAGTTTTCATTAAATGTAGAAGCCGGAATCGTTTTTAGAACGTTACAATTACGCGATTATTTACATTCTATTTCTTTAAAAAGAAATTATAAAAACCTCGATTTTTCTTCTTGGGGAAATTATAAATTTAGCAATACCGCAAGTGTTTATTTTAATTATTACATAGATAATAGACCGCCACAACCATCACAATTACAACCCTTTACAGACACGTCGGATCCGTTGCGTATCATTACCGGAAATCCTAATCTTAAACCTACCCAAGATCATACGTTTTATGCCGGATACAATGCTTTTGATTTTAAATCTAAAAGCGGGATGTTTCTTTATCTAAATGCTTCGTATAATAAAAATCAAATAGTTTCAAAAACAACCATCGATCATAATTTGGTTCGTAATTCTACGTATGCAAACGTTACCGGTGGTTATCGAGTAGGAATAGGAGGTACTTACAGAAAAACGGTTATAAAAGATAGTCTTTTTACGCTAAAAATTAAACCGGGAGTATGGGGAAATGCCAACAAAAATATTAATTTCACAAACGGAATAAAATACTCCAGTAATACCCTTAGCGTAACTCCCAGATTTGGAGCAACGTTTAATTTTGCCGAAAAAGTAGAAATAGAACCCTCTTATAATATTTCTTTTAGCAATACCGAATACAGTTTAGACTCATTTGAAAATCAAAAATTTACAACACAAAGGCTTCGTTTAAAAACGGCAACTTTTATCCCTAAAAAGGTAGAATGGCGCAACGATGTTTCGTTTGTTTATAATCCTAATGTAGCTCAAGGTTTTAATAAACAATATGTTATTTGGAATATGAGTTTGGGCATAAAAGTATTTAAAGACAACGGCTTGTTTCAAGCACAGGTTTTTGACCTTTTAAAGCAGCGTACTAACGATAGAAGAATCTCCTCCCAAGATTTTATAGAAGATACACAAAGCACGGTTTTACAACAATATTTTATGTTTAGCTTTACCTATAACCTCAAAAAAGTAGGAGGGAAGAAGAGTATGGACGGGGGTATTGTTATTTTTGATTAAATCACCACCCTCCGCTGGCACCGCCACCCCCAAAGCTACCACCGCCAAAGCCACCACTAAAACCACCGCCACTAAAAGAACCTCCGGAGCTACCGCCACTAAAACCGCCGGTACGTCCCATATTGCTTAAAATAATGACGTCTGCAAGTCCGCCGCCACCGCCACCTTTTCGGTTTCTAAAAATAATAAAAAGCATAGAAAACAGAAACATAGCAAGTGGCAACCAATTAAAATCGTCTTTACTAAAATCTCTATCTTCTGTAAATTCGCCGTTTAAGGCTTTAAAAATGGCATTAGTTCCTTTATCCAATCCGGCATAAAAGTTTCCTTTTTTAAATTCGGGCACCATGATTCGGTTAATAATGCGCTCTGCCATTAAGTCGGTAAGGCGGTATTCAATACCGTACCCTGTGTTAATATCTACTTTTCTATCATCTTTAGCCAACAGAATAACAATTCCGTTGTCTTTTCCATCTTGCCCGACACCCCATTTTTGTCCCCATTTTGCACCTAATAACGAAATATCTTCTCCTTTGGTAGAAGAAATTAGGATAATAACAATTTGGGTAGAAGTGCTGTCTGCATACTTTATGAGTTTTTGTTCTAACGATTTTTTTTGAAATGGAGTTAACAAATTTATCGCATCATACACCGAAGTTTGTTTGTTTTTTGGCGGTTTTTCAGGAATATCGAATTGAGAAAATGCCGAAAAACTAACCAAAAACAGGAGGGATATAAATTGGTATTTTAAGTAAATTGATTTCAACTAATTGCTTTTGGTTTTTTTGTTAAATCTATGAAAGCAAAGTACAAAAATAATCTTTGATATTGAAAAAATAAATTGTTTGGTAAAATAAGATTTAATTTTGTAATTTTTTCTTACACACACTATTTAATTCGTTCGTCGCTTTCAATCATCCCGTCTTTAAGACGAATAATACGATGCGCTTGTTTAGCAATATCTTCTTCGTGAGTAACGATAATTACGGTATTTCCTTTTGCATGAATTTGATTAAACAAATTCATTATTTCAACACCGGTTACCGAATCTAAATTTCCGGTAGGTTCATCGGCAAGAATAATAGAAGGGTGATTAACTAAGGCTCGTCCTACGGCAACTCGTTGTCTTTGTCCTCCCGAAAGCTGATTGGGTTTGTGATCCATCCGGTCTGCTAAACCAACATCATGTAGCACTTTTTCGGCACGGTTGGTACGCTCTTTTTTTGAATAACCCGCATAAACCATTGGTAGTGCAACATTATCTAATGCTGTGGTTCTAGGTAGTAAATTAAAAGTTTGAAAAACAAAACCAATTTCTTTGTTTCTAATTTCGGCAAGTTCGTCTTGCGACATATTGCTAACATCTTTTCCGTTTAAAAAATAGGTTCCGGATGTGGGAGTGTCTAAACATCCCAAAAGATTCATTAAGGTAGATTTTCCGGAACCAGAAGGTCCCATAAGAGCCACGTAATCGCCTTTTTTAATATCTAAATTTATTCCTTTTAGCACTTTAACCACTTCTTGTCCCAGTGGAAAATCTCTTGTAATGTTTTGTAATTTTATAACCTGACTCATACGTTGTAATATTGTTGCAAGATAGCAGAATTAATCATTAGACGTTTGAAAACTCAGGGTGTTACACTCTAATGGTAAAATGTTGTTTTTTTTGTTCTTTTCTGAAGAAAACAAGCCCCCAGAAATAGGTGTCGATACTAACGGTTATTTTTGGATGTTTGATAATTTCTTTCCACGCTTCGGTCATTTCTTTACTCCAATAAATATCATCAAAAATGAAAACGCTATTGTTGTGAGCGTGTGGCAGTAATTGATTAAAAAGTGCAAGTGTACTTTCTTTATCATGGCTTCCGTCTAAGTAAACAAAATCTATTTTAGACTGCGGAAAATTTTCAAAAAAAGCAGTAAATGTTTGGTTGTAAAGCCGGATGTTTTTAAACTGAAACTTTTTAAAATAGCTTTTAGCAACTTCTGAAGTCGCTTTACAACCCTCTACGGTATAAATAGTAGCCGGTGGATTTGCCAATGCCATTGCCCAAGTTGCCATCCCCAGTGAAGTACCTAATTCCAGTACAGAATCCGGTTTAAAATAGCGCATCATTCTAAAAAGCAATTTTTGTCGTTTAAAAGTAATACCTGCGTGTTTGGCAATGGCAGAAACCGCTCGTTGATTGGATGTAAAAACCCGTGATCCGGCACCTAAATCTTTAACCGTAATGCTTTGGTTATTTTTTAGTATTTCATTTCTATACGTACGTACTATTTGGTATTCGGGAAAGGAAGTTTTATCATAAAAACAGCGAGTAACCAAGTTATACACAAAAGGCGAATGCACACCATGTTGATTGGTAGATTTTAACAAAAATTTTATATACGAACCGAAAAGATATATCATTTTATTCTATTGAAGCAAAAATAAACAAGTAATACCTATTCTTACTAAAAAACAATTAAAAACTATTTTGAATGCTATTCGCTATCATAGTAAAAGTAAAGTATCTTTTTTAAAAGGTTTTGGTATTACTTTTGTGTACAAAATAGTACTTTTGAAGTAAAGAAATTACCGATGCAAAAACAACTTATTTTATTATTATTTATTTCGACACAACTTTTTTCTCAAAACAATGTTGTGACGGATAGTGTTGAAAATTCAGTAAACAAACAATTAATAGGTGCCATCCTAAATGATCCTGAAACTAAAGAGGATTTTTATATTCGAGCAGAAAAGTTGATAAAGAAAGGAGCCAACCCCAATCAAGTAATGTTGCATACTAAAAAGGTGAAAAAGTTAGGAGCGATGATTCCTATAATTAAGGATTTTTACCGTAATAAATACAGAGACGTACACTACAAAACCACTCCTTTTTTAGAGGCAGTTTCTACGGGTGATATTTTATTGGTAAATGATATGATTAAGTTAGGGGCGAACGTTTCATTTTCAAGCGAAGAGGTACCTAAACCTATAATATTGGCTTCACTTAATAAGGATGTTGAAATGATTTTATATCTAATTTCTAAAGGTGCTAACCCCGAAAACATAAACCTTTTCAATTTCACAAATGCTTCAACCATTGATTTTTTAATAGATAAAGGAGCCAATCCCGAAACCATAAATTTTAACTTTGCTTTAGATGATCGTGAAGAGTTAGAACATCTCATAGCGTTAAATCCAACGTTTAAAAATGTGAGATTAAATTTCACTAAAATAGTTAGCGATGACTCTTTATTTAATTTCTTAATGGAAAAAGGAATGCCGGTTAATGTGCAGGGAGATTTTCCGCAAGATTGTTCGTTACTATTTAGCGCTATATCAAATGCTAATTTTTATATAGTGAAAGAATTAATAAATGCCGGAGCTGATGTAAATGAATATTGCACCAAAGGTTTTGCAGAAACGCCTCTTATTGCCGCTATTAAGGCAGAAGATGAGACCATCGTCTTGTATTTGTTAGACAAAGGAGCAGCGGTTACAAAAGTAGATTCATTTGGAAAAACCCCTTTGTTATTGGCAATTGAAAAAAATAATGAAAAGATAGTAGATGCCTTGCTTAAAAAAGGTGCCGATGTTAACTGCGATAAGTATTTCGATAAAACACCCTTACAATATGCGATTGAAAACGGTTCTGATAAAATGGTGGCACTATTAATAAAAGCAGGTGCTGCGATTAATTATACAAATCGTTGGGGAGATACACCCTTGTCTGTTGCCGTACGGGCTAATGACTTGGAAAAAACAAAATTATTGGTTAAAAACGGTGCAGACACCCATCAAAAATATAAAAACAAAACGTTACTTCAGTTAGCTAAAGAGAATAATGCAGATAGTACATTACAAGCCTATCTGAAAAGTTTGGATTAAGAATTATGCAAGTGAATTAGAGGTTTATTAAAAAACAAAAGCTCAATAAATACTTATTGAGCCCTGCTGACGCCGAAGCGGCTCTTAACCGAATCGGCATTGCAAATGTACAAAAAAGTAAAATCGTACAAAATTTATTACGTTATGAATTGATTTAGCTTCGCTGATTTTCGGAGTTAGGTTATTGTTTGTCGAAAGTTATTTTTAACGATTGTAGTTTATAGTTTTTTGTCAGGTCAGTTTTAGAAAATTCAATTTTGTATCCCTGCCCGACTGCGTTGGCAGGCGGGTTTAAG
>WFXA01000111.1 GCA_015490835.1 Flavobacteriaceae bacterium | reverse complement strand
GTTAACTCCTCAAGTTTTTCAATTATTTTAGCATTCATCACCCCAATGCTAACTCCATCAACTTCTATTTCTTTTGCTGAGGGAATATTTTTTAAATGCCCGTTTTTACTAATATATTTTTCAACTTCATTCAAAGTTGGTAAATAATAATCTTCTTTAAAAACGTAATCCGGTCAATCTGATTGTAATTGAACTTTAACCTCTTCGCATATTACTTTACCTGTAACAGCTAATTTATAACCTGATGGTATGTCAACAAATTCTATTCCAACTCCTATTTTTCCATTAGTAACTAAATCATTTTCAAACCACCCTTTCCCTTTTACTGTCAATTGATAATCAGGCTTATAAAAAACCCAAGTCCCTACTGAAAGTCTAGAGTTTGGTTCTAACAAATGTAAAAAACTTATATTTTCGTTTGTTGGGTTATTAGGATTATTAGGTAATAAATTCCCTGCCTTAATTATTTCATTTCCAAATTTATCTCTCATTTCTATTCTTGTTTCTCCTTCATCAACAGAATTAAAAATGAATCTATATATATTATTTAAATCTTTAATAGTAAATACTGCTGCAGATTTTTGAAAAAAAATTCCTTGAGTTTGTGGTAAATCATAAAAATTAAACCTCCTTTCATATTTGTCAAGTAAATTTGTCATCCTTCCTAAGGATAGTGACCTTGAGTATTTGTACCAATCCGTGAAGTTATTTGAATTAACTGCTTGATTTTCGTCTGTCATTTCAAATGTTGCAGCATTTGCATACATATTTCCAATAACTTTAAGTTTCTCAGTTGGATTATTTGTCCCAATACCAACATTGCCATCTCTAAAAATATCTCCATTCATACTAGCACTACCCCCCCATTGCTGACAATATATTATAAAAGGAGCATAAAGTAGCAAAAATGTAATTATTTTTGATTTCATAAGTTTTTAGTTTTAAAATTAAACAACACAACTCTTGTCGCAGTACCGGTTGCAACCGACACTGCAAAATAGCTTGCAAGCAATTTTACTTTTTCGGGGAATTGAGGGCTAAGCTATAAAAAAAAAAAAAATCAGACTTCACAAATTTTTTGTGTTAAAATTTGTGTTTTGTGGTATTTTTACGGGTTTTTCTTACTAGAAGTAAGGGTCTTTAGAGCTTTAAACACTGTACGTAATACGAATGCATACTATTTAGTTTGCTCACAAATCAAAACCAATATCGGTTCTATAATACATCGTATTAAAATGTAGTTTTTCTATGTTTTTGTACGATTTTTCTAATGCGCTCTTAAAATCTTTGTCTAAGGAAGTAATAGCAAGTACTCTTCCGCCGTTGGTAACAATTTTATTGTTTTTTGTAGTTGTTCCGGCGTGAAAAAAGATAGCATCTTCTACTTTTTCAATTCCGGTGATTTCTTTTCCTTTTTCATAAGCTTCGGGATAGCCTCCGGAAACCAGCATCACTGTTGCGGCGGCTCTTGTATCTACTTCAAGGTTTACCGTTTCTAAGTTTTGATGAAAGGTAGCTTCTAATAATTCAACCAAGTCTGTTTTTATACGAGGCAACACTACTTCGGTTTCGGGGTCACCCATTCGTACATTGTATTCTATCACAAAAGGATTGTTCCCTACTTTTATTAAGCCTATAAAGACAAATCCTTTATAATCTATGTTTTCTTTACTAAGTCCGTTTACCGTTGGTTTTACAATTTGATGTTCTATTTTTTGCATAAAGTCTTTGTCTGCAAAGGGTACGGGAGAAACGGCTCCCATTCCGCCGGTGTTTAATCCGGTATCGCCTTCGCCTATTCGTTTGTAATCTTTAGCCGTTGGTAATATTTTATAATTTTTCCCGTCTGTAAGAACAAAAACACTAAGCTCAATTCCGTCTAAAAATTCTTCAATCACCACGGTGTTACTCGCCTCACCAAATTTAGCTTCGCAAAGCATTTTTTCCAATTCTTGTTTTGCTTCTTCTATGTTTTGTAAAATAAGTACGCCTTTTCCAGCAGCTAACCCGTCTGCTTTTAAAACATAAGGCGGTTTTAGCGTTTCTAAAAATTGTTTTCCCTTTTCAAGAGTTTCTTTTGTAAAACTTTGGTAACCCGCCGTTGGAATGTTATGTGTCTTCATAAACTCTTTAGCGCGTTGTTTACTGCCTTCGAGTAAAGCACCGACTTTTGAAGGACCTATTATCATCACATTTTTTAATTCTTTAGTTTCAGAAAAATAATCTACAATTCCTTGTACCAACGGGTCTTCGGGACCCACAACAACCAGATTTATATCATTATCTAAAATACATTGTTTAATCGCTTCAAAATCGGTTACTGAAATCGGGATGTTTGTAGCTATTTGTTCCGTTCCGGCATTTCCGGGTGCAACAAAAAGTTTATTACATCTATGGCTTTGTTTAATTTTATAAGCAAACGTATGCTCTCTACCGCCGGAGCCGAGAATTAAAATATTCATTATAATAAAAATTTTAGAAGTCAAAAATAATTGTTTGTAACTTGTTGCCCTAATTTTTTTACAAGTTTAGATAGAATTGAATTTATTTGAAACCATATTAAAACTAAACGGTTTCCCGATAACGGAAGCAAAGGAGCGGTTGAATAAAATTCAGCAAATTCCGGAAGAAGCCTATAAAAATTATGTTGAAGCTCAACGAAAAGCGATTTTTGAATACCATCTCAGCACGAATGCTTTTTATAATAAATTAATTGGTGATCGTACTTATAAAAAATGGGAAGACCTTCCGGTATTAACTAAAAAAGATTTGCAAATTCCGTTACAACAACGACTTTCTAAAGGGTTTACTAAAAAAGAATGTTATGTAAATAAAACTTCGGGTTCCAGCGGACATCCAATGATTTTTGCTAAAGACAAATTTTGTCACGCTTTAACTTGGGCAGAAATCATTAATCGATTTGGGTGGTACGGTATTGATTTTAATCACTCGTATCAAGCTCGGTTTTATGGTATTCCGTTAGACAAAAAAGGGTATTTTAAAGAGCGTTTTAAAGACTTGTTAAGTCACCGACACCGATTTGCAATTTTTGATTTGTCGGAACGTAAATTAGAAGCATTTTTAACTGTTTTTTCAAAAAAGAAATTTGATTTTATTAACGGATACACAAGCTCTATTGTGTTGTTTGCTAAGTTTTTAAAAGATAAAGATTTGGTTTTAACCACTATTTGCCCAACCTTAAAATATTGTGTGGTTACCAGTGAGATGCTTTTTGAAAGTGATAAATTACTGCTTGAAAAATGGTTGGGTGTACCTGTTATAAATGAATACGGTGCCGCAGAACTAGATTTAATTGCTTTTACAAATCAAAAGGATGAAATGGTGGTAAATTCGGAAACGCTTTTTGTAGAAATAGTAGATGCCAACAACCAACCTGTACCAAACGGAAAAGAAGGAAAAATAGTAATTACTTCGCTTTACAACAAAGCACATCCTTTTATTCGTTATGAGTTAGGAGATATGGGAATTCTTTCTGAAAAAAGCACCTTTAAAACACCTGTTTTAAAAAAATTAATAGGTCGTACAAATGACGTGGCACTACTTCCCAGCGGAAAAAAAGTACCCGGTTTAACACTTTATTACGTCACTAAAAGTATCATAGAAGATACCGGAAACGTAAAAGAATTTATTGTGGAACAGTTAAAACTCAATACATTTAAAATTAGTTATGTTTCAAACGAAGAGCTTTCTGTTAAGGAGTTAAAAAAAATAGAGCAAGCAATGGAAACATATCTGGAAGGCAAACTTACGATATCATTTGAAAGAGTTTCCGTATTAAAACGAAACAAACGAGGAAAGTTAAAACAATTTGTTTCGCGATTATAATTTCTGAATATACTTAGGTCTTACCAGAAAATATTCCCACAAAAAACGAAGCAAATAAAATCCTGATGCTATCTTTGAATATCCGAGATGCTTGTTATAAAAAGCATAGTTGTATTTTAACAATCCTATTTTTTTTGCGCTAATCGAGTTTTTTCTAACTCGGTACAATGCTAAGTCTTCTTGTAAACTTATTGCGGGTTTTTTATTTCGTTTAATTGCCTCTAACCAAACTGCCCAATCTTGTCGTTTTCGAAGATTTGGTGCATTAATTTTTCCTAATTTTCGGGCATTATAAATTCCGGTTAAATTACCAATATAATTGTTTTTAAGTTGTTTTTTATAAGAAAGTGAAGGAAGTGCAACGATGCGTTTTTTTAAAGGATTTCCGGTTTCGTCTATATGCAAATAACTCGAATAACACACCGCATTATCATATTTAATCATAAAATTAATTTGCTTTTCCAGTTTTTGTGGTGTCCAAAGATCATCTGCGTCTAAAAAAGCTATGTAGTCACCTTTTGCGGTTTCTGTGGCACGATTACGTGAATAAGCCGCTCCTTTATTCGCTTTATTTTGTAGGAGTTTTATACGATTATCTTGTTTTATAAAATCTTGAATAATTTTTATCGTAGTATCGGTTGAAGCATCATCTACTATAATTAGTTCCCAGTTTGGGTAGGTTTGATTTATTACACACTGTATGGTTTCGGAAATGTATTTTTCAGAATTATAACTGGGTGTAATTATTGAAACTAATTTACTCATTAGTAAGCTCTTTCGTCGCCACGTAATGCATTATAGACCGTAAGAAACATGATTTTTAAATCTAGGAGCAGCGACCAGTTTTCGAGATAAAAAATATCGTATTTTACTCTGTTGGTAATAAAGTTATCGTCTTCTACCTCACCTCTATAGCCACTTATTTGTGCTAAACCGGTAATGCCCGGTTTAATAAAATGACGTACCATAAATTTATCGATACGTTCGGCGTACATATGTGTATGACTTACCATATGCGGACGTGGTCCTACCACCGACATTTCTCCTTTTAACACGTTAATAAACTGTGGGAGTTCATCTATACTGGTTCCTCTTATAATTTTTCCGACACGTGTAATTCTCTCATCATTTTTTTTAACTTGATGAATATGTGCAGTAGGGTTTGGACGCATCGAACGGAATTTATAACAATAAAATTCTTTGTAATCCAACCCGTTTCGTTTTTGTTTAAAAAACACAGGACCTTTTGATTCTAATTTAATAATAATGGCAAGAAGAGGTGTTAACCAAGATAAAACCCCCGCGATAACAATAATTGAAACAACAATATCAAAAACACGTTTTAAAAATTTATTAATGGGTTGTTGCAAAGGTATTTTGCGAAGCGACACAACCGGTATATAGCCATAGTATTCAAAATCTAAACGTTTGGTATAAATTTCTTTGTTATCGGGAATAAACTTTAAAATCTTTAGGTTGTTATCTGCAAAATCTATGACAGCCTGTATTTCTTCGTTAGAAAGTTCTCCAATCGAACAGTATATTTCATCTATCTCATTTTTAAGTATATAATCAAATACTGTTTCTAATTTTGTTTGGGTATTAGAATCGAATGTTTTAGATAATTTATATCCGTACTCGGGATTGTCTGTGAAAAATTTTCTAAGTTGGTCTGTTTTTTTATTTAAGCCTAAAATAACAACCGTTCGGTAGTTTCCTCCCCAATACGATCTATATTTTTTTAATAAATAAAAAATTGAAAATTTAACAAGTGTAATAAGTCCAAATACTTGAAGCACATAAACCGAAACATCTATTGTTTTTCTGTCTAAGTTATAAAACCCGAAAAAGGCAAAAACCAACAGGGTGAAAATTAATCCTTGTTTAGCAAGTAATGATGCTATTTTAAGTGCTTTTGTGTACCTATAAATTTCATAAAATCCCGAAAGAACCGATACGACAATCCAAGAAAGAGAAATAAATAAAATATAGTGAAAATAGATAGTTGCGTCTTGAAAAAAGGGATTTGCCAAAAATGCTATAAGAAACAGGTCGATCCCATACGAAATGGGTCTTAAAAAGCCTGAATATCTCCCTCTTTTAAAAAGCATTTATCCTTAGTATTTATTGTAATTAGAAAAACTTTTATGCTCACTTTTATAAAGGTCTTCTTTGCTTAAACTTTTAAAATAATTAAATGTTATTTTCATTCCTTCTCCTCGACCGGTTTGAGGTTGCCATCCTAAAATTTCTTTTGCTTTAGATATATCGGGTTGTCGCTGCAGGGGGTCATCTTTGGGTAAGGGTTTAAAAACTATTTTTTGATTGGTGTTGGTGAGTTTTATAATTTCTTTAGCAAAATCGAGAATGGTAATTTCTTCGGGATTGCCAATGTTTACCGGTAATGAATAATCGCTCATTAACAACCTGTAAATTCCTTCAATTTCATCATCTACATAACAAAAGGAACGTGTTTGCATTCCGTCTCCAAAAACGGTTAAATCTTCTCCTCTAAGGGCTTGACCCATAAATGCCGGAATTACTCTTCCGTCGTTGAGGCGCATTCGAGGTCCGTAGGTGTTAAAAATTCGGGCAATGCGAGTTTCTACACCGTGAAATCGATGGTACGCCATGGTGATGGATTCTTGAAAACGTTTTGCTTCGTCGTACACACCTCTGGGTCCAATGGTATTTACATTTCCGTAATATTCTTCAGATTGTGGATGTACTAACGGGTCGCCATACACCTCGGATGTAGAAGCAATAAGAATTCTTGCCTTTTTTTCTTTAGCCAGTCCTAATAAATTATGGGTTCCCAGAGCGCCTACTTTAAGAGTTTGGATAGGGATTTTTAAATAATCTATCGGACTTGCCGGAGAGGCGAAATGTAAAATATAATCTAATTTACCCGGAACGTGAACAAATTTGGTCACATCATGATGATAAAAACTGAATTTTGGCAACTCGAAAAGGTGTTCAATGTTTTTTAAATCACCGGTAATAAGGTTATCCATAGCGATAACCTCAAAATCTTTTTTTATAAATTTATCACAAAGATGCGATCCCAAAAATCCGGCTGCTCCTGTTATTAATACTCTTTTCATTTTGTAGTTTCGTTTTAGTTTACGATAACATCTTTTCTTCCGATAGAAAGATAATTAAACCCTTCTTTTTTTAAATCTTCTGTATCGTAAAGGTTTCTTCCGTCGAAAATAACCTTGTTTTTAAGTTTTTGTTTTAAAACGGAAAAATCAGGAGTTCTAAAAATGCTCCACTCGGTACAAATTAGTAACGCATCGGCTTCATCGAGGGCATCGTACATTCCTTTTGCATAGGTTAACGTATTGCCAAATTGTTTTTTTATGTTAGGCATTGCTTCCGGATCAAAAACGGTTAAAGTGGCTCCTTCTTTTAAGAGTTCTTTCATTAAATAAACAGCCGGCGCTTCCCGCACATCGTCTGTTTCGGGTTTAAAGGCAAGACCCCAAACGGCAAAATGTTTTCCTTTTAAATCGCCGTTAAAATAATTCTCCATTTTAGGAAGCAAAATGGTTTTTTGACGATTGTTTACCTCAATTACAGCATTAAGTATTTTAAAGTCGTGGTTTTTATCTTTTCCGGCTTTTTGAAGTGCTTTTACATCTTTAGGAAAGCACGAGCCTCCATAACCAATTCCGGGGAATAAAAACCGTTTTCCTATACGAGAATCGGTGCCCATTCCGGCTCTCACCTTATCTACATCAGCGCCAACTTTCTCGCAGTAATTGGCAATTTCGTTCATAAATGTAATTTTTGTAGCCAGAAATGCGTTTGCCGCGTACTTAGTTAACTCTGCCGATTTTTCGTCCATAATGATAATGGGATTACCGGAACGCACAAAGGGTTTATAGAGTTTTTGCATGAGTTGTGTGGCTTTTTTGCTACCGGAACCAATAATAATTCGTTCGGGCTTTAAAAAATCATCTACGGCAAAACCCTCTCTTAAAAACTCAGGGTTTGAAACCACATCAAAGTCGCAAATTGCATTTTTTGCGATAACTGCTTTTACTTTATCTGCCGTTCCTACCGGAACAGTACTTTTGTCTACAATTACTTTGTAGGTGTTTATTTTTTTTCCTATTTCTTCAGAAACACTTAGTACATAAGAGAGGTCTGCCGAGCCATCTTCGTCTTCGGGAGTGGGAAGTGCCAAAAAAACAATCTCGGCATGTTCGAGTCCTTCATCTAGTGAGGTGGTAAATTTTAATCTGTTTGCTTTAATATTTCTTTCAAAAAGAACATCAAGGTGAGGCTCATAAATGGGTACAACACCGCTTCGCATTTTTTCAACTTTTTCTTTGTCTATATCTACGCATAGTACTTCGTTTCCTGTTTCGGCTAAACACGTCCCGGTTACTAACCCCACATATCCTGTTCCTATTACTGCTATTTTCATTTTTTTATCTGAAAAATTTTTAATTTTTAGTGTTTATTTAAGTTGGCAAAGGTACAAATTATTACATTGTTGACCGGGTTGATTGAGCTGGTTCTTTTTTGGAAATATTTATCAGTAATAGTATTAAAATGGCTCCAAAATAATAGGCTCCTATTTGGCGGTGCATAAAATTTTCGGTTAAACCAAAAACAATCATACTCACTATTAATGCGGTGGGGAAAAAATAATTGCCGTTTTTAATTAACAACACCACCCAAAACAGAACAAAAAGCACTAATCCCAACCAACCGGAGCTAATAAAAAAATCAATAAATTGGTTATGCGTGTTAAATTTATTCGATACAAATGTTTGCTTGGTTGCGTTATCTTTTATCTTGGTTTTATAACAAGAAACCAAGCGATTATTGGTGTTTTTAAATCCCATTCCAAAAACCGAATTTTTGTTTTCTTGTGCTAATTTTTTTGCACATTTCCAAATAATGCTTCGATATATATTTGGCATTTTAGAGGTGTTGTAAGCAACCTCCGAGCTGTGTTTATAGGGATTTAAAACAGTATTTATTTGAGTTTTAAAAACAGTGTATAGTAAAAAATTACCTATTAAAAAAACAACCACTCCGTACAGTATATGTATCTTTTTTTTCTTACCGTAAAATTGTTTCAGAAAAATTAAGAGTACTAAAATAACGATGGCTATTTTTGACATAATTAAAATTATGTATATACTATTAACTATAATATTGCTGAGGTAATAACTGTTGTAAGGCGAATAATTTTTGGTTAAGGATTTGTAGGACACCAAAATGCTTAGTACCGAAAGCAAACCGAGATAAGGTCGGTCTATTAATAATGCATCTACCGTGTTTTGAAAAAACATTAATGACACATCATGTTCTTGATAACTAAATACCGAAAACTGAAAAACGGAAAATAAAATGGCGGCTAAGGAAGAAAAAATAACAGCTTTTTTAATTTTATCGAAATCCCCTACCGGAAGATAAAGCAACACCATCCCTAAAGGAATAAGCATTTTTTTTAATACTTTAAAATCTTCTTCTATTCTTCCTAAAAAATAAGAACTCACAAAAAGATAGATAAAAAACAGCAAAAAAATAGCCACCGGTTTGTTACCTATTTTTTTTAAACTTTTTTTAGATATAACAAACGGAAACAACACAGTGAGAAGTCCCAATAATAAATTAGGAAAGGCTCTGATATAATTATCAAAAGGGATAATAAAATAGAGTATAAAAAAAACATACGGATATATTGCTTTAAAAAGTACTCTCACGCTTTTAAACTTTATTTATATTTGTGTAAATCTACAAAAATGTAATTAGCTATCCCGTCTATTTTTCACAAACATGGAATAGAGTGTTAAAAAAAACAGCATCCCTCTTTGTCTCCAAATAAAGGATTCTGTAGTGAAAACAAATGTCATTACGACTAAAAAACACACAATAATTATTTCGTTTGTTTTTCTGGCTTGACGATAAATAAAAAACAATAATGCCAAAACAAACAAAACCCCAACAACACCTAACTCAACCCAAGATTGAATGTATTGGTTGTGAAAGTTGTAATGATAAAAGCCTTTATAAATTACGTAGTCTTTGTGTTTTTGAAGTATTTTGTCTTGAGAGGCATTGATTCCGTAACCCAGTAAAAATCGGTTGTCTTCTTGAAGCATTTCGTACCCAATTCTTGCTTGAAACAACCTAATGGTATTACCACGCCAAGGATAAACCTTTGTAAACTTTTTTGCTGTTAATACCTCTTCAATATTTGCTGTAAATTCTTCTTTAATTCTTTTTTTTAAAGGGCTTAGGTAAATTAGCAACGCAGATAGAGCTATAAATCCGACAAGGTAATAAGATTGTTTCCGAGAAGTATTTTTTACAACAAAATATCCCGTCGCAATAGATAAAAGTGTTGCAAACATAACCGTTTTTGAAGAAAGAAAAATTAAGAAAACAAATAAGATAAAACTTGATGCCCATTTTACTGCTTTATTATTAAAATAAAAAAGAGAATAAAGCAACCCGATAGAAACCATTACCGAAACATAAATAGCATTAAGGTCTAAAGGAGAAACCAATTTGTGGTAAATAAATACTAGAGTATCTCCTGTTTGAAAATAATTAAATCCGGCAATCAAGAACATAATTAAAGCAAATGCAGTAAAAAAGAGTGTGGTCTTAGATAAAATAGTATGTGTGGTTTTCTCAGAAATTTTCGGTAAAAAAATAAATGAAAGCGGAAGTAATAAAAACGGAAGTTGCCTCTCTATGCCTCTCAAAGATTTGTCTGCATCTATAGACCATAAAAGAGATGCTGCTAACCAGAAGAAAAAAATAATTGGAAGTAGTAATGATTTATCAAACTTCACTTTATGATAAAACAAGGAAAACAGCGAATACAAAAACAACAAAACCAATGCAACAGAGCTAAAAGCATAGGGAAAAGGTATTGAAATTAACAACAAGGTTATGAAATAACCTTGAATTTTTTCAGATAAAAAAAAGTCTTTATATTTTTCCATATACTTCAATAAAAAAATCTAAATAGGATTTGTTTATTTGCTCCCAAGAATATAACTCATTGATTTTATTTAAATTGTTTTTTAGTTTTTGAACAAACTCTTGTTTGGTTTTTATTTTATCTATTAATTGAATAATATCATCAGATGTAGTAAAATAAAAAGCGTCTTCTTCTAAAATAAACTTATTGAAAGGGTTGTTGTGTGCAACTATTAAAGCATTACTCGCCATTGCTTCCAACAATGAGGGATTTGTTCCTCCTACACTATGTCCATGAAAATATAACTTAGAGTAATACCGAAGATTATTTAAATCCTCTATATTATAAATACCACCAAGAAAACGAAGATGCTTGCTATCTTTAAATTTATCTTTTAAATACGTTCCAAAGGTGTTATCGTATTTACCAATAACCAGAAACGGTGTTTTGTTAGACGATTTTGCAACCCCGTATAAAATAACTTCAATGTTGTTTTCGGGTTCCATTCTGGCAATAAGCATGTTGTAATTATCTGCTTCAACATCATACTTAGACAGCGTTTCTTGGCTGGGGTTATTAAACACGCTGGCTCCATAGGCAATAAATTTAGACTGAACTCCGTACTGTTTTTCTAAGTATTGTTGAATCCCAACCGAATCTGCAATGAGGTAATCGCTGCTTTTTACCGCCCATTTTTCGGCTGTTTTTAAAAATCTTCTTACCGGTTTGTTGTATTTGGTTCGTTTCCATTCCAAACCGTCCATATTGGTAATGATAATCGGCTTTTTGGGGAGTAAAAAATGCCACACCGAATTACTGGTATATCCTAGTTGTAACAAAATATCAAAGTTTCTTTTACGCGCATCTTTTATACAATTTAAATCATAAAAAAATTGTCCGACAGTCCCTATCTTGTTTTCAGGATCTTTACAGTGTATGAGATTTACTTCATTAAATTTTTTTTCTTGATAAGGATGTGAGCCGGAACAATAAACAGATACATCATGTCCTTTCTCTGCAAGATAAACAGAAAAGAATTCTGCAAATTGTTCAAACCCGCCATGGTAATTGGGGATTCCTCTTGTTCCTAGTATTCCTATTCGTAGCACGTTTCTAACTTCTTTTGTTTTTTCTCTTGGTACTTATGATATAACAACGCTCCTAAAATAAGTGTTACCACATCGCCATGGTTATACGGTCCTGTAATAATAAGTGTTGTAAATATATAATATATGGCTATTCCCGAAATAAGATTGTTTATGTAAATACCTGCTTGCGTAGTATTTTTTTTATACCCTTGCTGATATAAAATTGCAAGAAAAAGTAAAAACAACAAGACCCCTATTATTCCCGATTTAAAAAGGATATAAACAAACCCGTTGTGCAAAATAGGAATGTATTGTATTCCGTCTCTGTTAAGAGGAGCTACAAAACCCAAGTCAACCAACGCTCCTGTTCCCTTGCCTACTACAAACCCAATATCATTTTTGGTTTCATCAAGTTGCATAAATGCTCTAGAGGCTTCGTACCCTCTCCAGTGATCCCAAAGATTTGCATGGTTGCTTACATCAATTTTTGAAGTGAAAATTTCTGAAGGGGCTATTTTAACCTTGTAAAAAAACTTTTCGAGTGACGTGCCGTTTCTATCCAAATCAATAGAAAAAAGAACCGCATACATTGTCACAATTGAGAGGAAAAAAATAAAAATATAAACAATCCCTTTTTTTGTAAGTTTAGTGTATCCGTTTATCGCCAACAGTAATATGACAATGCCCACCATCATTGTTCTTGAAAAATAAAATATAAAAGAAACCGTAAGAATAATTTTCAATACCGAAAGGTGTTTTATCTTTAATGATAAACTTTGTTGAATGTTCTTGCCAAACAATAATACCATGGCAAATAATTCAATGTAATTTGCTTTTCCGTACAATCCTCGTATTCTGGTTATATTAATTTGGTAATTTAAAAGAAAATAGGCAACATGATAAATATGTTTTAAAGCAAAGAAAATTCCGATGTAAATAATGGCTTTATAAATAAAATTTTTATCAATAATTTTTCCTGTTAAGTAATATCCTATTACAATAAACAATATGGGTTTTAGTAAAAATAATACGTCTTTTATAATGTCGTACTTATCATACGAATAAAATAACGAAACTAAAAAAGCTAAGCCCACAAGCAATAGCAATGGTGTTATTACCGTAACTAAGAAAGCGGAATATTTGTATCTAATATCCAGAAGTAAAAACGCCAATAACATAATACTAATTGCAATATTTACTTCCGGTTTTGCCACCAAAACAGGAACACATAACAATGTTATGAATAAAACTTTGTAAAATGTTTGCTTGTTAATTACCACCTAAAACGTCTTTATATACTTGTGCTGTTTTCTTTGCTGTTTCATCCCAAGTATAGTTCTTTTTAATTCGTTCTCTTAAATTTTGATTCATTTCTGCTTGATACGCTTTATTTACCGCTTCTAAAATAGATTCCGGCGATTGCGGGTTGCAATAATACGCATCTTCTTTAAAATACTCTTTTTGATCTCCTTTATCGGTAATAACAATCGAGCAGCCCATATAAGCCGCTTCTAACGAAACCAATCCGGTTGTTTCAAACCAACTGGGTAACACATGAACTTTTGCCATACTATAAACGAATGCTAATTCTTCCTGCTTCATATATGGGATAAAAGTAATATTATCTGCTGCTTCTTTACGACATTTTTCAAAATAATTTAAGGCATTTCCGGAAGGTGAACCTATAATAAAAACGTTATAAGCAGTGTTGTTTAGTGCCTTTATTAGTGTTAAGTGATTTTTTACCGGTGTTATTTGTCCTACCGAAATAACTGCGTTTTCAAACTTTTTATACACATTCCTTTTCTCGTTATTTAGCTCTTTTGAAAAAACATGTAGATCGATGGCGTTGGGTATTACTTGGTAAGAAATATTGATAGAAAAAGCTTTTTGCAATCTTCTGTACTCACTAGTAGAGTTGGGCAAAAGCATTTTAGCTTTAGTAATTACTTTTCGCATTGCTTTTTTCTGACCAAGAAATGGGTATTGCCAATCTGTTAATTTGTCTTGTTTTTTTAGTATCCTCCCTAGGGTTTTAATATATTCAACCTGATACGGAGAAAAGATTTTACTCAACAAAACGCGATACTTATTGTGATGGTGCGCTTCTACCTCGGAATAATCTATAAATATGGTAGAAAGTACATAGGGTAATTTTGATTTTTTAATAACTCCTAAAAGATCTGCGGGTCTGGAAATATTAAACAAATGAAGTAAGTGATATTGTGAAAAATCAATCGAATCTTTTACCGTTTTAATCGTAACCGAAACACCATCAATCTTATTTATATATTCTGCAGTTTTTAATATCTGGGTAGTATCTCCTCCCGGATGAGAAAAAAGTGTTGCTCTACTTACCATAAGTACCTTGATTTCTTCCACTTAATTTTCTGTTTTAAGGGTTACAAAATCACGATAATCCTTTTGAGAAGCATAATACGCTGTTAAAAACTCTTTCTCTTCAACAAATTCGGGTTTGGGTTTGTTATTGTCAACCAACACCGATTTAAGGGGTTGCAAAACAAATTCGGGAACGAGATTTTTTAACTTTATTAGCGTGCTACTTTGTGTTAACTTCTGAACAAAGGAATATTTAGGTACATTATATTGATTGTGTTTTTGACCTAAATTAATAGAAATGTCTTCTTTTATTTCTAAAAATTGAAATACGTTTTGAAGTACTTTTTGAGTATTGTTAAAAAATTGATTGCTTGAAAAAATTAAAATTTGTTCTTTCGGAAAAACTTGGGTGTATTTCTGTATTTGCGCTTCGTATTCGCCCAAAGAAATATACTGATTATAAAACAATGCGTGTTTTTTCGGGTAGGTGATAATTTCTTTTAAAGGTACTTTTACGTAGCCCAAATTATAATCCATTAAATAATGCGATATGGCTCGCTCCACAGGGTTACGAAGCACAATAATTATCTTTGCCTGAGGGTTAAAATCATAAATTCGTTGAGCCGTTTTTGAGTTTTTAAGGTACGATGTGCTAAAATCTCCTGCCGCTTTAAAAGACTTTGCTTGCTTGTAAAGTTTTAAATAGTCCGGTTTATTGTTAATTATTTTAGTCTTATAATACGTGTTTTTTACTTCAGGAAAAGCAAAAAAATGAGGTTCTTTAATGGAGGGAACAAAAACCTGAGGGTGTTCTTCCAAATATTTAAACAGCGATGTAGTCCCTGATTTTGGTGTTCCTACAATAAAAAATGTGGGTTTAATCGTTTTCATCTAAAGAGTCACTGTTTTTTTAAATTTGTTTTTTATCGCAGGTATTACACCACTTAGGTATAAATTTAAAATGCTAAAATCATCCCAAGTGCCTAAAACTTGTATTCTGGGTAAGGACAATAAATGGCTTTTATGTGTGCTAAATATATTTCCTGTTCGTGTAGTGGTTGCCGTTTTAAAAAAAGATAATTTTTTTACAACTTCAACTTCTCTTTTTCCTATTTCTGAAACCGTTCCGAAAGGATATGCAAAATGATTCACTTCTTTGTTAATATGCTTTTCTATTTCATTTTTTGAAGCTTGAATTTCTTCTACCACCTCCTCTTCTGTTAATTGATTTAACGGCAAATGATTTGCTGTATGGCATCCTATTGTTACCAAACTATCTTTGCTTAGCTCACTAATTTCTTGCCACGACAAAGCTTCTCTTGCAACATATTCTTTTTCCGAAATCGAATATTTTTCTTCCAGTTGTTTCCTGTAATATTCTAATTGCGATTTATTTGCCTTTAAAAAAAGATTCCGCAAGGCGAAAAAGGTTGCTTCTTTTTCTTCTTTAGTTTTTGAAGAAAAAGAGGTTAATTTAGAGTTGACGGTAAGTTCTACAAAGTCGTTTTTAAGTAGGATGTCTTCTATAAAATACCACCATAAAGAAGCGGTTTTGTTAGGAAAACAATTAGTAATATAAATAGCAAAAGGAATGTTGTGTTTTTTAAACACAGGATATGCTAAAGTGAGGTTGTCTTTGTAACCGTCGTCAAACGTAAAACAAATAAATTTTTGCTTGCTTTTTTTTTTAGAAAGAAGCTCTTTATGTAACTGATCTAATGAAATAAAGCGGTAGTTTTTGTTTTTTAAATAGTTTATTAACAGCTCTAAATAGTCTACTGTTACTTCATTGGCTGAGTTTAAAAAAAGTCTGTTGGAATCTGATTTGTCTTTAACAATTTTATGCATAAAAACAACACTTCCTCTACCTGAATAAAAAGGATTAAACAAGTTACTAACCGGAAGTTTTGAAAGCAACCGAATGTGATGTTGTTTTTTACTATACACCTGAAGAAATTCTTTTTTTTACGTTTATTTTTAACCCCATTAGTATTTTTAAAAAATCTATGTGCGCCCAAAAAATAGCTTTTGTTTTTACTTTATTAAAAGAAAAAACCGCTTTTATTTGCTTAGCAAAAGTAGACATTAAAATAATGGGGACATGGTATGGGTAATATTTTTTATAATACCGCAGTCCGTTTAGTAAATAAAAATATTCTCTCAAAAAATTATGATTGGTTACAGAGGCTACTTTGTCATATATTTTTGACGCATTGTTAACCTCAAATGTATAATTCATTCTTTTGGCTTTTGTACAAAAATCTGTTTCTTCCCAATACATAAAATAGGTTTCGGGAAAAAGCCCAACTTCTTTAAAGGTTGATAGGTGTGTAAGAAACGAACTTCCTGTAATGGCGTCTAATTTGTTGCTGTTTTCTTTTTGGGTTACGGCTTTAATTCCGTGCCACCATTTTTTTACTTCAAACCCGCCATAATACATTATTTGGCTTTTGTTGTTAAAATAATAAATGCTGTTTCCTATTATTGTTTTCTTTTTATCATTAATGAGTTCTACTTGCTCTTTTAGTACATTTTCTTCTATTTCTATATCCGGATTTACAATCCAAACGTATTCATCTGTTTTGGTTTTCAGTAGTTTATTTAAAACAACATTTAAACCCGCACCAAAACCATTATTTTGGTTGTTTTTAATCAACACTACCTTAACTTGATTGTTAGAATATGTATTCCATTGTTGTGCTGTAAGGGTTTTTATTAAAACGTGCTCTCTCTTACAAAAATCTTGTATAACTTCAATGCTATTGTCATTAGAGAGGTTATCAACTATATAGACACAAAAATGAGAATACGTTGCCCTGAGAAGAGTAGAAAGACAAGCCGTTAAATCCGCTCCCGAATTATAATTTACAAACAGTATGTTTACTTTTTTATTCATACTTCCAATGAGAGAGGTTTCGGTTATATTTTTTTTCTAACTCGGTTATTTCTTTACGATAGAATTGTTGATAAATTTCTCTTTTTTCAATCGGAGATAGCGGTTCTTTTTTTAGTGGTTTTTTATTGATAGATGCTACTGTGTGGGCTAATTTATCTTTCCACGATTTTATCGGAATAAGTTTTCCTATTGCTTTTTTTATCGGGTTGGGTTTGTAAATAAAATCTCTAAGAGTTTTGCTCTTAGCTTGAGATGCAACATTACTTTTAATTGTAAAATCAAACTCAAACGAAGGGATTTTGGTAAATTCAAGAATGTCTGCTATCACTTTTTGAGTATTGTTTACAAGGTCTTCAAAAAAGTAAATTTGTATGTTTTCTTCACCAAAAATTGTTTCAAATCGTCGTATTTGTTCTGAATAAAATCCTCTGGAAATGTAACTGTAATGAATTTTATTATAATGGGTGTTTAGGCGATTTTGTTCTTTTAATATTGCTTCTTTAAACGAAAGTTTTTCCAACCCTCTTCCTTTAGTCATTAAATAATGAGAATAGGCTCTGTCAACAGGGTTTCTAAGGATAAATATTATTTTAATTGTACCCAGAGTGTTTTTAATTCGCTTGGCGCATTCTTCAAAATAAGCATATTCCGGATCTATTTCAACAAGAAAAGGTTTGGTTTGGTTTGAAAAATAGTTGAAGTACGAATCAATTCCTTTATCAAATTTTTCAGAATCTCTAAAAAAATGAGTTTCTTTATAAGTAGGTAAAGCAATATCCGGGTGTTGCTGAAGAATATCATGTAGGGTTGAGGTGCCTGATTTTTGAATTCCTACGCATATAAAATTAATTTTTTCTTTCATTTCTTTCTTTTAATATCCTTGCAGGAACACCGCCCACAATAACATTAGCAGGGACATCCTTTGTAACCACCGCATTCGCAGCTATGATTGAACCTGTTTTAACGGTAACACCCTTGGTTATAACTACCCCATGACCAATCCATACGTTATCTTCAATTACAATTGGGCTGGTCACAATTCCCTGATTAATCATACTGGTTTGATTGTCTGAAAAATTATGGTCTGTATCTCTTATTGAAACACTATTAGCTATCATCACATTGGCTCCAATAGTTATCCTTTCATTTACCCCAATTACGCTATATGAGCTAACATACGAATTCTCTCCTAAAGTAAATTCTCCAGATCCTTGAATAATAATATCATGTTTTAATCGAGTATTATTATGAAGCGTAATTTTTAGTTTCGTTTTTTGATTAAAAAAGGGTCTAATATTTACTCGCTTTTCAATTATCACCCTTCCTTTTGTGTGCAAATAAGACACATAAAAGATTTTTTTTAAAAGCGTATGCCTTTTATTGGATAGATATTTAGATATTTTTACAATTGTTTCCAAGGTTGGTAAAACGCATAAAAGTTAAACTTCTTTTTAATAAAAATAACACATAGTGTGTTTAAAAACACATTTGAAATTACACTTGCAATAGCTGCCCCTAAAATACCATATCTTATGATTAAAAAATAATTTAAGGTAACATTTATTAATAAACTGTATAATGTAAATTTTCTTAAAACCTTTTGGTGTTTCGTCATATTTAATATTTGTCCCACACTACCCGAAAAAGCGTTGAAGAGTAGCCCTAACGAAACCACAACCAGAACATATTCTCCTCTAATAAACGCTTCGCTGTAAAGCGATAAAATAGGAACTCTAAAAACGATTAACAAGATAACTAAAGGCAAAGTAATTAGGGTAATTAATTTTGTTGCATGTTGTACTTCCTGACCAATAATTTTAATTTTGTTTTCACCGTAAAGTCTTGATATTTTAGGTGCTAAAACCGTATTAACCGCATTGATAACCACCAAAGCAACAAGTGATAATTTATACGCGGCATTATAGACTCCTAAATCTGCTTTGGTTACCATCTTTCCTAACATAAAAACATCTGTCCAGTTTGATAAAAATAAAAACGCACTGCTAAATAACATCGGAAATGAAACTGCTAATAATTCGTTGTAACTAAATGATTTTCTTGTGTTTAACCGGTTAAACGGAAAATAAAACACCAAAACAAAAACCAATAAGGTAATACTAACTAAGTAAGCCAAAACCGTATCTGCTTCTATTAATTGTAATTGATGAAAAATCGCTAAAAAAACAACAAACCCTAAATTAGGAAACACATATCTGAATAATGCAAACTGAAAAAAGTTTCCTTTTCCCCGAATAAACTCAGAAAAAAAGGCATGAAATATTACAAATATCATAAAAAACGCAATGTATCTAAAATACGGTATAAGCTGAGCGTCTTCAAACAAAACAACTGAAAACCAATTGTTTAATAAATAAAAAGTGACAGAAATTATAATAGAAGAAGCCAGTAACAATACAACCGTATTTTTTAAAAATTGGTTTTGTGGTAATCCGTTTTTAAAAAAATTTGTGTTGGCGGTAAACTTTACTGTGGCGGTGGTTAATCCCAACGAAAAAACCAATGCTAAGAACTCTATAATAGTTTGTGACAAAGAAAACCTTCCATAAACTTCATCCCCATACTTATTGGTAATAAAAAAAATTGCCCCGTAAGATAGCATCATCCCTATAATTCTTAAGAAGAATACTTTTCCCGCGTTTAGGATTAATGATTTGGCTTTTAAAAAAAAGGACACGTTAGTTGCTTTAGTCTTCTTCCGCCATTCTTTTTAGCGTCAAAAAGATATACCTCACAAAAGCTAATAGTAAAAATAGCCCTACGAAGAGTAGCGGATAAAAAACAAGTTTATTATCCGTAATTCCTTCTTCTTCAAATGTAACTGTTGGTTTATTTAAAACAACAACAATATTTTTTGAATAAACTAATTCTTGATTAAGTTTTTCATTTTCTTTTTGAAGCTCGGTTTTCTTTTCTATTATTTTCTGAATATCAAAATTCTTGTCTACAACAAATAATTGGTTTGAAGGAGAGGGTAATGATTTATTTTGTGTGTAAAAATCTAAAATCTTATCTATCTGTATAACCGTGTTTTTGTTGGTAGCTATTTGTAAAGTTAAATCTGTTACTTTCTTTTCTTTTAGGTTTTGCAGAAGTTCGCTGTTATTAATAAACTTTATAAGTTCTTGAAGTGTTTTTGGTGTTGCATTATTACTCAAAGAAACAACCATAATGTGCTGCTTATAATCTACGGTAAAGGTGTTGGCTAAATCAAACTCTTCATCAACAGATTCAAAATCTACATTTTTCAATACCGATTCAAAATTTCTGTTGTTAATTTCGTATTGGTCAACTATTTCCTTTATTCTTACTAAGGGCTTTAGTTCAATCCCTTTAATAGTACCAATCGCTTCCGGAAAACCTGCTTTTTTAAAATAGGCAGTGTCTTTTTCGATTAACTTTTCGTTTAACAATTCAATGGTTGTATATACGTAATTAACCGTGTCAAAATTAATTCTCACTAAGAGTTTTGCTGTTTTATTTTTTGTAGTTGTTTTGTTAACATAATAGCCATAACCTGCCCCTGCAAGAATTAACAGAGCAATAACAATCCATCTTTTTACAACAAAGTTAACCGCATTAAAAAACAATTTGTTTAGTTTTTTAAACGCCTCTTTTATCTTCTTTAAGATATAAAAAATATCTACTTCTTCGGGTTGATTGGTTGACATTGGTTAGTTGATTTTTGAATTTATAAATACTGTTTGTAAGCTTTGTTTCCAATTTAAACTATCTATTCCAAACGTGTTTGTAAGCTTTTTAGTGTTTAAAACACTAAAATCAGGTCTTTTGGCAAATGTAGGATAATGATTGGTTTTGGCAATACCTCCTCCATTTTTTATATTGGAAATGATTTCTATTTCTTTTGCAAAATGATACCAAGTTGCTTCTCCCAAATTACTAAAATGATAGGTTCCGTATTGCGAGTTATCTTTTTCAATAATCGTTAATAAGGTATTTGCCAAATCGTTTGCGTTAGTGGGCGCTCCAACTTGTTCGGTTGTAATGGTTAGTTTGTTTCCTGCCTCCAAATGTTTTAAAATGGTTTTAAAAAAGTTATGCCCGTATTGCGAATACAACCAAGAGGTTCTTACAATATAATACCTGCTTAAAAACTCTTGAATAGTGGTTTCTCCCTCTAATTTTGAAGCACCATAAACATTTATGGGGTTTACCTCATCCTCTTCAACATACGGGGTTTTCTTTTTCCCGTCAAAAACATAATCGGTAGAGATGTGAAGCAGCGTAGTGTTGTTTTCTTTACAAGCAACTGCAAGATTTTTTACGGCTTCTGCATTTATTAAAAAGGCTTTTTCTTGTTCTTCTTCGGCTTTATCTACATTGGTATATGCCGCTGCATTTATACAAAAATCCGGTGAATGAATTTTAAAAAATTGCTGTACTGCCTGTGGTTTTGTAATGTCTAAATTTTCTTTCGGCGCAAAAATCATTTCCATATTAGGGAAATAAACAGAAGCATCTTTTAAACACTTTCCTAATTGACCATTAGCTCCTGTAACCACTATTTTTTTCATATTTATACTAAAAGTAACTTCTTGAAAAAACTTAAACCCTATTTATAAATGCGGGAAGCTGTTTGTCTTTTTCTGAAACAATAATATCTTCTTGTGGAAGATGCCAATCTATGTTTAAGGTTGCGTCGTTATAGATAATCCCTCCTTCTGAAGCCTTGTTATAATAATTGTCGCATTTATAACAAAAAATCACTTTTTTTGAAAGTACCGCAAATCCATGTGCAAATCCACGCGGAACAAATAATTGGTAGTTATTGCTATCGTCTAATACGATAGAAAAGTGCTTGCCGTAAGTGGGCGAATTTTTTCGTAAATCTACCGCTACATCCAATACCTTCCCCTGTGCAACACGCACCAATTTGGCTTGCGCCATTTCTCCTTTTTGAAAATGCAAGCCCCGTAATACACCATAACTAGAAACAGACTGATTGTCTTGAACAAAATTAACAGATAACCCTGTTACTTGCTTAAAAGTTTTTTGGTTAAAGGTTTCGTAAAAAAAACCACGCTTATCTTTAAAAACATTGGGTTTTACAATAAAACAACCTTCTAAGGGTGTGGACTCTATTTTCAAAATAAAAAGGTTTTATGTGATGTGTTTTCCGTATCCGCTTTTTAATAATGGCGTTATTAATTCTTTAAGTTGTTGCTCACCTATGTATCCCATATCATAAGCTACTTGCTCTATTGCTCCTATTTTTAACCCTTGTCGTTCTTCAATTACTTGAACAAATTGTGAGGCTTGCATAAGCGAAGCAAAAGTTCCGGTATCTAACCACGCGGTTCCTTTGTCTAAAATACTAACATGTAGCTTACCTTGTTTTAGGTATTCGTTATTTACGTCTGTTATTTCCAATTCACCTCTATCGCTTGGTTTAATATTAGATGCTATTTCAACTACAGAATTATCGTAAAAATAAATTCCGGGAACGGCATAATTGGATTTTGGCTTTTGTGGCTTCTCTTCTATAGAAAGTGCTTTTCCGTTTTGGTCAAATTCTACCACACCATACCGCTCCGGGTCTTGCACGTGATAGGCATAAATAATTCCTCCGTCGGGATTATTATTGGCTTGTAAAAGTTGTTTTAAACCGCTTCCGTAAAAGATGTTATCTCCTAAAATTAGCGCTACTTTATCGTTGCCAATAAATTCTTTTCCTATTATAAATGCTTCGGCTAATCCGTTAGGCGCTTCTTGTACCGCATAACTAAATTTACATCCTAAATTTTTTCCGTCACCCAATAATTTTTCAAATAACGGAAGGTCTTGTGGAGTGGAAATAATTAAAATTTCTCGTATGCCTGCAGACATTAGTGTAGAAAGCGGATAATATATCATTGGTTTATCATAAACCGGCATTAACTGCTTACTTACTGCTAAAGTTATAGGGTGTAATCGTGTTCCGGAACCTCCGGCTAGTATAATTCCTTTCATTATAAATTTAATTTTTTAAGATACCACATTACGGTTTTATCTATTCCGGACTCAAAGTTTTCGTCTGCTTTCCAGCCTAATTCGTTTTCAATTTTAGTAGCATCAATGGCATATCTAAAGTCGTGTCCGGGTCTATCGCTAACGTAGGTGATTTGGTCTTTATAAGAGCCAGTTTTTTTTGGTTTTATCTTGTCTAAAATTTCACAAATGGTTTCGGCAATATAAATGTTTTCTCGTTCGTTTCTACCTCCTATGTTATAGGTTTCTCCTAGTCTTCCCTTGTCAAGTGCAAGTTTTATACCTTTGCAATGATCTAAAACATACAGCCAGTCTCTAATATTTTTTCCGTCTCCGTAAATAGGAATGGGTTCCCCGGAAACTGCTTTTCTAATAATAGTTGGTATTAGTTTTTCTTGGTGTTGTTTGGGTCCGTAATTGTTGGAACAATTTGTGGTTACCACCGGAAATCCATAGGTGTGAAAATAACTTCTTGCCAAAAAGTCTGAAGAGGCTTTTGATGCGCTATACGGACTGTTTGGTGCATACGGTGTTTTTTCGGTAAAAAGACCGGTTTTTCCGAGAGTTCCGTACACCTCATCGGTAGAAACGTGTAAAAATTTTGCTTCTTTAAACGCTTCTTTAAAGTCGTTTGGTGCGTTCATCCAAGTCTTATATGCTACTTGTAACAGATTAAAGGTTCCAACAATATTGGTTTCAATAAAGGCTCCCGGTCCGGTTATAGAGTTATCTACATGGCTTTCTGCAGCAAAATGTACCACCTTGTTAAATTGGTGTTTGTTAAACAACTCGTTTATTAGGGTTTCGTCACAAATATCTCCTTTTATAAAATGATAATTCGGGTGATTGGATACCTCTACGAGGTTTGTTAAATCTCCTGCATAGGTTAGGTTGTCCAGAACAAAAACCTGATCGTTGGTAGTTTCAATAATGTAAGGGACGTAATTGGAGCCTATAAATCCTGCTCCTCCTGTTATAAGTACTTTATTGCTTTTCAAAATATTAATTTAGGTTAAACTAAAAATGTTTTCAAGTATTTTTTGTGTTATTAAATAGGTGGGTTTTACTCCGGTTGTGCCCAACCCACCGGATGCTAGTGTGCTTCCTGTTTCTAGCGGATTATCGGAAGCATAATAAGCATACTGTACTTTTACTTTAGACGGAATGCTACGCCTTATTTTTGAAGCCGATTGTATGGCTTTTTGGTAATGGGCTCCTTCCATTTCCAACCCTATAACGTTCCAAGTGGAGTTGTGAAAAAATTCTAATATGTCTTTATTTTGAAGCGATGTGCCCAATACGGTAATCATAGATCCTTTACATACAAAAATATCGTCTTCATTAAATTGATCTTTTTTAAGCATATTTTTAAACGGGTAATTATCTGCCGTGCCTTCAAAAACATGAGCAGACGGAATCATAATATCACCTTTTCCACCTTCTAAAATTCCGGCTTTTCCCATTATAGAAACACTTTCTACGTTTAAATATTGTTTGTGATTTTTGTTTTTTGAATACGGTTTTAACAGTTCGTCCATCGTTTCAAAAGCTTGCTCTCCAAAGGCGTAGTCCATAACAATAAGTACAGGATAAACTTCTTCCTGCAAGGGATAAATGGTTTCCGGGAGTTTTTTAGTGTCGATAATTTGCACGTTAATATTTGCGCCACTGGTGTCTTGAATATAGGTTAATCCGTTTTTTGCGGCATAATCTATTACTTTTTTTCGCAATGATTTATTGGAAGAATCACTCAGCATTTCATATACCTCAAAGGGCTTGTGCTTTTTAAACAGCGAAGCTAATGCTTCGGGTGAATAGAGTGTGTTCATCACACTGTGCATATTCGCACTAATTATATGGAGGGGTCTTTCCAGCAACTTATTTTTTTCTAAAACTTGTTTAACGGTATAAGCCCATTTTTCACCGTGAATGTGATGCCCTAGTCGCTCTCTTAAAACCGGTGTAAAGGTTATTATTCTTTTGTTATTGGTTGTTATCTCATCTATGGCAAGTTTTCCTAAATGATATATAATACTTAAAAATCGATTTTTATTACTTGGGGTTGCAAACGATGCGTAAACTTCGTTTAGTTCCTCAAAAGTTCTGCCTAAAAAAATAGCCGTGTGGGTTAGGGCAATTTCTTTTTCGGTTTTTGTGAGTTTGTTTCCTTTTTTTATGGCGTTTTCTAGTTTTTTCCAATCTCTTCTAACGTCTTTTCCTTCGTTTATTAATACTTGATTGGCTATTTTGTGAGATTCTATAAACAAAAAAGTAAGGTGTGTAAGTATATCGTAAATATCAGACCGTCCTCTGGTTATTTCAATATTCATTTGTTCTTGGTCTATCCGGTAACAATTTCTTCTTCGCTTGGGCGGAATAATGGGTTTAAAGTGTGAGTCTTTATAGCCTTCGTCGCTTGTAAGGTTAATAAACCTACATTCTTCAATTCCTTCCGGAAGCCTTTCAATAACATACAACAAGCCTTGAAGCTCGGTTTTATCTTCGGCAACAGAGCCGTAAATTTCGGGGCGAAGGGTTAATAACGCCTCTCTAAGTGTTTCTCCCGAAACTCCCATAGGCTTATAGAAACCTCTATTAAATAAATGACGCATGGTAATGTACATGCGCTCTATTGCTTGCGAACTTTCTTGTGCTCTTGTACGTTTGTGTGTGTTTATCATATTCTTATTTCCGCACAAAGATACAATCTATTTATGATTTCTTCGATTGGGGATTGAGTTTGTGAGCCTGACTACCGACAGGTAGATTCATGAGCCTGCCTATCATATGCAGATAAATCTGCCAAAATAGGTAGATTTGTGGGTTTTAAGTAGAAACCACCTTATAGAATAAAATCTAAAAAGTTTTCTTTATTGACATATTCAAAAGATGCTGTTTTATAATTTTCCAGCCAAGATTTTGGAGCTTTTGGAGTTTTGGTTCCCCATTTAAACTCGTAACCAACAAGTTTTCCTTCGTATTCTTCTACATAATCCAATTCGGCTCCTGTATAGGTGCGCCAAAAATAGATGCTTTTTTGATGTTGTTTATAGGCTGTTTTCTTTTTTCGTTCCAGAAGCAAAAAATTTTCCCATAGTTGCCCGACATCAGTTCTGTTTTCTATCGACGAAAAATTATTTATTATGGAGTTTCTTATGCCTAAATCGTAAAAAAATATTTTGTCTTGTTTGCTAATTTCTTTCCGAAGATTTTTTGAAAAACCGGATAGCCTAAAAATGATAAAAGATTTTTCTAATAAGTCTATATATCTATCAATGGTTTCACTGCTTGTTTTTAAACTTGTTGCTAACTCATAAATAGAAACGGTACTGCCTATTTGAAAAGCCAATAACCGTAATAAATCGTATAATTTTTTAGAATGTTTTACTCTTACAAACTGCAACACATCTTTATACAAATAAGAAGAAGCCAACTCACTAAGATGTGTTATTTTCTCTTTTCTATTTTGTATGGTGTATAATTTGGGGTATCCTCCTAAAATTAATGCTTGATTTATATGTTCTTGTAACTCAAAAGTATTGTATAGATTTTGTAGTTCTAAAAATGCCAACGGATAAAGCATGTAGGTTTTTGTGCGTCCTGTTAATGGTTCTGTTATTTGGTTTGAAAGTTCAAAAGAGGAGGAGCCACTTACTATGATTTTGAGTGTTGGATGAGCGTCGTGAAGTATTTTTAAGTTTATACCTATGTTCTCAATACTTTGCGCTTCATCTATAAATAGTAGTTGGTATCCTTCAACTAAGGCTTGCATAGTTGCCAAATCTCGGCTTGAAAAAACAGATTGGTACTTTAACTCTTCGGCATTAATTTGAAGGGTTTTCAGGTTTATTTTGTTTATTATTTGTTTGATGAGAGTTGTTTTACCTACTTGTCTGGCTCCGTAAACTACTATAATTTCGTTTTTGGTTTTAAGATCATTTATGATGTTTTGCTCTATAGCTCTAATTATATACATAGTTAAATTTTATTCAAAAATAATAAAACTTCAGCTTAAACCTTAAAAATTAGCGTGAATTTTTGCGGTTTAACCTTAAAAATTAATGTTATTACTGTTTTATCAAGCTGCATTTGTCTAACGCAAGTAATACCAAAAACAACTATTTTCTATTCTAATAAATCGTTTCTTTTTTCCTGTATCTTCGTTGAAAATACTCGTTTTAACTCTGCTATAACTGTGTTTTTCGCCTTGATACTGAAAAAAATAATTCCTTTTGGTATAAAAACGGCTCACCGGATATTGAGGATTGAGGAATTTAGATGGCAAGTTTATGGATATTAAATATATTCATAATTCTGAATTCTCAAGAATGTTGTACGTCTCTGAATAAAGTTAACCGCTTTTATCTTTTAGCAAAGTATTGGCAATTTTTCGATTGTTGGTTAGTCTGGGAATTTTGTTTTGTCCGCCCAATTTTCCTTGCGATTTCATATAGTTATTAAAACTTCCCGGTGGTAATGGCATTATTTTTAAAGGCTGAAGTACTTTTCCTGTAATTAAATCTTTATAATAACTGTTTTGGTTTTGTAACGATTGATCTATTGTTATGGCAATTTCAGATAAATTTTTTGGTGTTTTTTCAAATTCTATAAACCATTGATGATAGGGCAATCCTTCTTCGGGAGGATTAATTTGGGGTGCTACGGTAAATTCGGAAATTGAAAAGCCGTGTTGTTTCATTGCTTGGTTAATGGCTACTTCTACTTCTTTTCCTATCACATGCTCTCCAAATGCCGAAATAAAATGCTTAATACGCCCTGTAACCACTACTCGATATGGGTTTGTGGAGGTAAACATAACCGTATCGCCTATATTATACGCCCATAAGCCGGCGTTTGTAGAAATAATCATCACATAATTTACACCTGTTTTTACTTCTCCGATAGTGTATCGTTTCGGGTTGGGATTAAAAAATTCATCGGCTTTAATAAACTCGTAAAAAATACCGGAATTTAACAGCAACAACATTCCTTTTTCTTCTTGTTTGTCTTGAAAAGCAAAAAAGCCTTCACTTGCCGGAAACAGCTCGATACTATCTACTTTTCTTCCTATTAATTCTTCAAATTTATTTCGGTAGGGTTCGTAATTTACTCCACCGTAAATAAAAAGGTTAAAGTTTTTAAACAAGTCGCCTACTTTTTTGCCGGATTTAGAAACAAGGCGTTCAAAATACATTTGCACCCAAGATGGAATTCCGCTAATTACGGTCATATTTTGACGAATGGTTTCTTCGACAATAGCATCAACTTTGGTTTCCCAGTCTTCAATACAGTTGGTTTCCCAAGAAGGAAGTCGGTTTTTTTGAAGGTATTTAGGAACATAGTGCGCCACAATTCCCGAAAGCCTTCCGGTTTTTATTCCGTTCGTTTCAGACAATACGGGGCTTCCTTGTAAAAAAATCATTTTTCCGGTAACAAAATCGGCTTTTCCGGTTTCATTAATGTAACAAAGTATCGCATTACGAGCCGCTTGAATATGTGTGGGCATCGATTCTTTGGTTAGCGGTATGTATTTTGCGCCGGATGTTGTGCCGGATGTTTTGGCAAAATAAAGCGGTTTTTCTTTCCATAAAACATTTTCTTCACCTTTTACCACCTTATCGATGTAGGGTTTTAATGCCTCATAATCGCGAACCGGCACATGTTTTACAAAATCTTGATGTGTTTTTATTTTGGCAAACCGATGATCTTTTCCGAATTGCGTGCTTTTTGCTTGAGTAATTAATTGATTAAAAACCTTTTTTTGTGTTTCAACAGGGTTGTTTGCCCATTTGTTAATACGGTTAACAACGGTTTTTGCAAATAGTTTAGCTGCGAGTGGTTTTAGGTTAATCAAAATCTATAAAATTTGTGGGGTCTATCGGGTAACCGTCGCTCCATAGCTCAAAATGCAAATGAGGTCCGGTGGTAAGTTCTCCCGTGTTACCTGTAATAGCGATTACTTCACCGGCTTTTACCAATTCCCCTTGACTTTTGGTTAGCGAAGCATTGTGTTTGTAAACCGAAATTAAATTATTGGAATGTTCCAAAATAATAACAAAACCCGTGTCTGCTGTCCATTCTGAAAAAATTACCGTTCCGTCTGCCGTAGCTTTAACAGGAACGTCTTTGGTGGTTACCACATCAACGGCATAATGTTTTTCCTTTGGGTTGTACCCTTGTGTAATGGTACCTTTAACCGGAGCAAACAGCACAAAGCTTTTTTCGGAAGCATCGGTTAACGGGTTGTATTTATCCTCTAGGGCAACTTGCTCGCGTAATAACGAATCTTCTTTAGAAGGGTTTAAATTTACTTGTGAAATATCTAATTTAGCCGCTTCAATTAATGAATCTTTGTTGAGTTGAACGGTTTTTACTTCACCGGTTAATACTTTTCTTATCGAAGCTAAATATTGTTGGTTTATTGATAAAGCACGTTGTAACGAATCTGTTTTATAAGCAAGTTGCGTTGCTTTCTTTTTTAATCTGGTAGAAGAATAGCCGGGGATGTATTCCCGCAACGGGGTAAAGGCAATTAAAAGTGTGGTTCCTGTAATGAGCAATAGTGCAAACACAGTGCTAAAGACAAATACATTAAGGCGGTTTAATTTAAACGAAAATCGTTCTTCAAAAGTATCTTCGTTTAATACTACCAAGCGATACTTGTGAAGCAACTTCTTTTTTAGTTTTTTTACTTTCTTTTCTTTTGTTGCCATAATTAAGTACAAATATAAAAGAACCTGAGGTAGTTTTAGATTAGTTGGGGTTATAATTTTATGTTATACCTATTCTTAATATAAAATAGTCCAAAACTATTTTCTATTTTAGAATGGTTAATGCCGTTACAGAATGAAAATAGTTCAATGAGAAAACTTGAAATTGAAATATATTGAATTCGTATTCGGTATTAACCCTATAAACCTTTTTAAGAAAATAATATTGTAAACGGGTTAGTAAATAAACAACTATTCTGTTGTGTAAGGTTTGTATGTTAAGTTTTCTTATTATCTTTGCCTTATAAACCTTTTGAAAGATGAAAGCATTATTTATACCCTTAGTAGTGGGAGCGTGGCAAATAATATTAATAGTAGTAGTTGTGCTATTACTTTTTGGCGGAAAAAAAATACCCGAATTAATGCGCGGTCTGGGTAGCGGTATTAAAGAATTTAAAGATGCTTCACGCGAAAATACCGACGACACAAAGAAGATTGATGATAATTAAATCTAATACCTTTTTATACCTATAGCTCTGTTTTTACAGGGCTTTTTTATTGCTTTGTTTTTTTTTATTTGTGCAACCTATTTTACCACTAATTATTTGTTCATCAAAACTTTTAGCCTTGTCTAAAAAAATATTTCGAGGTATTTTCTCCTTAAAACACCTGCTTTAAAACGGTAAATTATTTTATTTCTTAACTATTTTTACTGAGTGTAAGATAGATTCCAGTTCAAATTGAAGGTTTCTTTTATCTACCGAAGGTGCATAAGTAAATCCTTCCAAAATTAAATACCTGTTGTTAATTGTGTCTTTGATTGCATAATTTACAAACGGTCCTGCCATTAATTCGCCTTCTACTTCCCAAGTTCCTTTGGTTTCATAAGCGGGAAATCCGGCTATTTTGGTTTTAAATAAAAAGGGAGCGTAAGCCTTTTCGGTAATAAACCTCCCGTCGTCCTCTACGGGTAATTCTTTCCCGCTAATGGAATCTCTTATTTTAATTATTTGCTGCATCGCCAGACTATCGCTTGTAATGGCGTTTAAGGGCACATCGTAAATTAAAATATTTGTGCTACCGGATTTTAAATGTTTTCGTATCCAATAAAATTCCGGTGTTTTCTTAGCAATTTTGTACGCAGATGGTACTTTAAGTGTTATGCCAAACCATTGTTTTAAGGAGTCTAATTTTAAAGTAGAAATAGCTGTACGGCGTTGGCGCTCTTTTATTTCCGATTGATGAAAAAACTCAATAGTTTTTTGGTGATTTTTTTCTATTAATTCTACTAACTTTCTATGTGTTTTCGCATAAATAAACGCTCCTGTTTGGGGTCTTGCAAAAGGGTTTTTTTTAATATAGATAGTGTCTTTATCTCCTATACCCGCTTTAAGGAATATACGATTGGTTCTTGCAAAACCACTAAAGGCTGCCGGTTTAAATTGTCGCAAATCAAATAACGGCTCATCTTGAGGCAATCCGTCTGTGGGTGCGGCAAAATATTTTCGTATGGTTTCTCCAACTTCACCGTTCCATAAATCATCATTTATTACAACTTGTAATGCATTGATATTACCAACCGATTTTGGAAGTATTCTTTTGTTTTTTTCTCCTTTTTGATTACACGATGTTACCACCGATAAGACGATGAAAATTGTTAGAATTTTTTTCATTTGTTCAAAAATTATACGTGTTTTTAAGCATGTTGAATGTATGTGTTTAGGCTTCAAAAGAAAGCTATTATCCCTTCTGAATTTTTAACTTCATTCCGGGTTTTAATTTAGTACTGCTAATATTGTTCCATTTTTTTAAATGTTCTACCGTAACTCCCGGAAATTTCTGCGCAATACTCCATAACGAATCACCGTTTCTCACCGTATAGGTTTTTTTGTTTTCTGCCGATGTCGTATTATATTTTGAAGAGTTTACAAATTTTCTTGGATAAATAGTTAATCGTTGCCCTACTCGCAATCTGGTTGAACGCAATTTGTTCCAGCGTTTTATTTGGCTTACCCCAACGCCAAATTTTTTGGCAATTTTTCCGAGATAATCACCACTTCTTACTCGATATCGAACATGAGCGGGTTGGTCTATAAATTCCGGCAACGGTTTTTCTCTTTTGTTAAATTCGCTTAAAGCATACGCATAAACTGCTTTTTCGTTACTTAAAAAGAGTCCCATTTTATCTACCGGTAAACGTAATGTATATTTTTTGTTTTCCACATAAGGGATTATCCCCAGTTTGTACTGTGGGTTAAGAAACCGAAGTTCGGTTGTGTCAATACTTGTAATTTTAGAAACTTGCTCTAACGAAATGGTTTTTTTTACCTGAACACTATCGGTAATAATGTAAGGAAACTTCGGTCCGCTACTTTTAAAACCATGCTCTTCGGCATATTCAAAAATATACATCGTTGCATAGAATGCCGGAAGGTAGCCGGCTGTTTCGCGTGGAAGATGTTGGCGAATGTTCCAATAATTGCGCTTCCCGCCCGATCTTCTTATGGCTTTAGACACATTCCCCGGTCCCGAATTATAGGCTGCCAGAGCCAAATCCCAATCGTTAAAAATAGTATATAATTTTTTTAAGTATCGGGCTGCCGCTTCGGTTGATTTTACAGGATCTGCTCGTTCGTCAACATAAGAGTTAACATTTAAATCGTATAATTTTCCGGTGCTAAACATAAATTGCCACAAGCCTTTTGCTCCTACAGGAGATTGTGCCGTAGGCACTAACGCCGATTCTACAATTGCCAAGTATTTCATTTCCAGCGGAATATTATGCCTGTCAAACGTTTCTTCAAACATCGGGAAGTAATAATCGCTCAGTGCCATTAACTTCGCCATTGTTTTTCTTCGGTTTTTTAAATAGCCTTTAATCACACTTTCCAACGAAGCATTATATTCTATGTGAAAAGGGGTTTTAGCGTCTAGTTCTTTAAGGCGTTGTTTTAGGGTTTCGGTAGTGAGCTCTTGGTAATCAACCGGTGTAAAATCAAGATTTTTGATGCTTCCGTATATTTCTTCAAACCGTTTATTGCTGTATAAATCTTGAAGCCAAAGACTATCGATTTTTCGGGCGTAAGCAAAATCTTTTAACACTGCAACACTATCTTTTTCAAGGGTTACAAATGTAGTAACGGTCTCAGGCGGTTGTGTTTTTATCGAATCTTTTGTTACAATAAGGCTGTCTTTTTCTTGGGAAAAAATAACCGATGCGTAGAATAAAATAAGTATTGTAACTACATTCTTCATTGGAATAAAATTAATATAAAGCCGTACTAATTCTTTTTTGTTACCAAACTCGTTTTTGGTTTAACCGAAAAAGTTATAATGCGTTTTTATATAAAACCGCAAAGTTACTATTTTATTTTATTAGGATTGAAAGTATTTTGGTTTTAAAAATGTAGTCGTATTTAGCTTTTATAAGTTCTGTTTGGGTTTGGGTGTAATTTAGTTTACTTTCCAGATACACATCGGAAGTAATAATGCCTTCTCTGAATTTTTTTTGATTGATTAAAAACGCTTCTTTTTGTGAGTCGTATGCTTTATTGGCCGCTTCTAAGGTTGCTTTAGCAGAAATGGCATCATTTACAGCAATTTCGATTTGGTTTTTTATTTCCTTTTTTTGATTGTCTATTTCTAAGGAAATAATTTTCGCTTGTATTTTGGCTTTGTCTAAATTGGATTGTACGGAAAATTTATTAAATATAGGAACGGTAACTATTAGTCCGATATAATGCGTGAGGTTGTTTTGTATTTGAATTAAAAAACCATTGTCTTCAAAGATTCCTGTTTCTTGGTTAAATACTCTGTCTTCTTGACCGATAATATGGTAATAGTTGGTGTTGTATGAATAGCTCAGCGAAACTTGCGGGTAAAAATTTGTTTTTTCAATTTTAACATCTTGTTCTTTTATTCTATAATCGAGTAAAAGCGATTGGATGTGCGGTGTGTTTTCTGCAATGGTGTCAATTTGTTGCGGAGAAAAGATTGTATTGTTTTGTTGCAATTGGTTTGTTTCTACTTGTGAGACATCAAAACCTTCCATTTTATTAACATCTAGTAAGGTGGTTAGTTCTAGTAAGCTGTTGTTAATGTTGTTTTTTGCTATTATTTTTTCTTTGTTATTTGTAGCATAGGTTGCTTCTATTTCCAATAGTTCTTTTTTGGGTTTTAAGCCGTTTTTTACCAATTGTTTTAATCTGTTTACTTCCGCTTCGCTTATTTGTAATTGTTCTTGAGTGAGTTTATAGATTTCTTTATTAAAAAGCACTTGCAGGTATTTGTTAATAATTTCAACAGAG
>WFXA01000110.1 GCA_015490835.1 Flavobacteriaceae bacterium | reverse complement strand
ACCTTAGATGCATTAATCTATGTTAAATTAATAGATACAACCTATACCTATAAATCTTTCTCTAGAGAAAGATTTCCCGGTATTAGAGGTTTTAATTCAATTTTAGTAGATGATAACACACTTTGGGTAGGATCATCATCTTCACTTTCTAAAATAGACATCAACTCTTTAATTAAAAAAGACTCTGTTGTTGTTGAAACCTATGGAAGAAATATTGGATTTATAAAAGGAGAATCTAGTAAAGCCATTACCAAAATAAACAACGCTATTTATTTAGGAACAAATAACGGCATGCTAAAATTTTCACCTCTTAAGTTTAATAAAAACAAAACAGCTCCTCAATTAAAAATTAAAGAAGTAGCTCTTTTTTCTGAAAAATTAAATGATAGTTTATACGTAAAAAATAATAAAACCATTTTACCTTACAATAAAAACCATCTAACCTTTAAACTTTCAGCTACTTCACTAACCTATCCCGAAAACATTAAATATAAATATAGATTAAGAGGACTTAGAGACAGCAAATGGACCAAGCCTTCTTTTAATAACAAAGTAACCTATCCTTATTTACCCCCGGGAAATTATACGTTTGAATTTGTTGCAGATAATGGCTTTGGCATCTGGCAAAAGGTACCTGAAACCTATTCTTTTGAAATATTACTCCCTTTTTGGAAAACAGATTGGTTTAAGTTTTGGGTAACTGCATTTGTGTTATTATTTGGATTCTCATACATTTATTTTACACAACGCCGAAAAAAAATCGAACAACAAAAATTCACTCAATCTTTAATTAAAGCACAAGAAAAAGAACGCAAACGTGTATCTAAAGAACTTCATGACGGGGTAGGGCAAAACTTGTTGCTTATTAAAAATTCGCTTCAATTAAACCCGGATAAAACCCCAAAACTAATAGACAAAACCATTGAAGAAATACGTTCTATTTCCCGAAACCTTCATCCCGTTCAATTAGAAAAATTCGGATTAACAAAAACACTTAAAAACATTGTAGATGACATTAATGAACTCACCGAAATTTTTGTTACCGAAGAAATAGAAAACATCGATAATTTCTTCCCAAAAGAAAAAGAAATTTATCTCTATCGAATCGTTCAAGAATGTTTTAATAATATTATAAAACACTCGGGAGCAACTGCCGCAAAAATCACAGTAATAAAAGAAGTAAACAAAATAACCATTACCATTCAAGATAACGGAAAGGGCTTTAATATGGAAAAAGGAAAAAACAAAAAAAGTTTCGGATTAAAATCCTTACAAGAACGCGCCTTATTTTTAAAAGGAAAAATTAACTTTGAAACCGAAAAAAACAAAGGAACTCTCATCACCATAACTTCCTATCGTTAATGAGCAATAAAATTAATATAGTAGTTGCAGATGACCATCCCATCTTATTAGAAGGTGTTATTTCTGTGATTGAAAAAGAATTGCCCGAAATTACTACACATAAAGCAAACAACGGCATGGAAGCTTTACGGCTCATTACTTCCTTACAGCCCGAAATTACTATTTTAGATATTGAAATGCCCATTATGGACGGCATAGAAGTAGCGAAAAAAATTAGACAACTCAAGGTGCCTACAAAAATCATTTTTCTTACCCTCCATAAAGAACGAAGTTTTTTTAAGGAAATTATTAAACTAGATGTTATGGGCTTTGTGTTAAAAGAATTTTCTATTAACCAAATTTCTCATTGTATTAAAGCCGTTTTGAGCGGAAAAAAATACTTTAGCAAAGAAATTGAAAACTACATTGAAGATCCTGTAATAGACTTTTCTATTTTCACTAAAACCGAATTAAATATTATACGCCTTATCGCTAAAGAAAAAACTACAAAAGAAATAGCCGAAATGCTCTTTGTTTCTCCAAAAACAATAGACTCCCATCGCTATAATATCTGCAAAAAACTCAATCTAAAACCCGAAAAAAACAGCCTTTTAAAGTGGGTTTTTCAAAATAAATCCTTTTTGTAAGGGTTACCCCTTATAAATTTGCGGGTTTTTACTTATTGATTAACAATGATTAAAGGTACTATCTTGCACCTAATCATTAACTTTAACTTTTTCGGTTATGAAAAAACTCCTGTTTTTATTCATTTTCTCAACACTTTATTTTACCGGTGTCGGGCAAAATGTACAGCGCTCTTCCTTAAATAGTAGCGGAAACTCAAAAACTATGGAAATTGCAGGTACGTCTTACTACATTAGCCATAGTATCGGGCAACAAAGCGTCATAGGCACTTTGCAATCAAACAACAACACCATTAGACAAGGTTTTCAACAACCCCCTGCTTCTATTAAGGTATATATTAACGACACTTCAAATCTTAGTGCACGTATTTTCCCTAATCCGGTAGAAACTTTTGTAACTATTGCATTTAATGAAGTAGTAAAAAATACTATTCAAATAGAGTTATTTAACATTTCGGGAAAGCACATCTTATCTAAAAAACAAGTACCAACAAAACGTTTTCAATTAGATATTTCGCAACTGGCAAGTGGCACTTATTTATTAACCCTTGTTTCCGGGTCTAAAAAACTAACCGCAAAACTTATTAAAAAATAACTATTATGAAAAAAATATACCTTTTTACCCCCATACTTCTTTTGGTATTTCAATCTTATTCGCAAGAAATAATCACCGAAACCGGAATAAATTTTACTTCGTTTGAATTTACCAACTCGCAAGAAGAAACTTTAGATAATTTACAACCAAAAACCAAAAGTTTTTTGGCAATGGGATATCGTCATAACATAGTAAACGAAGTACTCTATCTCTACGGAGGGATAAGCCTAAATCAGTACGGAGCTATCGGGAGTGACGACTCGGTAGGAAATTATTTTGAATGGGATACTTCCTATCTTGGAGTCCATTTTAATGTAGATCTAAAAGTGTTAAATGCTAATAAATTTACACTGTTATTACGAGCCGGAACCGCTGCCGAGTTTATGTTACAAGGCACACAAACGTTAAACAATCAAGTCTTTGACCTAAAAGGACAAGAAGAGTTTAAAGACACTACTATGTTTTTTAGGGGAGGCATCATTTTTCAATATCAAGCCTCTCAAAATATCGCCGTTTTTACACAATACAACTACGGAAAAAGTTCCGAAAACGGAAATTCACAAAAATTAAAATACCAATCAAGTTCTATTGGGGTTGGGCTCGCTTTTTCACTATCCGGCGGAAAATCCAAAACCCAAGATACAGACAACAATACAAAAGAAAATAATTAAAAAAACCAATTATGAAAAACTTTTACTTATTATTAGTTGCATTTCTTATTAGTATAATAAGTTTTGCACAAACAGACGGGATAAGTTACCAAGCGGTAATTTTAAATCCCAAAGCACAAGAGCTTCCCGGTGTAGATGCTACAAATAACATCTTACCTAACCACGAGATTAGTATCCAATTTACTATTTTAAACAATGCAGGTGGTATTGATTATCAAGAAATTCAGAATACCGCAACTGATGCCTACGGAATGATTAACCTTTTTATTGGAGAGGGAACCCAAACCGGAGGAGACTCTTTTACTGAAATAAACTGGGACGGAAGTCCTAAAAATCTTCAAGTAGATATTGATTTCAACGGAGGCTCTAATTTTGAACCCTTAGGAAACCAAAAACTCACTTTCATACCCTATGCTTACCATCGAAACATTAATGCTACCGGTGATTTAAACGTAGAGGGCGAATCTAATTTTAATGGAGATTTTATTTTAGAAGGTATTTTAACCCTCAATAATGATTTAATTGTTACCGGAAACAGTACTTTTAACGGCGATACGCAAATTACCGGAACCTTAGGTGTTCAAGGAGAAACCTCATTAGATAGTGATTTAATTGTTACCGGAAACACTACCTTAAACAACACGCTGGATGTAACAAACGGAAGCCCCTCTAACCTTTCGGGAGATCTGAATGTAACGGGAGCTGCAAACCTTCAAAACGAACTTAATGTTGAAGGACAAACAACCGTTAATAACAATATTTTTGTTTCGCAAAATGCTACTATTGACGGAAATGTAACTGTAGATGGAGAAACCAACCTTAACAACCCGTTAAACGTAAACAACCAAAAACCAACAAACCTTTCCGGAACACTTACAGTAGAGGGTTTAACTACATTTAATAACGGCTTAGTAATCGAAGGCGAAACTATTATAAACAATAATTTAACAGTTGCCGGTAACGAACTAATTCAAGGTGATTCTGAGGTGGAAGGAAATTCAACCGTTGGGCAAAATCTCGTAGTGCAAGGCATTACCAACCTACACGATGTATTAAAAGTAGATAATAGTAGTGCTACTTTTTTAACCGGAACGCTACGAGTAGACCAATTAACAGACTTAAACAATGGTCTTAACGTAAATAACAACAGTATCTCTAACCTCTCAGGTATTTTGAATGTTGAAGGCGTTTCAAACCTAAACAATGCACTAAACGTACAAGGAGTCACCAATATGGAAAGCGAACTAAATGTAAACAACGAAAGTATAACTAACTTATCCGGTGTGCTTAATGTTGAAGGTATTTCAAACTTAAACAATGCACTAAACGTACAAGGAGTCACCAATATGGAAAGCGAATTAAATGTAAACAACGAAAGTGTTACCAACTTATCCGGTGTGCTTAATGTTGAAGGTATTTCAAACTTAAACAATGCACTAAACGTTCAAGGAAATACAAATTTGGAAAGCGAACTAAATGTAAACAACGAAAGTATAACCAACTTATCCGGTGTGCTTAATGTTGATGGTATTTCAAACCTAAACAATGCGTTAAACGTGCAAGGAATCACAAATATGGAAAGCGGATTAAATGTAAATAATGCAAGTGTTACAAATCTATCGGGAGAATTAAATGTAGATGGAATTACAAAATTAAATAATGAGCTGAAAGTAACAGGAAAATCTACTTTTACAGATTCACTTAAGGTAAGCGGAAACACCATATTAGCAAATTTGGTTGTAAAAGGAAATAATACTGTAGGTGGTACCAATGCAGATCATATTGCCTTATTTGAAAACACCAGTACGTCTAATCAAGCAGACGGTATTGCCATACGTATTCACGGAAATGCAAGCGGAAAGTTAGGTTTTAGAAACCGTTTTATAACCTTTTACGGAAGCGCAAATGGTGGAGATTATATGGCCGGGCGTATAGAAAGTTATGATTTATTAGCAGGAGATTTATGGGAGAGCTTCCCGATTCCGGACTTTGCCAACCTTATAAATGTGTTTGATTTTTCGCAAGTGTTGGAATGGACACCTCCATCACTAACATTTGATGGTGGAACTTTGCCTTCAGCAAATTTTTATCCTGGCGTATTACCTTGGGTTGTAGAAGGAGATCCAGGCACTGTAACAGACCCAGGATGTGAAGGAAGTAATAGTACCGAAACAGAAGTTTGTGTACCAGGTGTTTTTGAGCTTAATTTCAAATATGGTACACTCCCTAGTTTAGATTTTAATGCTGGCACATTACCAGATGTTAATTTTGATGTAGGAAATATTAATTTAAATTTTGACAACTTTTTTAACCCGACCGCCGCAACTACAGCACAAAACAATATTACGGCAATGGCAGCTTGGGGAATGCGCAACGGAAGCCCCGGATATATGCCAACAGGGCCTTGGTCTTTAGCATTGGCTCCTCTGGTTATTGCCGCAAAACAAGTTGCAAGAGACCAAGGTGTTATTTATGGGTCAAAAGGTGCCGATTATGCAGAGTGGCTCGAAAAAGAAAACCCCGAAGAAAAATATATGTTTGGCGAAGTAGTAGGTGTAAAAGGAGGAAAAATATCTCGAAATACTACTG
>WFXA01000109.1 GCA_015490835.1 Flavobacteriaceae bacterium | reverse complement strand
GGAGATGTGTATAAGAGACAGGCCTATACCAATTAAAAACAACGAAAAGCTATAATAAATCCAAAATAAATTTTTCTGACCGTCAAAATAATAAGTGCGTCCCAAATCGTTTAAAAAATTCAGATTTAAAACATACTGCTTATTATATGGTTGCAAAATACTACCACCACTATATAAATACATCAAAATTGCAGCTATAAAAATATATTGTAACAAAATGAAGATTGTTATATCGGTTATATTTTTTCTTAAAAACCCCATTTCATTGCTGTTATTTAATTTGTTTACTCAATAAAATTTCGGCTGCTTCAAAAGCCGTTATTTGCTTGTTTTCTAATTGTTTTAATAGTTCAGGCAATGTTTTTTGAACCGAAACATCCTTAAAAAACCGGTCTTTTAATTGTTGGGTAATCGTTTCATACAACCAAAAGGTATTTTGTTCTTTACGCTTTTTATCAAAATAGCGATTAGTTTTTGTGAGATTTATATAAACCTCTATTTCTTGCGCTACATCATCTGTACCTTTATGATACAAGGCACTTGCTAATAATACTCTCGGTTGCCAGCCACTTTTTTTTGGCGGATAAAAATGTAAAGCTGTTTGAAAAGCTGTTTGGGCCAGTTTAGCAGCATGCAAATTATCACCTTCTGCTTTATTGATCACAATCAAATCAGCCATTTCTATAATACCACGCTTAATACCTTGCAATTCATCACCGGCGCCGGCTAATTTAAGTAATAAAAAGAAATCTACCATCGAATGTGCAATAACTTCAGACTGACCGACACCTACCGTTTCGATGATAATCCTGTCAAAACCTGCAGCTTCACATAATAATATAGTTTCTCTGGTCTTTCGGGCAACACCTCCTAAATTATTTCCGGCCGGACTGGGACGAATATAGGCGGCATCATCACGAGCCAATTGTTCCATTCTGGTTTTGTCTCCTAAAATACTCCCTTTTGAAAGTTGACTACTCGGATCTACAGCCAGTACAGCCACTTTATGCCCCATAGCCGTGTAATGTCGCCCCAAACTTTCAATAAACGTGCTTTTTCCGACACCCGGAACTCCTGTCACCCCAATACGAATAGAATTTTCTGCATAAGGCAAACATTTTTTGATAATCTTCTGCCCTATTTCAAAATGCTTAGGCTGACTACTTTCTATTAAAGTTATGGCTTTACTTAAAGCAATTTTATCACCTGCCAGAATCTGTTTCACCATTAAATCAATGTCCGGTAAAGTGTTTTTACGCCGTAATGATGCCACCAATTTTTTGTTAATCCGTGGTAAATCATCGACACCTTTTACTTCTTGAAGTGCTGATTTGTTTTTTGAAGTTTTCATGCTTTCTAATTTATAAATTTAAGAAAAAAAATTAAAGAAGCAAAAATTAGCTTAAACTTTAAAACAAAAAATTGACAACCGGTTTATGTTTGCGCTATCTTTGTATCTTCTAAACATTTAAACCTATGAACAAAAAAGTAATATTGATGATTTTGGATGGTTGGGGCATCACTCAAGACCCGAACGTCTCTGCCATAGCACAAGCAAACACACCTTTTATTGATCAACTTCTTCAAAAATATCCTCACGCTAAGTTATATACATCAGGCGAAAATGTCGGTCTGCCGGAAGGGCAAATGGGTAATTCTGAAGTCGGGCATATGAATTTAGGTGCCGGACGTATTGTTTATCAAGATTTAGTGAAAATAAATAAAGCCATTAAAGACGGTACATTTTTTGAAAATATTGTTTTGAAAAATGCTTTTGAAACTGCAAAAAAAAATCATAAGTCTGTACATTTATTAGGCTTATTATCTGATGGCGGCGTACACTCGCATATTGATCATTTAAAAGCCTTGATTGATATGGGCAAAAAATACAATGTTCCTACCTATATTCATGCCTTTATGGATGGCCGGGATGTCGATCCGCATTCGGGAATAACATTTTTAAAAGATATACAAGATTATATCAAAGGGACACCGGCAAAAATTGCATCGGTTATAGGACGCTATTATGCCATGGACCGAGATAATCGTTGGGAACGGGTTAAAAAAGCTTATGATTTACTGGTAAAAGGCGAAGGAAAACCGGCTAAAGATTTAGTAAAAGCAGTTGAAGAAAGCTATCAAGAAGGCATAAGCGATGAGTTTATCTTACCTATTGTTCATGTAGATGATAATGGAAAACCCATAGGTACCATACAACCCGATGACGTAGTTATATTTTATAATTTCCGTACAGACCGTGGCCGAGAGCTAACCAAAGTATTGACCCAACAAGATATGCCAGAATATGGTATGAAAACTCTTCCATTATACTTTGTTACAATGACTATTTATGATGAAAATTTTAAAGGTATAAAAGTAGCCTATCCTAAAGAAGATTTGAAAGATACTTTGGGCGAATTAGTTTCTAAATCCGGAAAAAAACAAATACGAATTGCTGAAACTGAAAAATACCCTCATGTTACTTTCTTTTTTTCGGGCGGTAAAGAAAATGAATTTCCCGGCGAAAAACGTATTTTAATTCCTTCACCAAAAGTCGCTACATACGATCTTAAACCGGAAATGAGTGCTAATGAAGTTACCGAAGCTTTACTTCCTGAAATAAAAAAAGAGGCTGCTGACCTAATTGT
>WFXA01000108.1 GCA_015490835.1 Flavobacteriaceae bacterium | reverse complement strand
ATCCTATATCATATTGGATATTGAGACTTTAGTTACATATTCATATTCTGAAAAACTAACACAACAACAATTATTTGAGTTTATTGAACTACAAAGAAAATGGCAACCTCTTTCCTATATCCTTTTGGCTCCTCTATTATTAATAAAAGTTTCAATAATTGCTACTATATTAGATGCGGGCTGCTTCTTTTTCAGCAAAAAAATCAAATTCAAAAAGCTCTTTAATATTGTAGTAAAAGCAGAATTTGTCTTTTTGTTGGTTATCATATTTAAAATCGCTTGGTTTTATTTCTTTCAAACTAAATATGAACTAGAAGATGTGCAATACTTTTACCCGTTATCAGCTTTGAATATTATAGGTTACAAAGGGTTAGAAACTTGGTTTATTTATCCGTTTCAAGTTTTGAATCTTTTTGAGTTAGCATATTGGTTCATATTAGCATTTTTACTTGGCAAAGAACTTAACGAGAATATAGAGAAAGGATTTTCAATAGTAGCTAGTAGTTATGGTGTAAGTCTTTTAATTTGGATAGTTGGAGTAATTTTTTTTACTTTAAACATAAGTTAATTATGAGCAAAAGACTAATCATACTTATAGTAGCAATTGGTGTTTTTGGATTATTAACTTATTTAGGTTTTAACGTTATTTTAAAAGCCAAAGAAAAAAACAAAATTTCAAAGCGATTAGAAATTATTCCAGAATTTCAATTCTTGACTTTAGAGAAAAAACCATTTACCAAAGCTAACTTAAAATTAAATCTGAATACAATATTTATCTACTTTAATAGTGAGTGTGTCTTTTGTCAAAGCGAAGCCCAAAGTATTAGTGATAATTTAGATAGTTTTAAAATTATGCAATTAATTTTTGTATCTACAGAGTCTATCGTAACTATTAAACAATTTTCAGAACGATACAACTTAAATAACAAACAAAATATTACTTTCTTATATGACAACAATGATTCTTTTTCTAATATTTTTTATGCGACATCAATTCCTTATGTTTTAATCTATGATCAAAATCAAAAACTTATTAAAAAGAACAAAGGAAAACTCAATGCTAATGGCATTTTAAGAGCATTAAAACAAAATGACTAAAGAAACTAACCTATCACTTAAACACTTACAACAAACCTTTACACAACAACACGACCAATCGGATTGTGGTGTAGCCTGCTTATTATCGCTTATCCAATATTATGGTGGTTCAAATAGTTTAGAAAAGTTACGAGAGTTAAGTGGAACAACCAAACAAGGCACTACCCTTTTGGGTTTATATCAAACAGCTAATAAAATAGGTTTTACTGCCCAAGGTAACGAAGCGGATATACAAGCCGTAATAGACCATAAAGAACCTTTAATTTTACACGTTGTTATTGAAGAACGTTTGCAACATTATGTGGTTTGTTATGGTTATGAGAATAACAAATTTATAATTGGCGACCCAGCAAAGGGTATCACGACCTATGCCAAAGAGGAGCTAGAAACCATTTGGAAATCCAAAACCTGCTTAACCCTTACTCCAAATGAGAATTTTATTAAAACCGAAACCCAAAACAAAAACAAAAAGCAATGGTTTTTAAAATTGCTTAAAGAAGATTATCGCTTAATCTCTTTCAGTGTCTTATTAGGTTTGGGCATTGCTATTTTGGGTATGGCAATGGCAATCTTTTCACAAAAATTAATCGATGATATTTTACCTTCAAAAGATTTTAACAAACTTAGTACTGGCATTGCACTTGTAGCCTTTTTGCTATTGGTTAGGGCATTGTTTACAGCGTTACGTGATTATTTCCTTATTAGGCAAACAAAAGACTTTAACAATCGAATTGTCGACAGTTTTTATTCATCTTTACTTAATCTGCCAAAACCCTTTTTCGATACTCGTAAAATTGGCGAACTTGTTGCACGTTTAAACGACACTCAACGTATACAACGTGTTATTAAACAAATTGTCGGTAATGTTGTAATTAATGCGTTAGTAACCATTGTATCTTTAGGGTTCTTGTTTCATTATTCTTGGCAAACAGGCTTAATTGCCTTTGTGAGTTTGCCCTTTTATTTTATATTGATTTACAGTTTTAACAAACGTATTATCAATGCACAAAAGGAAGTAATGCAAGGTTACGCCTTTAGTGAGAGCAATTATATAACTTCAATGCAAGGTATTGCCACAATCAAAAACAATAACAGACAAACTATTTTTCAAAAAATCAACCAACTTATTTATGGTAATTTTCAAGAAAAAGCCTTTAATCTCGGTAAAATAAATGTACGTTTATCGGTTTTTTTAGGTGTTTTTAGTGTGTTATTCTTAATGGGTATTTTGGCTTACACATCTATTCAAGTGTTTAACGAAACAATGCAATTGGGAGAACTTATGGCAATACTTGGAATTGCAGGAAGTCTTTTACCATCCGTTGCAAGTTTAGCTTTAATAACCATTCCAATAAATGAAGCCAAAGTGGCTTTTAATAGAATGTACGAGTTTGCATCAATGGATAAAGAACAGAAAGGAGAAATTAAAATTTCAGAATTTAATTCACTTGAAATTAAAAATCTATCCTTTCGTTTTGCTGGTAGAAGTCAATTATTAAAAGATATCAATATCAACATTAATAAAAATGAGTGTATTGCCTTAGTTGGAGAAAGCGGAAGTGGTAAGAGTACACTTGGTCAAATACTTCAAAAATTCTATCTTTTTGAAAATGGAACTATAATCATCAATAATGAAACTAATCTTCCGGACATTGAAACTAAAAATTGGCGTAATATTTTGGGCGTTGTACCTCAAGATGTTACCGTTTTTGGAGGAAATGTTATAACGAACATTCTTTTAGGTCAAGAAGATACACCTGAAAATATTGTAAAATTTTGTAAAGATTACGGTTTTGAAACATTTATAAATACTTTACCACAAAGTTATGCTACCATTCTTGGAGAAGAAGGCATTAACCTTTCAGGTGGTCAAAAGCAAGTCATTGCGTTAATGAGAGCCTTATACAAAAAACCAAGAGTTCTATTATTAGACGAGTTTACTTCTGCAATGGACAGAAAAACTGAACAATTTGTTTTGGAGTTATTAAACAAACTAAAATCTGAATTGACAATAATTTTTATTTCTCACAGGTTGCATTCATTACCTAAAATTGCTGACCGTATTTATGTTTTGGAAAACGGAATTATATCTGACTTCGGAAATCACGAAAAACTTATGGAATCGGAAAATTTTTACAGCGAATTCTGGACTGAATTGGAATTTGTAACACAAACTGAATAACGCCCAGTTGCCAACAAAGTATAACGTTCATAACGGCTGAATTATAAACTACAAACTTAAAATTGTTTTATGCTTATCCGCCTATTTCCCTAAATTTTAATATCTTTGTTTTCAAAACAAATAAAATAAATGAAGC
>WFXA01000107.1 GCA_015490835.1 Flavobacteriaceae bacterium | reverse complement strand
GTCCCAATGGCAGGTCGTGGTTCACGGCTTCGCCCACATACATTAACCGTCCCGAAACCGCTTATTCCGGTAGCCGGAAAACCCATTGTACATCAATTGGTAACCGAAATAGCCCAATTACTTAACGAACCCATAGAAGAGATTGCCTTTATCCTTGGCGACCCGGCTTGGTTTGGTGATGAGGTTGTAGAAAAATTAAAAGAACTATCCGTCTCATTAGGTGCAAAACCCAGTATTTACAGGCAACTTAATCCATTAGGAACCGGTCATGCCATTATGTGTGCTAAAGAATCGCTGAAAGGACCTGCCGTTATCGCCTATGCAGACACACTCATAAAAGCAACTTTTAACTTAGATAAAGAAGCAGATGCTGTTATTTGGACAAAAAAAGTAGAAAACCCCGAAGCCTACGGCGTGGTAAAACTTAATGAAAACCAAGAAATTATCGAGCTGGTAGAAAAACCACAAAAATTTGTTAGCAACCAAGCCGTCATAGGGATTTATTATTTTAAAGATGTTGGCGTGCTAAAAAACGAATTGCAATATGTGTTGGATAACAACATTATTAACGGAGGCGAGTACCAAATTAACGATGGCATTAAACGCATGATGGCAAACGGAAAACTCTTTAAAACAGGAACCGTTGACGAGTGGATGGACTGCGGAAACAAAGACGTTACCGTAGAAACCAACACCAAAATGCTTCAATTTTTGCAACAGGATAACAAAACATTAATCTCCGATACCGTTACACTGGAAAACGCTACTATTATAGAACCTTGCTTTATTGATGAAGGAGTAATTATAAAAAACAGTACGGTAGGTCCTTATGTTTCGGTGGGAAAAGGCACAATAATTGAGGATAGTAGCGTTAAAGAAAGTATCATACAAACACATTCGGTAATAAAAAATGCAACGTTACATAAAGCAATGATAGGAAACTATGTTACCTTTGACGCTACATTTACCGATGTGAGTTTAGGAGATTACAGCCAATTAAAATAAGCATTGAAAGCAACAACACACATATTTGTATTTAGCATCTTTTTAGCAATGTTGCTTCCGTTACAGAGCATCGCTCAAAAAGACGGTCAAACCCCACTTGAAGACGACTTGGGAAACGTAACCGATGTCTTTCAGGAAAACTTTTTTGAAGCCTTAAAACAACGTGCCATCGAAAATTACGAGTTGGCATTGGTTGCCTTAAAAAAAGCCGAAAAAGGCACACGAAAAGATCCCGAAAACCAAGCTGTAATAAATTTTGAAAAAGCTAAAAATTACGTACAGCTAAGACGCTATGACGATGCCGAAGCATTTTATTTAAAAACCATCGAGTCCGTTGGCGAAAAACCCGAAGTTCTTATTTCATTGTACGATTTATATTCATTGCAACGTAACTACGAAAAGGCAATAGAAATTGTAAAAAAAATAATCCCCGACAATTCTCATTATAAAGAAGACCTAGCCGGTTTGTACGTTAGAACCAAACAATATGAAAAAGCACTCACACTGTTGAATGAATTAGACCAAAAGTGGGGCGGAAGTCAGTACAGAAACGCCTTACGAAGACAAATTTACAAAGCCACCGTAAATAATAAAGGTGAGATAGACAAATTAGTGGCAAAAATTAACAGCAAACCCAAAAACGAACAAGAATACCTTAATCTCATTTACCTTTATAGCGAACAGGGAAACACAAAAAAAGCTTTTGAAACTGCTAAAGAATTACAAAAAAACTACCCGTCATCTGAAAAAGTCCACCTGGCATTATACAAATTTTATTTAACTGAAGGTTCTGTAGAAAAGGCGGTTGCTTCTATTAAAGTAATTTCTCGTTCGCAACAAATAGAGAGCCAGAATAAATACCAAATTTTAGACGATTTTTTAGCGTTTATCGCTACTCGAACACAATACCAAAAATATCTGGAACCGGTTGTTGAATGGTTTGCACAACAAGATAATAACGGAACTTTTTATTTTCAGTTGGGAAAATTCTTTTTGGAAAAAGACAAAGAAAAAGCATTAACTTACTTTGAAAAAGGGTTGAAAAACGATGGTGATAACTATAAATTAATAAAACAAACCCTTCAGTTGCAATTAGACCTAAACCAATTTGAAAAAGCTAAAAATCTTAGTGATAGAAGCCTAGAGGTTTTTCCTTCGCAACCCGAGCTCTATTTATTAAATGCAAAAGCAAACAATAACCTTCAACAATGGGACGATGCCATAGAAAGCCTCGAAACCGGATTGGATTTTTTATTGGATAACCCAAAAATCGAAATTCAATTTTACAACCAACTTATCGAAGCCTGGTCCAAAAAAGGAAATACAAAAAAAGCAAAATTGTACGAACAAAAACGAAAAGCCCTTCAACCCGAAAATTAACTTTTTAAACAAATGAAATCATTCAAGTTTTCCATAGTTGTATTCCTGCTTATTTGTTTTGTTCAAGGAACGGCACAGGAAAAAAACAGAAGCGAACAAATTAAACGAATAAAAGAAAATTTTAGTCAAATCAACTCTGTTGCCCAATGGGATAGTATTGTTCGTCTTCCGTTTTTTGAGAGTACCGAAGGAGGTGAAATAGCATATTTTTATAAGAACGCACAGCTTAAAAAAATCATCACAAATCAATTTGGTGAAACTTTTAAATCCATAACCGAATATTATTTAGACAACGATAATCTTTCCTTTATTTACGAAAAGTTCTTCCGCTACAATCGTCCCATTACATGGGATTCAACAGCGATGAAAGAAAATAACGACAATCAGGTTTGGGATATAAAAAAATCTGTTATTAAAGAAAAAAGAAACTATTTTTACAACAACCGTTTAATAAAGCAAATTATAACCACGCCCGATGAAACACGCACACAGCTTTCCGGTTTAACCGAAGAAGAAGATAGACAATTGCAAGCGTTTCATGCCATGATTTTGCTAAAAGATAACCCAAATACCGGAAACTAATATGTGTATAAAACGATTTCTAACATATCGCATCGTTTTACTGTTTTTAGTTATAGCAATAGTTGCTTCTTGTAAAGGAACCAAAGCCATAAGCGGAAACTCTATGCCTAGCAAACACATAGACACCAAACAACTTATACAGGCTCATAGTAGTGCAATCCCACAATTTAAAACCCTTGCCGCTCGGTTACAAGTAAAATACGAAGACCCGAAAAGCAGTAAAAGCATTACGGTAAGCCTTCGGATGGAAAAAGATAAAAACATTTGGATAAAAGCTTCAATTTTAGGTGTAACGTTGGCAAAAGTGCTCATTACTCCGGACAGAGTAAGCTATTACGAAACCCTTACCAACACTTATTTTGATGGTAATTTTACACTAATCAGCGATTGGCTTGGCACCGAAATAGATTTTAAACAAACACAAAACATATTGTTGGGACAATCTATCTTTTCGTTAGACACCAATTATACCCTTGGTGTTTTTAATAACAAATACAAATTAGAACGGCAAAAGCAACCGGATAATTTTATTTTTTCCATCTTATTAAATCCCGATACTTTTACCGTAAATTACGAGTCGCTTAGCCAACCGTACGACAATCGATTGTTAACCGTTTTTTACGGAAATTATACAAAAATTAACAACAGTTATTATCCTTCAAAAATACATATAACAAGTACCGAAAAAGAAGAAAAAACTAATATTAACCTAACCTATAAAAAAATAGATGTAAATGCACCGGTACGATTTCCGTTTACCATCCCTAACGGTTATAAAGAGATACTATTAGATTAAATGAAAGGGTTTATACCATATTTGTTTTTGTTTTTTTTCTTTTTAGGAAGCAATTTTGCTTTTGCACAGCCCTCTAAGCAAAAACAACTTGAAGAAAAAAGACAACTTATTTTAAAACAAATTAAAAAAATAAACTCCTTACTTTTTAAAACTAAAAAAGAAGAAAAAAATGTTCTTTCTCAGGTTGAAGATTTAGACACCCGGATTGATGCAATGGAACGACTTATTAAGATTACCAACCAACAAGCCAATTTACTTACCCGAAAAATTAACGACAATCAATCAAAAATCTCATTATTACGAAAAGAATTAAAACAACTTAAAGAAGACTACGCTTCTATGATTGTGAAGTCGTACAAAAACAAATCGCAACAAAGCAGAATTATGTTTTTGCTATCTTCTAAAGATTTTCTACAAGCCTATAAGCGGTTTCAGTATATGAAACAATATACCAAATACCGGAAAAAACAAGGGATTGAAATTCAGGAAAAAACCGAAGAATTACAGCAATTAAACACCCAATTGGCTAGTCAGAAAAAAGAAAAACAGCAATTATTAAAAGAAAATCGTATAGCCAAAGCCAATTTACTAAAAGAAAAACAACAACAAAAAGAGTTGATAGCATCATTACGAAAAGACGAAACTAAATTTGCAAAACAAATACGAACCAAACAACGTGAAGCTGCAAAAATAGACAAACAGATTGATGCCTTAATTGCTGTTGCTATTGCTGCTTCTAATAAAAAGTCCGGTAAATCGGGTAATACAAAATCTACTTCATTTGCACTTACCGCCGAGGCAAAGGCACTTGCTGCAAGCTTTACAAATAACAAAGGAAAATTGCCTTGGCCTTTAAAAACAGGTGTTGTTGTAAAACGATTTGGAACCACCCGTCATCCACAATTACCCAATGTTACAACGTATTGTAGCGGCGTAGAAATTGCCACCGATAAAAATTCACAAGCAAGAGCTGTTTTTGATGGCGAGGTTATACAAATACAAAAACTAAAAGGTGCTAACAAAGCTGTTTTTATACAACATGGTAACTACATAACTGTTTATAGTAATTTAACCGGTGTTACCGTACAAAAAGGAGACAAAATTAAAACGAAGCAAGTATTGGGTACTGTTTTTACAAATCCCCTAACTCATAAAACCATTTTAAAGTTCTTAATTTATAAAAACGCAACAAAATTAAACCCGGCTGATTGGATTTACAGAATGTAAGTCGTTATTTATAAAAGATAGAGCGCAAGCATCCGCAGTATCGGCACAGTAAGATCTTATACCTATTCTTAATATAAAATAGTTCCATGAGAGAACTTGAAATTGAACTATATTGAATTCGTATTCGGTATAAATTTTATATCTTTGAAAAAAGTTATTATAGAAATGGATATACAATCTAGAAAAATAGAATTTGTACAAGAATTTCTTAAGGTTCAAAGTGAGGAGGTAATCTCTCAACTTGAAAAAATATTAAGAAAAGAAAAGAAAGTATCATACGAGCAAATATTTGAACCTATGACTCAAGATGAATTAAATAAACGAATTGACCAATCGGAATCTGACTTCCAAAACAACCGATTTAAAAGTAGTTCTAAACTTCTATCCAAATACGAATAATGATAATGAAAGTTATTTGGTCTGAGTTTGCCGAAACGCAACTTGACGAAATTTATGAATATTACAAAAAGAAAGCAAGTCCAAAAGTTGCTAAAAAACTTGTGAGAGAAATTATTAACGAACCAAAAAAGTTAATAAAAGCACCTCAAATAGGTCAAGAAGAAGAATTATTAAAACAAAGGGAAATCGAATATCGATATTTAGTTTTTAAAAAACTACAAACTGATTTATTCTGTGGATAATCAAAACAGCTTTATAAAAATTGCCGATGTTTTTGATACTCGACAAAATCCCCGAAAATTAAAACGAACAAAATAAAGCCGGTTGTCAACCCCGTGTAAAGTTCATTGCTAATAATTACTTAGGAATCCCATACCGACGCTTCGATATCGGGACTATCGGATTTCAAATTGGAGGTTTTCTGCCAAAGGCAGACAAGACCACCACAGACCTACTAGGTTTTCCGCCATAGGCGGACAAGTAGAAACTTAGTAGGTCTGGTCTATTATACCCTATTACTTTCTTAACGTTTTTTTAAAATCTATTTAATATAAAAATTATATATTTGTTATATAAAATGTATATAATTATGGGAACAACAAAAAAATTAATCGAAATAGACAATAAGGCTTTAGAAATTTTAAAAAAACAAGCCAAACTTCAAAAGCGTTCGCTTAAAAATTATATTGAATTTATGTTAGAAGAAACTGCGGCTCGTTTTAGCGAACCTTCAAATGAATACAAGGTGATGATGGATAAGAAACTAGAACAATTAGAGAAAGGTACTTTAAAAACATATTCTTATAAAGAAGCCATGAAGCAATATGGAAGGTAAAGTAAGGTTTGAAAAAGATGCAGTTAATGAACTTCATAAAGCAAAATGCTATTTTGAATCAATAGGAAAGGGAGAACAATTTTTAACAGATTTAGAAAATCAAATAGCATTACTACTTACAATGCCTTTTTCTTTTCAAATTAGATATAAAAAAGTTAGAATTGTTTCATTTGAGAACTTTCCTTATACAATTCATTATACTCTATATAAAGATTTGATAATTATTTTAAATATATTAAGCCAATATCAAGATTATTAAAAAAAATCTCTAACACTAAAGTTCTTTCCTACAACGTGCCCAAAGCAATCTCTATCATTTGTTTAAAGGTGGTTTCGCGTTCTTTTGCGCTGGTAGCTTCGTGCGAAACCAACGAGTCGGAAATAGTTAAAACAGAAAGTGCTTGAATGCCATATTTTGCTGCGATGGTATAGATTCCGGCGGTTTCCATTTCTACACACAATACACCAAATTTCGCCCATTGTTTATAGCCATCCTTATCGTCTTCATAAAATTCATCGGCAGATAGCACATTGCCGGCTTTAATAGGAATGTTGTTTTCTCTGGCAAAATTTGCAGCCTTCATAAACAACTCAAAACTTGCCGTTGGGGAATAATCGGCATTAATAAATCGGGAGTTGTTTATCCCCGAAGTAGAAGAAGCCGCCATGGCTAATACAATATCTCGTAGGTGTATGTCGGGTTGGAACGATCCGGCAGAACCTACCCTAATAAGTTTTTTTACTCCATATTCAGTAATTAATTCGTTACAATAAATTAACGCCGAAGGTATTCCCATTCCGGTTCCTTGCACCGATACCTTTTTACCTTTATAGATTCCGGTATAACCAAACATATTTCGAACACGGTTATAACAAACGGCATTTTCTAAAAATGTTTCAGCTATCCATTTTGCTCGTAACGGGTCTCCCGGCAACAAAACTGTTTCGGCAATTTCTCCTTTTTTGGCTTCAATATGTATGCTCATAGTTTTTAAAAATTAAGGCTTGTAAAGTTACGGATTATTTCAATAATAAAACCATTATCCCTAATAGCCTATTATACCTACTCTGTATGTTGTACCGGTTCTTGCTTTTTCAGTAAGGAAATTAAGTACATAAATAAAACTTGAAAATAAAAGGGTAACAAAAAACCTGTTTGGGATATAGTAACGAAGGCGGAAACCGAAAAGCCAAAAAAGAGTAGGAAAATTAAAACCAATTATGATGAAAACAAAACTATTATTCTTCGCACTGATATTAAGCTTTATGAGCTATGCTCAATTTCAGTTAAACTATGATGCTAATATGCAAAACCACTATCACGATCTAAATATCGAACCCGCAAAAGACGGTTCTTTCGATGTTGTAATGGCAGGCAATTTATTTGACGCTTCTATGTCTGCTTTTGTTCCCTTTGTACAACGATTAAATGTTTCCGGAAGTACTATTTGGACACTGACTTTTGATGGGACACCTTTAGCAAAAGCACGTATTTTTGATATTGAAACAATTTACGATATGGTTATAATAACCGGAAGTATAGATGTAAGCGGAACAAAAAGAGCCTTCGCCGCTAAAGTTGAATTGGCTACAGGTAACTTATTAGACACTATATACTACGAAATTGTTTCACCAAATTTTAATTCTACAGCGCTTCATATTTCTTATACAGAAAATGATTTAGACGCGGATGGTAATTTAAATCCCGGATTTGTTATTGGAGGTTTTTTTAGTAACTCGTATGCTGTAAATACCAATGCTATGAACATTGGATTTGTCATTAGAACCGATTTTGATTTAGAACCTTATTGGACAATTGAAATTGACAGTAATGCAGGTGGAAATTCCGATTATGATATGGTAAATAACATTACCGAAACCAATGATGGCTATTTTGTTACCGGAGCCTCAAATGATAACACTACAAGCCAACAAGCTGTCTTAGCTCATAAAATAGATTATCTGGGTGCTAATGTTTGGGATGCTAGTTATGTTATGGGAAATTCTCAAGATGTTAGTGTAGATGCGTATTACGATACGGCAACAAACCAAATATACATGCTCTCTAATTATTCTGTCACCCATCAGTTTGGTGTGACAACAATTGATAATGCAACCGGAACCATTATTCCTGCACTTTCTTGGTATTATACTAATAATGAATTAAATCACTACGGATTTACCATTATGGAATCTATTGCAGACCCGGATTACCTTATGATTGTAGGTTATGATAGAGATGAAAACTGGACAGATGGTAGCGGAAATTCCTATACCAGCCAAAGCAATATATTTGTTTTAGAGTTTGAAAAATCAACCGGAAATCAAGTAGGAGACAGTTATCAATACTTAGTACCTCATCAAGAGCCTGTTGGTGATGAATACAACTTCTGGAATGGACAAATGCCTCTTATTTATTATCCTGATATTGCAACCATTATCGATGTTCCGGGAGCTTTTGCTTCTTATTTTGAAGTGGGATATAGAACCCATAATTCATCTCCTTTCTCTCAAGCAAATCTTTTTAACACACTCGATGATAAAAGAAACTTTTGCGACAGAACAGAATTGTTTTTCATTCCCAACCCTTTAAACAAAACCGATGTATCCGCTTTTTCAGGGCTTACTCCTAACCAAGCTTTTCCCTTTAGTTTTACAACCACACCCATAAGCCCAATTGCTTGGGATTGCGAAAGCGTACTTTCTATAGAAGATCAAGGTAGCATTCAAGAAAGTACTTTATACCCTAACCCGGCGCAAAATGTAATTTATACTACTGCTGTAAATGCTTCAAAATTTACAATTTATGATTCACTAGGCAGAAAAGTTTCTAACGGAATAATACAAGAAAATAAATCCATTTCTTTAGAAACCCTAAAAACCGGTTTGTATTTTATTACGGTTATCGATATCGAAAATAACTCACAAACTTTTAAAATTATAAAAGAGTAATTATTTGCTAACCAAATAATTTCAATGCCCCTAGAACCCTGTATTATTAAAAGATGCAGGGTTTTTTCAGAAAAAAAGGGTAACATTTTAAAAACTTTAGGATATAGCTATAGAAAATACTAATAAAATAAAACATAGAAAATATGAAAACACCATTTTTAACATTTGTAAATCGGAATAACAGTACGAGAACAAACAACATTTTTAAACTATTCATTTTTGTAGTTGTAGCAACCCTCTCATTATCATCATGTACGAAAAAAGATACTGATGAAAATCCTCAACAACAAGAAGAAGAACTGCCGGATGGACAAGCATTATCACAAAGATTTTTAGAAAACCGTCAAGAAGCACTGCAAACCTTTACCATCGACGGTTCTACCGGAGGAATTGTTACCGGCGAACAAGGAACTAAAATTATTATCCCTGCCGGAGCATTAGGCTTAAACGGAAGTCCTGTGAGTGGAAACATAGACATTGAACTTATTGAAATTTACACCAAAGAACAAATGCTCCTAAACAATATGCCTACCAACGGAGAGCGCCCAAACGGAAATGTAGAAATGATTAAATCCGGTGGAGAATTTTTTATAAACGCTACACAAAATGGCAATCAATTAGAAATTTTATCTCCTATTCAACTTGCCAGCAAACCAATAGATTTTGGTGATGTAGATCCCGAAATGGCTCTTTTTAAAGGTGGAGAAAATATGGAAGATAACGATAACTGGCAAGAGGACGAATTTACACAAGTAGCTATGGGAGAAGTGCAAGGAACTAACGGAGAATGGATGGCAAACTACTTAGTAGATTTAAGCTCTTTTGGTTGGACAAATCTAGACCGCTGGTACAATTACAATGGAACATTAACCACTTTAAACATAGATACTCCCGAAGGATATACCGGAAACACTTGCGAAGTGTACCTTAGTTACGACGGAGAAGCTTCCGGATTGGCAAGAATGGATGTTTACGACGAGCAAACAGGCATGTTTACCGAGCACTTTGGAAAAATTCCGGTAGGACAAGAAGTACACATCATCCTTGTTGCTGAAATTAACGGGGTGTTGCATTATGCCATACAAGGCACTACAATAACGCAAAATCACATAGAAGTAATGCCTGAACCTCAACCGGGAACCGAAGCAGACCTCTTGAATATTATCGCCAATCTTCCATAAACCGTTGTTCTTTTTTTTGATTTTGGTTGTTTTGTTGTTTATCCCGAAGTATCTTAGTGTGCTTCGGGATATTTTAAAATTACTATCTTTAGGGTGAAAATTTAGTATGATGAATTATATAAAATATCTTTTTATTTCAAGTTGGGCACTCCTTTT
>WFXA01000106.1 GCA_015490835.1 Flavobacteriaceae bacterium | reverse complement strand
ATGCATCTTTAAATTCAGGAATATGAAGTGCGTCTCGCCAACCTGTAAATGTAACGTAATCACCTATTTCGATAGTGGATCCGGTAAGCCACAATACAATCGCAACAAGAAAAATAAGACCTGCTTTTTTTTCGTCGGAAGTCATCTTACCCAAAGCAATGAACTGTTCTTCAATAACCGCATGTCCCCCAAGTATTCTTTTGTTTGGAAGTCTAAATACAATTTTTGTAAGAATTAACCAGCCAATAAACAAAAACAAAATACTCATAGGAAATACCATTGCCATCCAATTAACAAATCCGATAGCCGGTAAATTAGGAAATAACTGGGCATACATTTCCAAAAAAACTAAATTGGGTGGTGTACCTATTGGTGTTGCCATACCGCCAATGTCGGCAGCATATGCTAATCCCAACATAATTCCCAGTCCCAAATTACTTAAAGATTTTCCTGAAACACCGTTTTTTTTGGCTGTTTCTAAAACCGACAATCCAACAGGCATCATTACCATTACCGATGCGGTATTGGAAATCCACATACTAAGTAAAGCTATGGCAACCATAAATCCTAAAACCAATTGTTGCGGCTTATCTCCAATTTTTTTTAATATGTACAAAGCGATGCGTTTGTGCAATCCTGTTTTTTGAATAGCAATTGCAAGTAAAAATCCGCCGAGAAATAAAAAAATAATCGGTTTGGCATAAAACGAGGTAATTTCGGGTAATTTACCCACTCGGGCTAAGGGAAGAAAAACGATGGGAATAAGCGATGTAACAGCCAGCGGAATTATTTCGGTAATCCAAAGATACGCCATAAAAACGACCATAAAAGCAACTGCGGGAGCAGTAGAAAATTTTTGATCAGGCACAAAAGAATAAACTGCAAAAGAGAGTATTAAAGCAATAAAAAGATGAGAAATAACACGTTGAAATTTAGTTGTTTTCATTAAAAGTAATTTGTTAAAAACCCGTTTATAACATATTTTTCAAGCACTTCATAACTACTAAAAAAATAGTAATTTTAGTTACATCATAAAGAAAATTGTAAAGATAAACCATAAAGGTATGAAGTATAGAGATAATTTGCTAAAAAAACTTCGCCCCGAAATCGATGTTACTTCTATACAATTGCAAACTTCGGAAGAAGAACTTTTTCAAAACCAAACCATTAGACCCATTGTTGCTTTACAAGAGGAATTATTGGTTTCAGTATTTCGACATTATGTGATAAAACATAAAAATATTTTTTATACACTATCTATTGAAAAACGAATGGATTACATTGAAAATGCCATTCATAAAGATATGAAATTCAGAAACTCTTTAAAGGGTATTATTATTGGGCAATTTACATTAGAAGAGCATCAAAATTATGTAAAAAATTCTTCGGCTTTAAACAAGCGAATGATATGCATTGTAAAGGAATCGCTTAAAAACAATACATTGTTATTAGATCACGATTAGGTGCATTAAAAAACCTATTATTATTGTTAAGGCAAAACTCATTAGTGTGCCTATTAAAACATATTCGGTTTGTTTGCGAGCATTGTCTTTGTGCTTATCGCTAAAACGGAGTATAGACTTTGCTCCAATTAAAAAACCTATTGCTGAAAAATTATTAGATAATATAAAAGTAAGAACCAAAATACGTTCAAATATACCAATAAATCTACCGGCTTTTTTTAAGCTGCTTATCTCGTTTTCTTTTGCTATTTCTTGTTGCCAATTTTGTGTTGCCTTTCCAATAATATATCCGACAGGAAAAATTATTACCAAATATCCGATTAGGTAGGTTAAGACTATTTTTGAAGAAAATAAGTTTAGTAATAACGGAACTATATGAGATGTGTTTTTTGTTAAGAACAACCAGATTGTACAGAGTACTAATAAGTGCAAAAATTGATCGATTAGAAAATTTTTGAGGTTGTCTTCGGGTTGGTGTAATTTCCATAAATCTATAAAAAAATGGGTAACCGTAATTAGTACGGCAACATACCATAATTGCCATTGACACAAAAAAATATAGGTAAGCAAACCGGAAAGGACAGCATGAAAATACAAAAATTTAGATTTTCCCTTTTTTGTGCGTTTTTGCAGTATTTGTTTTTGTGTTTGAAAAACAAAATCTGTTAACAGGTGCGCCAATAAAAGTTGTAATGCCAATATGGTACTGTTGGCTATCATAATTTATGCTGAATTACTTGTTTATATCGGACTAATAATACTTTTACCGCCTCCCATCCGGCAACTTTTTTCCGGTAATTTACAGCTGCTTGGCTTAAACCCAATTCATTTGCAATTTGCTGTTCTTTATACCCTTTTAATAAATAATAAATTACCTCGGCAGAAGCAACAGACCACCGAGCCGAAAAAATATCTAAAAATTTAAAATGCACAGCAAATTCTTCGTTAACATCTTGGTTTGTGGTTACCAAAGCGGTTTTGGTATCTTTTGGTTTCATCGCGTCTAACATACGACCCGAAAAAACAAAAGCTTCACCGGTACTCTCTTCTATTTTACGCTTAATGTTTGCTTTTCCGATACCAATAGAAAAACGTATATCTGCTTTAGGCAAAATGTTTTTAGGTCTATTCTTTTTTTCGTAAATTCGGTTAATTGCCATTTTTATTAGCAATGCAAAATGCAAAGCCATTTCGGGTTTGTAAATAAGCACTTGAAAACTATCTCCCCGGTAAATCGAAAATTTAACATTGCAATTTGAATATTGTTCTTTTATATTTTGAATTTCCTTTTTTAAAGCAATAATTACCTTGCGAGAAAAGTTTTTCTCGTATTGGGTAGAGTTAATAAAGTCGCTACTAATTACTGCAACAGCCTTCATAAAGAATGAATTAACAGGCAAATATAAGTTAAAAGACTTATAAAAACAAATTATAAGTCTATAGGCTTATAAAACCAAATTATAAGTCTGTAGGCTTATAATATTTTAAAAAAGTATCTATTGCTTTTTTTATTTAAGTAATGATTCGCCGTTTAAATTGGTAGTGAGTACTTCGCTCATATAATTAAAAAAGGGTCTTAGCAGCTTAAAATGAAAAACTACATTGTCTAAAAAATCTGCTGCTATTACTTCTTCATCTGAAAAAGAGTGAACTACATAAAAGTTTTTTAGTCTTAGTAGGTTGATATATAGGATGATTTTTATCAAAACCCTTGGGTGCGGTTTTAACCGATTTTTCTCTGTTAAATCCGCCAAAAGCGATCTTAAATTCGCTTTGGTTTAAAATTTTTTCTATTTCGGAAGCATCTGCTTCAAACTCTTTTCTTATACGAAATAAATCGGCTGGTTCGGGAGCAAAAAACCACCTGCAAGTAGTGAGTTAGATGGTTCAATACGCAAATAATAACCTCCTCTTCTCTCAGCACCGGCACGACTAAAGCTTACACTTCGGTGTACATTGTACGGCGTTTTATCTTTACTAAAACGTAAGTCTCGATTGATTCTAAAAATTTTGGTTTTTAAAATACTATTAGTTTTATTTAGCTCTTCTGTTACAGCTTGATAGAATTGTTTTAGAGCCTTTTCATTTTCTAAATAACCCTTTTTATGAACTTGCATCCACTAGCGATTGTTATTTTTTGTTTAAGTTCTTTTAAAAACCGGAAAATTGAAAGAGGTATCATAATTAGCATTCATTATTTACGCACAAAAGATATTTGTATTTTATTATTTATGCAACAATGCGTTATTGGCATATTTTGGCAAATCACTCAAATTTAGTATATTGACGTACTAATCACTATAAAATATAAAACAATGACAACAACAAAAAAGACTGCAATCTACTGAATTGTAGGGGTTCTCGCTTTAATTTGGAACGGAATGGGTGTGTTTCAATATCTTTCAATGCAATATATGAAAGAAGAAATGGCAGCAGCTATGACCCCTGAACAGAATGCTTTAATGGAAAGTCTGCCAACTTGGTACACAGCTGTATTTGCTATTGCTGTATTTGCCGGAATATTGGGTAGTATTCTATTGTTTTTACAAAAAAAAGCAGCAACACCTCTATTTTTAATATCGTTACTGGCTGTACTCATACAAATGGGTTATTGGTTACTGGGAACAAACGCTAGAGAGGTTATGGGCAACCAAGCAGCTTTCATGCCGGTAACAGTTATAATAGTCGCAGTGTTTTTATATTTTTTCAGTCGGAAAAAAGTATAGTACTACTTAAAACGTTGTAAAAAATAAACGACTAAAGTTGTTGTTAACAAACAAGTTTTTAGTAGCTTTGCTTTGTTAATACCAACTTTAGACGCAAAACGAATACCTTTTATGAAAAATTTTTTTATTGCTTTTCTGGTATTTTTAGTTTGGTCTTTTTTTGGTCTTTGGGTCTATTCTTGGTTTCATGATGTGAGCGTTTCATCTATTCGTACGGCAAAGTCAGACACAACTTTGGCATTAAATTTAAACGATACTATTACTATTAATGAAAAAAAAATAGATACCAAAGAGCGCTCTTTTCGTTCTGATTCTACAACCAATACTATTAAAAAGCCTTTAATATCTCAAGGTTTAAAAGCTATTAATAGTAAAGGAGACGTTGTTTTTAACTATGATGAAGGAATTAAGATTGTCAAAAACAGTGCTACTATTTCAATTCCCGAAAGTTGTATCGATTACAAATACAAAATCAATAACTATCTGCTGGATCACCCCGATAAAGAGCTCCAAATTATTGGATTATACAGCCCCAATGAAGAAGTACAATTTCCTAATTACGGAATTCAAAGAGCTAATAAAATTAAGCAGGAATTACTACTTTTAGATATTCCGGAAGATAAGATTGTAACCAAATCTATAATTTCACCTATCTTTGTTAATGATAGCATTCATACAAACGCTATTAGGTTCTTATTCAGAACTTTAAGCCATAATAGAGTTGAAGATTTAAAAACAAAAATACCAGAAAAAGAGATTGTTTACCCCAAGTTTTCAGGTTCCGAAATTTTAGTAAATGAAGAACTCGAGAATGTTTTAAAGAAAATTCTTACATTTACAGCCGTAAATCCAAATTTAAAAATAACAGTTATTGGACATACCGACACTATAGGAAACGCAACAGACAATTATTGGCTGGGTTTAAAATACGCACGGCAAGTTCGTTGGTATTTAATAGCAAAAGGAGGTTTAAAAAGATCGCAGGTTACAGCTATTTCAAAAGGAGAAACACTTCCTATTGTAGATAATAAAACTCAGCAAGGAAGAAAAACCAATAACCGAATTGAAATAATATTTAATTAGTATGACAGAAATTTTAAATTTTATGAATCAACTCCCTGGTTATTCAGGAATTTTTTTATTAATGTTTTCTACTTTTTTAATTGGTTATTTTTCTGCTTATTAT
>WFXA01000105.1 GCA_015490835.1 Flavobacteriaceae bacterium | reverse complement strand
ATTTATTTATTATCAAACAAACAAGATCTTTTCAACTTTAGCATGTCATAAATGACAGAGTTGAATACATAGAAATAGTAAACATCAACTTTGTACAAAACTTACTTAGATTAATACCAAAAGGAAATACTTTTTTCTACATCAAGGCATAAACACGGTATGGGAGAAATAAAACGAGACTCTTTAACGAAGAACAAGAGAACGAAAAACAATTTAATGTACTAAAAAAATAGATGTTTTCGGTTCAAAAAGTTAGAAAGATAGTTTCAAAAATAATTAATTCTTATTTTTCAGCATACGCTCTATGACATCTAATCTGTCTTTTAATTTTTGATTTTCTTCTTCTAATTTTCGAATTTTATCTTCCGAATTGATAATCAACTCCTGTTGTTCTTGCACTGCTTTTACTAACGGCACAACAAACTCGGCGTATCTAAGACCATAATGCGAAGTTGCGTTTTTAGGTTTATCAACACCGTGAAAATCGTAGCCTATACTCTGTGCAGCAGCTTCTACTTCTTGTGCTATAAAACCACTTTGTAATTCTTTGGCTTTTAGATTTTCGGCTTCTTTTAATCGAAGTTCCTCAGGTGTTTTGTTAAAATTGGCAATGGCGTTCATATCTAAATTGTAAGTTACAGGGCGAAGTTTCATAATAAAATCGATACCTACAACATTTTCTTTTACATTGGTTTTAAAACGTCCGTCAGAAACATTAGACCAATTGGCATAACCTCCAATTGCGCTAACCGAAGCATTTCCCAATCTAATAACATTAGACGCTCCCGGCTCTGCGTCATAACCAATACCTGTAGAATTGGTATAGGAAGCACCAACACTAAAAGCAGAGTAGCCTATCGAAGTATTATTAGAGCCGGTTGTGTTGGAGTAAAGCGATTGATAGCCGATTGCAGTATTTTGATTACCTTCTGTGTTGTTAAAAAGAGCAGAGGAACCGGTGGCGGTATTTTCATTTCCTGTTATGTTGTTATATAAAGTTTGGTATCCGGAAGCTACATTAAGATATCCTTCTGTATTACTACTAAGTGTTTCAAAACCAATTGCAACATTACTATAACCGATATTATTAGAATATAATGCACGATGACCAAATGCAGTATTATTATTTCCTGTTGTATTGTAAGAAAGCGATGATACACCTGTAGCGGTATTGTAACTACCCGATAAATTAGAAACCATAGAACCTGCTCCTACCGCTGTATTCATAAATCCTACTGTGTTAGAAGCAAGAGTATTATTTCCAATTGCAACATTAACAAATCCTGTAGTATTAGAAGATAGTGAACCTGATCCAACTGCAGTATTATTGTGTCCCGATATATTTGACATAAGAGTGCGAGATCCTATAGCTACATTAACAAAACCATCAACATTCGATAAGAGTGTATGATATCCTACTGCTGTATTCATATAACCAGTAGTGTTTGCATTTAAAGACTCAAAACCAACACCTACATTTTGATTGTCTGTACTATCATCATTTGCTCCTGCACTTATGCCAAGAAACACTGATGACCCATCTTGTGAGCCATCACTATCAGATTTTCCATCTAATAAATCGTCTATTTTTTCTACGCCTTTTAAGGGTATCCAGTCAGATACGGTGTTATCCCAATAATAAAATCCAATCGCATCGCTTGCAGTAGCAGTTGTAAGATATACCAACATACTGTGCTGGTCTGCTGTTGGGTTGGTAGCAGGAAAAGCATCTACGCGAGGTATCAATATCCCGTCTGTATTGGCAGGAGTTGCGCTATTAGTTGCCACAATATCTAAACTTGCATTTGGGCTGGTAGTCCCAATACCAACCTGAGCAAAAACGGAGTAATAAGTACATAGCGTAAGTATAAATACAATGTAAGTTGTTTTTTTCATAATAATGTAAGTTGTTTTTTTCATAATTTTGAGCTTAAAATAACTTGACAAGTATATGAAAAATAATCGGTAAACAACAAAAAAAAACCGGATAAATCGCTTTTTGTAGGAAACAGCGACTTGTCTAAACTAAATTTATAAAATTAACAATACGTTTGGTTATTTTTAATTTTAATTAGAACAAATGTATCTGTCAGTAAAGTAAATTAGTGTTTCAAATTTGCCACTTTGTGGCGCATTTTTGCCATACCTTATTTTTTTTAAATTTTGGAGTACTGTTTTTTTTTGTAATTTTGAAATACCCAAAACATCAACTAATGGTTCGGTTTTTATTTCAATTTATTTTGGTATTTTTTATTGCAGGGGCCCTTTTTGCACAAGAAAAATTTCCGGATAGTGTAAAAACCGATAGGGAAAAAGCAAAATATTATGCTGAATTTGCATCTTCCAATATTTCTCAAGATTCTGCCATTTACTATTCAAATAAAGCAATAAAATATGCTGAAAATTGTAACGATTGTACCGAACTATTGTATAAAGTACGATTTAACAAAATTGTGTTTTTATATAATATGGGAAAAAGCTCACAAGCTTTATCGGAATTAAAAATTTTGGATAGCTTACTACTTCTTAAAAATGATGATTATTTTCGTTTTAAATCTGCTTTTCAACATAGTCTAATTTACACCTTCAACATTGACAAACCTCAAAAAGCGTTAGACTACGGTAAAAAAGCACTGCAAATAACTTCTAATATAAAAGATTCTACTTTAATGGCAGAATCATATTACTTGTTATATAATATTTATACTAATTTTAAACAAGATTCCGTAGCGCGTAATTATTTAACCAAAGCTTATATAATTTGTACAGACATTAACGAAAACAACAATTTATATTTACGTGTACTATTTGCCTTAATCGATAAGTCTAAAAATTTAAGTGAATTTAACATCTACACCGATAAATGTTTAGAACTAATAAAACAGAACAAAACATCCTTAAAAACTTACGAAGCCTATTTTTATGTATTAAAAGGAACTGCTTTACGTGCAAATTTTAAAAAATACAAAGAAGCAAAAGACAATTTATTAATAGGTCTTCATAAATGTAAAGACATTAGTTACGATGTAATGTATAATTATGCTTTATTAGATCTTGGTCTCGTAGAAAACAAGTTGGGAAACTATCAAAATGCTATTGCTTATTTTAATGAATATAAAAAAGCGAAAGATTTTAGTCTTGAAAATAAATTAAGTGCCATTGAAGGATTATCTTTTGCTTATGCCAAACTAAACAACTATAAAAAAGCAAATGATTATAAAGATGTTTTATTGCAATTAAAAGATACCATTTTAAAAAATAATGCTACAAAAGATTTTGCGAAATTTAATGTAAAACTGGCAACCGCCGAAAAAGACAAAGAAATTGCCCAACAAAAACTACAACTCGAACAAGAAAAAAGCAAGCGCAACAAATTAATTTTCGGAAGTTTAGGGTTATTATTACTTGGTTTTATGGGCTTTCAGTGGAACAACAACCGTCAAAAACGCAAAAAACTCCTTGCCGAAACCCAACTGCAAAAAGAACAAGAGGTAAACGAACTACGAACCAAATTTCTGGGAAATATCGCTCACGAAATACGTACACCGTTAACCTTAATTTCCGGAAACTTAAACCTTGCTCTTGAAAATTTTGACCAAAAAGAAAAAGCAAAACAAAACATAAAAACTGCACTTATCAACTCTAAAAAAGTAGTAGAAGACGCCAATGAAATACTCGAACTTTTAAAGTTTGAAAAAAACAAGACCACCATCAAACTCAATACCGTACCGTTAGACCAAACCTTAAAACGTATTTTTAAATCTTTTGTTTCGCTTGCCGAGATGAAACAAATTAAACTGGTGTATCAATCTAATATCGAAGCCGATGTAACCGCAAAAATAGACGTAGAAAAGGTAGAGAAAATACTCAATAATTTAGTGTCTAACGCTGTGAAATATTCACCTTCAGATGCTAAAATTATTTTTGATGCTCAGTTAAACAAAAACCAACAACTCACTGTAAAAGTAACCGATTTCGGGCAAGGAATTCATTTTAACGAAACCGAAAAAATATTTGAACGCTTTTACCAATCTTCACAAAGCAATGCCGTGGGTGGAATTGGCATTGGCTTATCACTCGCCAAAGAATTTGCCGAATTACTAAATGGAAACCTAAACGTAGAAAGCGAACTGGGCAACGGAAGCACTTTTATTTTTAGAATGCCTGTTGAAATAGCTGAAGAAAATAACATTCAAGAAAATCAAGAAATCAATAGACCTATTTCTGAAAACATAACCACACAAATTCATAAAGAATCAGTTGAAGAAACTTCTACTGAAGCAATTAACAATAACAAAAAACCTAAAATTTTAATCGTAGAAGACAACCCCGAAATGGCTTCGTATCTGGAAGAAATACTTTCGTCAACATACGATTGCGAAAAAGCTTTTGACGGACAGCAAGCTCTATATAAAATTAACACCAACTCCTACGATTTAATTACTTCGGATATAATGATGCCACGTTTGGACGGTTTTCAATTGCGAGAAAAATTAAATGAAGATGCAAAATTTAAGAACATTCCGTTTATACTTATTTCGGCAAAAACCTTAGAAGAAGATAAAATAAAAGGGTTTAATTTGGGTATCGATGATTATGTGGTAAAGCCGTTTAATAAAAACGAACTTTTAGCACGTATTAACAACCTTCTACAAAACAAACTTGATAGAGAAAGTTGGATACAACAACATCCTGAAGAGGTAGAAGAAATAGACGCTGCACAAAAACAATTACTCGATAAAATTAAAGCTGTTGTAGAAGAAAACATAAGCGACGAAGAATTTAAAGTAACGCAACTTGCTTCTGTTGTGGGTTACAGTCAACGACAACTTACCCGTATTTTAAAACAACACACCGGAATGTCGCCGGTGAAGTTTATTTTGGAAATTAGACTTCAAAAAGCCTACCGGTTATTACAAAACAAAGTACATTTTACCTTATCGGAAGTACGGTATGATGTAGGCATTCCATCTTCTTCTTACTTTAATAGAAAATTTAAAGAACGCTTTGGTATTAGCCCAAATGAGTTATTAACGTAAAAAAACTGCTCTGAAAATTTCAAAGCAGTTTTTCGGGGCAAAACATACACTAACTAACAACCAAACGTGTATACTATTTTATAAATTAATCACCATCGTCGCCATTACCTTCGTTTCCTTCTTCGTCATCATTTGTACCGTCTCCATCGGCATCCGGATCATCACCATCTCCTATTCCGTCATTATCACTATCATCATCTAAATAATTAGGTGTACCATCACTATCACTATCATCATTCGATGCATTTCCATCGTGGTTTGGGTCTTCATTTTCGGTATTTACTCCATCTCCATCATCGTCCATATCTAAATAATTTGGAGAGAAATCATTATCGGTATCATCATTGGTATAAATACCGTCATTATTTAAATCTTCCGTAGTATTATTAACCCCATCTCCATCTCCATCGTTATCTAGAAAA
>WFXA01000104.1 GCA_015490835.1 Flavobacteriaceae bacterium | reverse complement strand
ATTTTATACACCTTATTTTTACGTAAATAGTTATGCAAAATATGTTGCGTATCTCTATCTGAAGACAACGGGCTTATTATTGAAGACAAAACCGACGGGTTGGTGATTTGAAAATTTAGATTATAAAATCCAAAACCTTTAAATATACCTTTTTCAATTAAAATTACCGATCGCTCATCAACTTCTCTGCCTTTGTCAATTATTAAAAAACTTTTTTGGTTAAACGTATATTTTTCAAGTAGTTTATTTATTCTTTTGTTATAATCTTCAGCGGGTTCAGATTGAATACAAGCACCTTTGCATTGTTTTATTGAAAATAAAAAACACCCTTCTTGTGTTTTATGCAAGCCGGTAAGTTTTAGGCATAGTTGAAATTCTTCGGTTACTTTAAACAAAAACGATTTTGCTTGGCGATAATTTGTAAAAGTGGTTATTGCTTTTGATTGTGCCGAAACATTAACGGCTTTTAAATTAATATAACCATAGGCATCTGTAAAACAAGAAATTTGATACTGAAAAACAGTGCGTTTTAGTGCATGGTTGTATTTGGGTTTAATACGCTTTATTTCTTGATTTTCTTTTAGTTGAGCAATTAAATCGCTTCCGGTTTCTTCATAAGTTACTGCAACTGCTTCGTGTTGAATTTGTTTAGCCTTTTTAGACTCGCTTGTAAAGTGTTGATTAATACGTTTTTGGATGTTTTTGCTTTTTCCTATATAAATAATTGTTCCGTCTTGGCGGTGCATATAATAAACTCCTGTTGTAGAGGGGAGCGACTCTTTAATTTCCAATAAATTAGGTTGCAATTGTTTTTTGGGATTACTCTTTATGTAAGTTGTAATAATCTCTTTTGAAGCATCTTTGTTTAGCAATAGTTTAAACAGCTCAAGTGTTGCTTTTGCGTCTCCTTGTGCTCTATGTCTATCTGAAATAGGAATGCCTAATGCCCGAACCAGTTTTCCCAAACTATAGGAAGGCAAATTAGGAATAAGTTTTTTAGATAGTTCAACGGTGCAAATAGTTTCTTTTTCAAAATTATAACCCAATCTGTTAAATTCGGTACGAAGAATTCTATAATCAAAACTTGCATTATGAGCAACTAAAATACAATCTTTCGTAATTTCGATAATACGCTTTGCAATTTCGTAAAACTTGGGTGCGTTACGAAGCATGCTGTTATTAATTCCTGTAAGGTTAACCACAAAGGGCTGAATGGGTCTTTCCGGATTTACCAAACTGCTAAATTGGTCGGTAATGGTGTGTCCGTCAAATTGATAAATCGCAATTTCGGTAATACCTTCTTCGTTGAATTTTCCTCCGGTGGTTTCTATGTCAAGTATTGCGTACAAATGTTTTTCAATTTTATATCACGCTAATGTATAAATAGTATTTGGTTTACCGATTAATTATATTTTATTTTTAATAATTTCTTCCACAACCTCTGGATTTAATAGGGTTGAAGTGTCGCCTAAATTGGTAGTTTCCCCGGAAGCGATTTTTCGCAAAATTCTTCGCATAATTTTCCCACTTCTAGTTTTGGGTAATCCATTTACAAATTGAATTTTATCGAGTTTGTAAATTGCACCTATTTCTTTGGCAATTAAGCAGTTAATTTCTGTTTTTAATTGTTCTGAAGCATCTTCTTGGCGATACAATGTTGCAAAAGCATATAAGGCATTCCCTTTAATTTCGTGCGGAAAACCTACTACGGCACATTCGACTACTTTGGGGTGTTCGTCTATGGTATTTTCAATAGGAGCAGTACCCAGATTATGACCGGATACAATTACAATATCATCTACTCTCCCCGTAATTCGGTAGTTTCCTTTTTCATCTCTTAACGCTCCGTCGCCTGTAAAATAATAACCTTCAAAAGTTGAAAAATAAACTTCTTTAAACCGTTTGTGATTATTCCAAATTGTACGTGCCATTGAAGGCCAAGGAAAGGCAATAGCCAATCTGCCTTCGGCAGGATTTCCAACAATTTCTTTATTATTATCATCAAGCAATACGGGTTGTACTCCCGGTAAGGGTAAGGTTGCAAAGGTTGGTTTCTCTGGGGTTATTCCTGCCAGAGAAGAAATCATAATAGCACCGGTTTCGGTTTGCCACCAGGTGTCTACAATAGGTGTTTTTTCTTTACCTATGTATTTGTGATACCATTGCCAAGCTTCGTTATTAATTGGCTCACCTACTGTACCTAATACTTTTAAGGAAGATAAATCGTATTTTTCTACAAACGAAACGGGTTGTTTTTCTAAAGCGCGAATAGCAGTAGGAGCAGTGTAAAATTGGTTTATTTTATGTTTTTCAATGAGTTGCCAAAATCTTCCGTAATCGGGATACGATGGAACTCCCTCAAATAATACGGTAGTTGCTCCGGCGCACAAAGGACCGTAAATAATATAGCTGTGTCCTGTTATCCATCCTATGTCTGCTGTACACCAATAAATATCGTTGGTTTGGTATTGAAAAACATTTAAAAAAGTATACGTACTACCAACCATATAACCTCCGGTAGAATGTACCATTCCTTTAGGTTTTCCGGTAGAACCGGATGTGTAAAGAATAAATAAGGGGTCTTCGCTGTCCATTATTTCAGCCGGACACTTAGGGGAGGCGTTTTTAATCTCTTCGTTCCAAAAAACATCTCTTTTTGGTTGCATTGCAACCGGAGTTTGTGTTCGGTTAAAAACGATTACTTTTTTAACTGTAGGACAATTTTTAAGGGCTTCATCACAAATTGCTTTTAATCCTATTGTTTTAGCTCCTCGATACATTTCGTTTGTGGTAATAAGTATTTTGCACGAAGCATCATTTATTCTGCCTTCTATCGCTTTACTGGAAAAACCGGCAAAAACAATAGAGTGAATAGCCCCAATACGAGCACAAGCAAGCATTGCTATTGCTAATTGAGGAATCATTGGCATATACAAACAAACTCGATCGCCTTTTTTAATATTGTTGTTTTTTAAAACGTTGGCAAATTTGCAAACTTTACGGTGTAACTCTTTGTATGAAATGTGTTTTGCAGCTTCTTTAGGGTTGTTTGGTTCCCATAATATAGCCGTTTTATCACCAAAATCTTTAAGATGCCTGTCCAAACAATTTTCAGTAATATTTAATTTTCCATTAAGAAACCACTTTACAGACGGGGTGTTAAAATCCCACTCTAAGGTTTTAGACCATTTTTGTTTCCAATCGAATTGCGAGGCTATTGTTTCCCAAAAAACTTCGGGTTCAGCTATACTTTTTTTATAATTTTTGATGTAATATTTTTCTGATGATATGATGACATTTTTCATTTTTGTGTATTTCATCGATATAATGTATATTTAGGCGATAAATATAAT
>WFXA01000103.1 GCA_015490835.1 Flavobacteriaceae bacterium | reverse complement strand
GTGTTTAAAAGCAATCATGGATGTTTCATCTGTTTATAATTTTATATTTTGTTCATTTTCAACAAGTTATAATCATTCCCATGTGTGTTTAAAATCAATCATGGGTGTTTCATCTGTTTAAAAATTTGTAATAGTTTGATTTTAAATGTAATTCCAAATTTTATAAACATCCGGAATCACTTCGTTTTCGCATAAACTTATTTTAATCATTCTCGGTAGGTTATGCTTAAAAAAGTTTATGCTCATTTCATAACACTTAATTTCTCATTAAAGATAGAAAAAAAATACTTATTTCAAAAATATCACTTAAACTATGCTCTGGCTTGTTTAAAAGAATACTACAACAATTATTCTATCCACCCAATATACTAAAAGCTCCTTTTGTTAAAAATTTATCGGTCTGATTAAAATCTGAAGTATTTTTAATTTCTGTAAATCCGTTTAATCTATTTCCTATTTTAACTTCTACTTTTGTAAATATCATTTTCTCATTTTTTACTTGTGATTTTAACTTTAGCACATAATACTTACCATCTATTTCTACAACGGCATCGGTAGGCAAAGCGGGAAGAAAAACCATGTCTGTAATAATTTTGGCTTCTACAAACATTCCAACAAAAAAGTGTTGCTGCTCATTTTCTTTTAAATGACCATGAACTTTAACTGTACGATTTTTTGATATAGATGACCCTATAAGATGTACTTCGGCTTTGTACTCCTCATTAGAAGTTTCGGGAATGGTAAAAATAATATCCTGCTCCTTTTTTAATTTTAAAATATCCTTTTCAAAAACAGCCAATTCAATGTGCAAATGATCATTATTAATTATTTCTAAAATTGGTTTAGTGGGAGAAACAAACTCACCTATGGCAATATGTACTTGTGAAATACTTCCGGAAATTGGGGCATAAATAGCTGCCACAGAAGTAAAATTTCTATTCGCTACATTCTTTAATGATATGTTTAATAACTGAAGCTGTTTACGCAATCCGGATTGCTTTGCCAATGCAGATTTATAGTCACTCTTAGCTTTTAGAAATTTCTTCTCTGAACTAATATTTTCTTTATAGAGTGTTTTTTGGCGTTCAAATTCAGTTTGCAAATAAGTAAGTTGCTCTTTTATTTCAAGATATTCTTGTTGTAAGGTAATAAATTCGGGATTTTCTAATGATACTAACAACTGTCCTTTCTTTACTTTATCACCAACCAATAAAGGAGCAGATTTTATATACCCACCTATTGTTGCACTAACAATAGCTTTATTTTCGGGTGGGACATCTATCATTCCGTTAGATTGAACTACTTGTAAAAAAGGAACTTCTTTTATAGTTTGCAATTGCATCGAATTTGCTTCAAACTGTTTTCTTAGCAAAACTATTTCATCATTATTCTTATTTTGTTGTGTAGTTTGCTGGGTTCCTTCTACTTTTTTTGTTTTGTTACAAGAAGACACACCTAAGATAAGTGTTAATACTAAAATATATTTAATGGTTTTCATAGTGTATTTTTTAAAGAGTTAAATAGTTAAGTTGAATCACCGTTTGATTATACTGGTTTAAACTTGTTAAATATTCTATCCGAATTTCAAAAGCATTTTCGAGACTTTGTATGTATCTAAAGAAGTCTATTTCTCCATTTTTAAAACTACCCTCGGCTGTTTTTATTAATTCTGAAGCAAGTTTTTCTCCTTCCTCTTCATAATACGTTAGTACTTTTTGGTGAGTTGCCAGTTTGTATAAAAGTTGTTGTTTATAACTTTTTAGCCTATACTGGTAATCTTTAGATAAATAGGTGGTTTGGTCGATACCTATTTTCGATGCTTTAATACGAGCTGCATTACCGGTAAAAAGTAACGGGATTTTTAATCCTATTTGAAATCCATAAAGAGATGAAGACAAACCGGTATTAGATCCTTGAAAGTATTCTAAACTTATATCGGGCAGGAGTTTATTTTTTTCTAATGCTTTGTTTGCTTTTTGAAGCTCTATACTTGTATTGTACCAGTTTAATTCTGCTATTGTATCAATATCAACAAGGCGAAGTGATAGTTTTTTTACAGGAATAGTTTTAATCGAAAAAACATCCGGTGCTTGTACTTTTTTAAAAAGCAATTCTCGAGCAGCAATTACCTCTTGTAATGCTTCATCTAATTTTAATGAAATCTTTTTTTGTTTCGATCTTGCTGTTATTTTTTCTAAATAGTTGGTCTCTCCGAGTTCAAAACGTCGGTTTGCAGAATTTGAAAAATCATGGTATAAACTATCTAACTTTTGGTATAGTTTTTCTTTTTCAACTGCATATAAATATTGGTAATAGAGAGTTGTAATATCACGTTCTAATTGTTTTCGTTTTATATTTACATTTATGGAAGCTAATTTATAATTGTATTTTTTTACTTTTTTTAAGGAAGAATAAAATGTAGGGAATTGAAAATTTTGCTGTATCCCGAAAACTTTTAGTGGTATATCATTAACAGCAACATTATTTTGGTCGTAACTATAATACAATTCCGTTTTTTCAAAATCTAAATATGATGATTTAAGTGAAACTTGTTTTTCTTTATCTAAAATTGATGCGTTTAAGTAAGCATTATGTTTAGCTGCGAGTTGTTTTATTTCATTTAACCCTAATTTGTCGTTCTGTGCCTGAACGCCTACGGCAAACAAAACCAAAAGCCCTAAAACATTTTTTTTATTTCTTAGTTTTAAGTTAATCTTATTGGGTTTTGAAATAGATTCAAAAATAGCGTATAAAACCGGCAAAACCAGTAATGTTAACAGGGTTGAAGTAATTAGTCCTCCTATTACAACCGTTGCCAACGGTCTTTGCACTTCTGCTCCAGCTCCGTTAGAGATTGCCATTGGTAAAAAACCTAAAGCTGCGGCAAGTGCTGTTAACAATACGGCTCTTAATCTACTCTTAGCACCAAAAATAATAAGTGTGTCGTTAGAAGTCATTTTTTTCTGTTTAAGTTCTTTAAACTCTTCTATAAGAACTATGCCGTTTAATACTGCGATTCCGAAAAGCGCAATAAATCCAACTCCGGCAGATATACTAAAAGGTAATCCTCTTAACCATAATAATAATATACCGCCTACTGCTGCAAAAGGTATGGCTGAATAAATAATTAATGCTTCTTTTACAGATTTAAAAGCAAAATATAACATAATAAAAATAAGAATTAGAGCAATGGGAACCGCTACGGCTAAACGCATTTTTGCCGACTGTAAATTTTCAAACTGTCCCCCGTATGTAATGTAGTATCCTACTGGTAGCTTTATTTTATTATCTATAGCGTTTTTTAAATCATCTACTACAGACTGTAAATCTCTGTTTCTTACATTTACACCAACAACAACACGGCGACGTGTATTATCTCTTGATATCTTTGCAGCTCCTTTTGAATATGTAATGGTTGAAACCTCACTAAGCGGAATTTTTTCTCCTGAGGGTACGTCTATATATAGGTTTTGCAAATCGGTTATGTCTTGCCTTTTAACCTTATCAAGCCGTAGTACCAAATCAAACTTTTTTTCTCCTTCAAAAATATTTCCTGCCGTATAACCGGAAAAACCCATAGAAATCATGTTATTTAAATCACTTATATTTAAACCGTAACGAGCTATTTTTTTTCGATTAAACGTTACGTTCATTTGTGGTAAACCTGCGGTTTTTTCAACGGTTATGTCTGCTGCACCTTTTACTTTTTGAATTGCTTTTTTAATCTCTAAAGCTTTTTTGTTTAATACATCTAAATCTTCTCCATAAATTTTTATTGCAATATCAGACCGTACTCCCGAAATTAATTCATTAAAACGCATTTCAATAGGTTGTGTAAACTCTACTTCCATATTGGGTATAATAGCAAGTGCTTCTTTAAATTTAGTTGCCAATGCATCTTTTGTTTCCGCTGTAGTCCATTGATTTTTTGGTTTAAGAGTAATAATTACATCGCTCTCTTCCATAGACATAGGATCTGTAGGTACTTCGGCAGCACCTATACGACTAACTACTTGTTTTACTTCAGGAAATTGTTTTAAAATATTCTCAATTTTAGTAGTAATTGCTACTGTTTTTTTTAATGAGGTTCCTGTTTTTAAAACCGGTTGAATTACAAAATCTCCCTCATCTAAAGTAGGCACAAACTCTGCACCCATTGTAGAAAACAAATAGAACGAAGCAACTAAAATAACTACCGAAAAAGATAGCACCGTTTTTTTACTCCGCAATGCCCAACGAATAACCGGATCGTACATGTTTGCTAAAAAATTCATTAAGCGTACCGATATATTTTTATGCGATAGTGTTATGGGTTTTATAACAATTGAAGCCATAGCCGGAACATAGGTCAGCCCAAAAATCATTGCACCAATAAGTGCAAAACTAAAAGTCATCGCCATAGGTTTAAACATTTTACCTTCTACCCCGCCAAGTGTAAGAATAGGAATAAACACAATAAGGATAATTATTTGACCAAAAATGGTAGATGACATCATTTTTGAAGCCGAATTAAACGTTATATCATCTCTTATGTTTTGGGATTCTATCTTGGTTAGTCTCTTAAGATCTGTAACTTTTGATGTTATTTGATACGCTACAAACTCAACAATAATAACAGCTCCGTCAATAATAATTCCAAAATCAATTGCTCCTAAACTCATTAGGTTTGCATCTACACCAAAAAGATACATCATAGAGAGTGTAAACATTAAAGCTAACGGAATAACAGATGCTACAACCAATCCCGAACGCCAGTCGCCTAAAAGAAGTACAACAATAAAAATTACAATTAAACTACCTAAGATTAAATTTTCATAAACAGTAAATGTAGTTTTTGCAATGAGTTCGCTCCTGTCTAAAAAGCCATTGATGTATACCCCTTCAGGAAGTGTTTTTTCAATAACCTTAACTCGTTCTTTTACGGCTTCAATCACTTGTTTTGAGTTACCATCTTTTAACATCATTACTTGTCCTAAAACTTTTTCACCTTCACCATTTGCAGTAATTGCTCCAAATCTCATAGCAGAGCCGTACCCGACATTAGCAATGTCTTTAATTAAAATTGGCAATCCATCTCTTGTTTTTACAACAATATTTTCAATATTTTCTAATGAAGTTATTAGCCCTTCGCCTCGTATAAAATACGATTGATTTATTTTTTCTATATATCCTCCACCGGCAACACTATTATTTTTTTCAAGTGCTGTAAATACATCAACTATACTAATATCCATTGCATTTAACTTGTTAGTATTAATAGCAACTTCATATTGTTTTAAAAATCCTCCCCAAGTATTAACTTCTACAACTCCTTTAATTCCGGATAGTTGTCGTTTTACTATCCAATCTTGAATGGTTCTTAATTCGGTGGCAGAATAGGTGCCTTTATAATTTTCTTTTACATCTAAAATATATTGGTAAATTTCACCCAATCCGGTTGTTATGGGTCCCATCTCCGGTGAACCGAAGCCTTCTGGGATTTTTTCACGTACTGTAGTTAATTTTTCAGCTATTAATTGACGAGGTAAATATGTTCCCATTTTTTCATCAAATACTATCGTAACAACAGATAAACCAAATTTAGAAACCGATCTAATTTCTTCGACTCCAGGTATATTAGCCATTTCCAACTCAACAGGATAGGTGATAAATTGCTCTATATCTTGAGTAGAAAGATTACGTGATGTGGTAATTACCTGAACTTGATTATTAGTAACGTCCGGGACAGCACCAATGGGTATTTGGGTTAATGAATACAACCCAAATCCTAAAACAAAAAGGGTAAAAAGCAAAACAATAAACTTGTTTTTAATACTAAAACGAATGATATATGAAAGCATAATAATATAAATATTTACAGTTATAGCACTTTTAAAAAGCACCTTAAAAAATAATACGGTAAATTATTTATACTAATTTGGGAGGTTGAAATATTCCTGTATTAAAACCGGATGTATTAAAGCCTAGATAATAAAAATTAGGTTTGGCAGTTTCTTTAAATAGAAAATTTTTAGAAAAACTTATTTTCGAAGAAATTAAATTATCTACAAAAACAACCATTATAGAATTGTTTTGAAAGGGGAGTTTTTTGTGTTCCTCTTTTTCCTCTTTGTTATTTTTATCATGATCGGTTTTTAAATTACCATAATGTTTAGATAAAAACATAAAAAAATTGTCTCCATGTTGTTGTTTATGAAACTTAGCATGTTCTATTAATTCTTTTATTTGAAAAACACTAGTAACATTAATACTCACAC
>WFXA01000102.1 GCA_015490835.1 Flavobacteriaceae bacterium | reverse complement strand
GGTTTAATGAATACTGTGGCTTGGAATTTGCTTTCTTCTTCTGAACAAACGGCAATAGAATTAATAATTTCAAATGCTATTCAAAATGAACCTTACGATTAAATCACTTTTATTTTTTCTGTTGTTTCTTAAATTTTTAATACCTGTTTATTCTCAAATAGATAAATATGAAAAATATAAGTATGATAAGAAAACAATATATTTGAATTATAATAATGAAATTAAGAATTGTAAATATAAAACCATTAAATACAAACAGAAAAAAAAAGAAGGAATACAATTTAATTTATGTGGTAAGGCAATATTGTTAAGTCCTGTTAATGTCAAACCGGACACTCTTTGTTTATGGCACAAAACCGATTATCAAATATCTACAACGCAAGATATTGAACGTTTAGTAAAAGAATTTAGGTTTAATACTTGGAAAAAAAAACCTCACAGTAAGAAAGATAAATTATTTCAGTTCTATGACAGAAATGATATTTTTAAAACTTATTTAATAGAGATAATTAATAATGAAAAATTTGTAATTTATCCCGTAAAATGGCGAAATGAAGGTGCGATTGATTGATATTGTATTGCTTAAGAATGTAACTTTGTTTATAACTTTATCTATCCCTACAGGCTTTATACCATTAGCAAACCAAGATAAAACCTGTGGGGTTTAAAATATATTTTCTAATTTTTAATTTTGCTTAATTAAAATGAGCAATTAGTTTTTTCTGGTAATCTTTATTGTTTTATTTTATGCGATTAATCAATTTTATTGATTCTATTTACTACATCCTGTTTCATTAAAGTACAGAATAGAGATGTAACCGTTTTAGTAAATAAAACCCAAACCGGTTTACAATTTGTTGCAAAAAACAAAACCGGTATCTTTGCATTATGGTAAAAAAACTGCTTGATAGCATACAATCACCCGATGATTTAAAAAAACTTGAAAAAGAAAAACTGCCCGAATTAGCAAAAGAATTAAGAGCATTTATCATTCAAATTATAGCAACTAAAGAAGGGCATTTGGGTGCCAGTTTAGGAGTTGTAGAATTAACCATAGCTCTGCAATATGTTTACAACACTCCCGATGATGTGTTGGTATGGGATGTGGGACATCAAGCATATGCACATAAAATACTTACTGGCAGAAAAGATATATTTCATACAAACAGGCAATTAAACGGAATTAGCGGCTTCCCGAAAAGAACCGAAAGCCCCTATGATGCATTTGGTACCGGACACAGTAGCACCTCTATTTCGGCTGTTTTGGGTATGGCAATTGCATCAAAAATTTCAGAAAATAAAACAAAACAACATATTGCCGTAATAGGCGACGCTTCTATTGCCAGCGGTATGGCTTTTGAAGCATTAAATCATGCCGGAGTAAGCAACACCAATATTCTAATAATCTTAAACGATAATGCCATCGGAATTGACCCGAGTGTTGGTGCGTTAAAAAACTATTTTACGGCAGTAAAAGAAGGTAACACGACTTCCGATACTATTTTTGAAGCATTAAATTTTCATTATTCGGGTCCTGTGGATGGTCATAATTTAGACTTACTTATAAAAGAATTAGAACACTTAAAAACCATTAACAAGCCTAAAGTTCTTCATATTATCACAAAAAAAGGTAAAGGGCTTCGTCAAGCCGAAAAAAATCAAGTCGCTTATCATGCCCCCGGTAAGTTTGATGCTCAAACCGGCGATTTAATAAAAAAAAATAATCCCTCACTTCCTTCAAAATTTCAAGATGTATTTGGTGAAACCTTAGTAGAATTAGCAAAACAAAATATAAAAATTATTGGAATTACTCCGGCGATGCCTACCGGAAGCTCCTTAAAATTAATGATGAAAACTTTCCCCGAAAGAGCCTTTGACGTAGGAATTGCCGAACAACATGCCGTAACTTTTTCCGCCGGAATGGCTACACAAGGTTTTAAAGTTTATTGTGTAATTTATTCTACTTTTTTACAACGTGCCTATGACCAAGTCATTCACGATGTTTGTTTACAAAATATTCCGGTTGTTTTTTGCATAGACAGAGCCGGTTTGGTAGGAGAAGACGGTGCTACTCACCATGGTATTTTTGATATTTCTTTTTTAAGATGTATTCCCAACCTTATTGTATTTGCGCCTCGAAATGAGATTGAATTACGGAACATTTTATTTACCGCTAAAAGTATAGAAAAACCAATAGCCATAAGATATCCCAGAGGAAGAGGAAATTTATTAAATTGGAAAAAACCTTTTGAAAAAATTGAGATTGGAAAAGGTGTTACACTTAAATCGGGAACAAAAATTGCTGTTCTTTCAATAGGAACCCTTGCAGACAACGTAACAAAAGCCATTAATGAATTAGGAAAAACAAAACATATTGGGCATTATGATATGCGATTTATAAAACCTCTGGATGAGGAATTATTGCATACTATTTTCACATCCTATAAAATTATTATTACAATAGAAGATGGTGTTAAACTTGGCGGTTTTGGCAGTGCAATACTTGAATTTGCTTCTAAAAACGGATATACTCAACCCATTGAAATAGTAGGAATTTCGGATACTTTCCCCGAACATGGTACTGTTGAAGAATTACAAGAATTATCCGGTATATCGATTTACCAAATTGCTGAAACTTTAAAAAAACACTTATAAAAAAACCGCCCGTGAGGGCGGTTAATAATACGTAATTTAAATTACACTAGTTAATAATTAATTTGGCTGTGTGTGAGTAGTTATTTCCATTGATTTGAACAACATATACCCCGGCTTTAAGTCCGCTTGTTTGAAGGGTAACTGTATCTTGCAAATCAACATTTTGTGTAAACACTTTTCTACCATTTATATCATAGATAGCAATCGTTACATCACCAACGTTAAGAACCGTTTTAACATTAATAGTTCCTTTAGAAGGGTTTGGATAAATTAAGAAGTTATTTTCATACGAGCCTCTATCTCCTATAGACAGTGTACAATCCGGTCCGGACGGCACATCAAACGCTTCTACTCCATCATTAGAATTAAAAGAACTCCCTTGAGATGCACTTGCTCCAAGTCCTCTTGCAGCAAAAGTTTCCCAAATTAGGCAACGATTTGCTCCTCCGTTTAACAATTCATCTGCTTCCAAAATTGCATTTCTACCATCTACAAAACCGGGGCTGCAATTTTGCAATTTTAATCCGTCTATCACCAATTGCATAACCATATTATTTCCTCCGGTTCCATTATAAAAATCGGGGTCAAAGCCATACTCATCGATAAAAGCCCAAGTTAAATCCCATAGCATTGTTGCCCATACAGTACCAACTCCATGAGGAACGGACAATGGTGGAATATCTCCATAGGTAAAATCGTTAAGTGTAAAATCTGTAGTGTATGGTTTGCTTCTAATTCCATTACCATTACGGGGTTGACCAAACACATAAGGGCTCATTCCTCTCACATCTTCACCAACATCATCCGGTTTAATTGTAAGCATTAGTGCAAACCAATCGCTCCATCCTTCTCCCATTTGTTCTCCATCATTTGCTGAACTTGTTCCATTTTGAAGACATCCCGAATTATATGGGCCTCCGGTTAATCTAATGGAAATTCCGTGTCCGTATTCGTGAGAAATCATCATATTATCCAAGTCACCATCCCTTTGAAAATTATCTGTTCCTGTGCCATCATCCTGTAAAGTAGCATTAACCGTAGTGCCGTTAATCAAAGCATCTATAATAGGGTCTCCATCATCTTTTCCTATCATAACAGCCGGTATTCCAATTCCTGCACCACTTCCTCCCATAGGGAAAGGGGCTGTTAAAATATTATTTACCATGATTACTGCTACTGCACCTTCGGCTTCGGCTTTTTGTATTTTTACGGTAAAATTGCATTCTCCTCTTCTAATTACCACAATTTTACCTGCCAATGAGGCACCATTTGTAACATTATCACAACCGTCATAAGGGTCTGTAGAAGTTCCGGCATTGTCATCTTCAATAAGAGCCAAATCTGCTGTTAATGGTGTTACGGGTAGTTGTGTTCCTCCATAATTAGAGTCTGCCGCAAGATATACTCCGGCTAATGAACCCGGTGCGTTAACGGTTAAAAAACTTCCCAAAACATTTCCGGGTGCTTGCCATAAAAACATTTGCATTCTGGGATTGTTTCCTTCAGGTAATGCTAAAAAATTAGCGTTGTTAATCCCTGCACCGTCTTGCGCATCTGCATTTACCGAATCGCTTCCTGCTCCTCCATTACCGTAGTTGTTTTCTTGAAAGTTTCCGCTTTGTTCATCAAAACCGTAATGATACCATACATCGTGCATTATATTATTCCAATAAAATAAATTTACAATTGCTCCGTCTTGATAATTTAAAGGCGGTTCCGGCAGATTAAAAGGAAAATTAAAATCTAGTCCCGCTCCTCCATCCGGAGAATATCCTACTCCATTGTTGCCGTTGGTGTCTTCTTGAGCCCAGACATTATTACCTCTTGTAATGGTAAATTCTGCACCGGCAACACCATTTGTGTCATGCCATCCAAAAGGCGACGAAATAGCATCTGAGGGATCTGGAAGCAATTGGTCTGCACCATCATTAGGTCCTATAGTGGGCATTGGAAATACTCTGTACTGGTTTCCTCCTAAGACAGTTGTAAATTGATTTTCCGGTTTTGATGAAAATAATATACTATTTTCTATATAGTTAAAATTTTCTTGATGAAACTCAGGGGTTCCAAAATCACAAGAAACTACCCAATCGTGTTTGCTTATTAATTCGCCGGTAATGGCATCAATCCTTACATTGTAGTAGTTTTGAGAATTTAATGTATAAATACTAATGTCCCACGCTAATTTAAGTTTGGTATTTTCTTCGACGGGTTGAAACACCAATTTTACAGGAATGTTTTCTTGCGAAATACTACCGTTATTAAAAATATATTGTTGTTGGGAAATCGTTTCAATGAGTTGAAGACCCGAAGGACTGCCTAATCCTAAAGCCTCAGATGCTTTTAAAATAGCTGTCTGAGCTGAAATTGATGGTGTTGTAGCATTAATTTTTTCTTGTATATTTTCAATAAAAGAAAGATTTGCATTTACTACTTGCCCATTTTTAATGGCAAAACTTGAAACCGTATTAAAAATAGCTATATTTTGGTATTGTTGGGTTATATAGACATTTTCTAAATTCATACTTTTAGAAAAGCTGTGAGAATCTAGTTTTAAGTTTGAATAATCTTGTTCGCTTAATTGATACTGAGCGCGGTTGTTGTTTAAATAGTTACTTACTATGGATTCAAAATTTTGCGAAAACAAAAATGAGCTAGCCAGTAAAGCAACTAAAAGAAATGTTTTTTTCATAGAATTTGTTTTTTAGTAAGTGATTAAATGTATTCCTCTTTAAAGTTTAAAATTGGTATTGCCGATAAAAATATGGTTTTTTTATAATTTTTTAGGTGTTTTTACAAATATTTCACATTTCACCTTTAATTTTTTTTACTAATTGCATTGATTTTCCGTCTGTTAACTGTGAAATGTAGTTGCAACTATTAATTAAAAAATTATATGTTGTGTTAATATCTGCTGGGGTAAAATCTATTTCATTAAAAATGAGTGAATCGTAATGGGTAGGTTTGTTATTGTAGTAATTTTGGCAAGTTGTGGTTAGTACTTGAAGTAAGGTTTCAATAATCGCATAACCTGACATCTCTTTATGAATTACTTCTTTGCTTCGATAAATTTTTTCGACACTTACTTTTATAATATCATCAATTTGTGCTTTGTATTTACTTTTTTCTAATAATGAAGTTTCAAAACTTCCTTTTAAAATAGCTTCTTCATTTTCGATAAAAATTTTAGTTGCATCTTTAATTAAACTGTTTATGGCTAACGAACGTAAGTAAGCCAATCGGTCTGAAGATTTGGTTAAGGAAGCGTATTTTTCTTTATTAATAGTATCTTTTACAAGTTTTATAAGGTATTCTAAAGCTAATTCTTCTTCTATCAGCCCTAGGTTAATTCCGTCTTCAAAATCGATTATTGTATAACAGATATCATCGGCTGCTTCTACGAGGTAAGCTAGCGGATGCCTGCAATACATAACTTCTTTATCGAAGTTCATTTTCAGTAATCCCAACTCTGTTGCAACTTCTTTAAAAAATTCTTTTTCAGATTGAAACACACCGTATTTTTTATGTGTAATGTGATTAGTGGTTTTTTTAGGAAGTGATTCTTTGGGATACTTCATAAATGCGCCAAGTGTTGCATAGGAAAGTCGTAATCCGCCTGTTACTCCGTTTTTCGACTGAGTAAGTATTTTAAACCCGTTTGCGTTTCCTTCAAAATTTATTAAGTCTTGGTATTGTTTTGCCGTAAGCATTTCTTTAAAACGTTTTCCACTTCCGTTTAAAAAAAAGTTACCAATTGCTTTTTCTCCGCTGTGCCCAAAAGGTGGATTTCCAATATCATGAGCCAGTGAAGCCGCTGCTACGATAGCACCAAAATCATTAAATTTAAATCCGTGTATTTTTTTTAAATGCGGATATTTTTTTAAAATGGCTTTTCCTGCAATTCGTCCCAGCGATCTCCCTACTACCGAAACTTCAAGACTATGGGTTAATCGAGTATGAACAAAAGAAGTTTTAGACAAAGGAATTACTTGGGTTTTATCCTGGAGGCTTCTAAAGTGTGATGAAAAAACAATTCGATCATAATCTACCTCAAATCCAAGTCGCATATCATCCTGTTCGATTCGTAATCGTTTGTTTATGTCTCCTTGTCTTTTTAACGACAACAATTTTTCCCATTGCATCATAACTATACCTTTTTGCTTGCAAGATACTATTTATTACATTTTTTTTCAATTTAAAACGTTTATTTTTACACAATGAAATATCGAAAATTAAAAAATAGTGAACTTGGCAGAAAAACCGCTAAAGCGTTTAAAAATTCTACTAAAACGCCACTTATTATCATTTTAGATAACATTAGAAGTTTAAATAATATCGGGTCTGTTTTTAGAACCGCCGATGCTTTTTTAATTAAAAAAATTTATCTCTGCGGAATTACAGCTCAACCTCCGCATAAAGATATTCATAAAACAGCTTTGGGAGCTACCGAAAGTGTTGAATGGGAATATGTAAAAAACACATTAGCATTAGTAAAACAACTTAAATCGGAACAGGTTAAAGTACTGAGTGTTGAGCAGGCAGACGATTCGGTTTCTTTAGAAAAGTTTGTAGTTGAAAAAAACACGACGTATGCCCTTATTTTTGGAAACGAGGTAAAAGGGGTTCTGCAAGAAGTGGTTTCAAGTAGTGATGCGGTAATTGAAATTCCTCAATTGGGCACGAAACATTCGCTAAACATTTCGGTTAGTTGTGGTGTGGTTGTTTGGGATTTGTTTGTAAAATTAAAAATCGTCAATCTTCAGTCGTGAGGTGTGAGGTAAAAAAATCATCAATCATCAATCGAGAAAATCGTCAATCGAATTAGTCGTTGTTTTCCGGTATTCTCGATACATTCAACAAGTTGAATATCTACCAGTTCGTAGACAGGCTCGAATACCAATCATAAATCGAATAAATCATAAATCCTTAGCAATTTTCAGTAGGCAGTTGGTAGTTTCTCTTTTTAATTTATTATTTCTTGAAGCACCCATAAATAATCTTTTCGATTGTTAACAAAATCTTTTTCAGAAATATCGATTATTTTAATATTCATTTGATGTTGTGTTTTTATAAAATCCAAATACCCTTGATTAATTTTTTGAAGGTATTCGGCTTCTATTCCTGTTTCAAATTTTCTTCCACGTTTTTTTATATTTTGAAGTAACCTGTCTGTGTTTTGATAAAGATAAACATACAAATCGGGTTTTGGAAGATCTTTGTGCATTAAAGAAAATAGTTTTTTGTACAAAACAAATTCTTCTTCTTGTAACGTAATGTTAGCAAAAATCATCGATTTATAAGCATCGTAATCGGCTATTACATAATCGGTAAAAAGGTCGTGTTGTTTAATATCATCCAGAAGTTGTTGGTATCTGTCTGCCAGAAAAGACATTTCAAGCGGAAATGCATACCTTGAAGGGTCTTGATAAAACTTGGGTAGAAAAGGGTTATCGTTAAATCGTTCTAAAATTAATTTGGCATTAAAATCATGAGCTATTTGCGTTGCCAAAGAGGTTTTTCCGGCACCAATGTTTCCTTCAATGGCGATGTAGCGATACCGATTGAGAGAATAATCTTTTTTAGGATTTCGAAGCCATTTAGATTGTTTTTGCAGTTTGCTCTCATCCGGAGTTTGCTCGAGTAATTGTGTAATGGTTTTATTTAGCACCGGATGCTTAAAATCAGGTGCAATATCGAACAGGGGTTTTAAAACAAATTTTCTGTTTTCGATTTCCGGGTGAGGAATTATTAATGTTTTAGTCTCAATCACTTCATCATCATAAAAAAGTATATCAATATCAATAGGTCTGGAGGTATAACCCTGACTTTTTGTGCGTTTTCTTCCCATTTTTTTTTCAACTTCTAAAATGGTTTTCAGCAATTGAGAAGGTGTAAGAGATGTTTCTGTTTTTACTGCAATATTTAAAAAATCGTTGCCTTGAAAACCCCATGCCGGAGATTGATATACAGGAGAAATTTTATGAATAAAGCCAGCTTCTTCAAATAAAAGTTGAAGTGCTGTTTGAAGCTGCTCATAGGTATTGCCCATATTGCTGCCAAGAGAGAGATATGTAGTGTGTTTTATAGAAATAATTAAAAATTTAAGGGCTACGAAAATACATAATATTTGTAACTCTTTATAACAAAAAAAGGAAGCTTTTAATCGCTTCCTTTTTTGTAACTGTTTTTGTACTCTTATCGTTTAATTATGCGTTTAATAACGGTTGTTTTTTCTAGTTGTATTTGCACTAAGTAAATACCATTTTCCAAATCTTTTATTGAAAATTCTTTAGAAGTAAATGTTCTAAGTTTTCTTCCGTTAATCGAATAAATTTCTATTCGCTTTAACACTTCATTTGTTTTAAGAAATACGCTACCGTTTGACGGATTCGGATAAAGCATTATTTCGGTTGTATTAAATTCTGTTACACCAAGAGCATCACACTGCGATTGTGTTTCTACAAAATTTGCATTACTATCTATGTTGGTCCAATTTGCAGTACTCCAAGCTGCATCGTCAACAAAAATACAGGTTAAATTAGGATTGTTATTGGCATAAAAATTTCCGTTTGGCATATTGGTGTTATTCCCGTTTTGAATGTGTAACTCGGTAAGCTGGTTTTCTACGCAACTTAAATAGGTAAGCGCCGTATTTGCATCCAAGTTTAAATTGGTTAACTGGTTGGTACTACAAGACAAATTTATAAGTTGCGTATTGTTTGATACGTCTAACTGAGTTAAGTTGTTATCTGAACAGTGTAATGTTTTTAATGCAGTGTTTGCAGAAACATCTAATGTGTTTAAATTGTTATCGCTACACCTTAATTCTTCTAACGATGCATTATTGGAAACATCAAGAGTTGCCAAATCACAAAGATTTAGTTGTAATTGTTTAAGAGCTGTATTTCCGGAAACATTAATAGTAGATAACGAACTGTTACCCGAAGCATCTAAATTTTCTAAAACACCTGCCCCCGATGTATTTAGAGATGTAAGGTTGTTATTATAGCAGCTCAAGGTGATTAGTGCATCAAAATCGGCTATTCCGGTTAGGTCTGCAATGTTAAGATCGTTAATGTACAAACCGGTCACTGCCGCAATACGGTTGGTTTTTACTTGGTCGTCCATAACACCGTTACCCATTGCTACAGGGTCGCCCATTGTAACAACATTACCATTTATATCATGCGTTTCAAGATAGTTTTCAAAATTATCATCCGGCACATAGGTTAATGCCGAAGAAGCACAGTTTAGTGAATATGCCGTTTGTGCATCTTTGTTTGTCCAGTTGGTGGTACTCCAAGCCGGATCGTCTACTTCGATACAAAGTAAATTGGGGTTGCCGGTAGCAAAAAATCCGTTTGTGGGAATTAAGGTATTGCTTCCGTTTTTAATGGTAAAATCTACCAAGCTGTTATCGCTGCAATCTACATAGGTTAATTGATTATTTGCTGCCAAATCCAATACATTTAACGAATTGGTATTTACATTAACAGAAATTAAAGCAATATTTGATGAAAGATCTATAGATGTTAAACCGCTACTGGCAATATCAAGATATTTTAAAGCGGTATTTGCCGAAAGGTTAATAGAAGCGATAGAATTAAACCCGCAAGTAAGATTTTCTAAAACAGTATTTGATGACAGCGATAATCCGGTTAAACTATTGTCTGAACACGAAAGTGTTACCAATTGTGTGTTTGCCGAAACATCTAATGCAGTTAATGAATTGTATGCACAATATAACGTAGTTAAAGCAGTATTTGTTGAAACATTTAAACCTGTTAAATTATTATTATTAAGGTATAATTGTGTTAAAGCATTTGCTCCCGAAACGTTAATAGAGGTTAATGAATTTCCGTTTGCATTTAGGTTGGTTAATTGCGTTAGAGCCGAAACGTTTAAACCGGTAAGTGTATTGTTACTTACGTCTAAATTTGTTAAGGAAATAAAATCTTCAATACCCGTTAAATCGGAAACAGAAAGACCGGGAACATTTAATGTGGTAACAATATTAATACGGTTTGTAAAAACTTTATCGTCATTTGCTATTCCGTTACCCATACTGTTTGCAGCTCCTATAGTAACAACATTCCCGAATTTATCGTGGGTTTCGAGATAGTTTTCAAAATTGTCATCCGGCACGGTTGTTTCTCCTGTCGAAGAACAATCAAAAGAGAAACCGGTTTGGGCATCTATATTGGTCCAGTTGGAAGTACTCCACACAGGGTCATCTACCGAAATACAAGTTAATCCGGCATTATTTCTTGCATCAAAATTGCTATTAGGCATATTGGTATTGTTCCCGTTTTTAATCGATAATTCGGTAAGTTGGTTAAAACTGCAATTTAATTCGGTTAATTGTGTATTGGCATCTACATTTAGCGATGCAATACTATTACTTGAGCACAATAACGAAGTTAAAGCCGTATTGGCAGAAACATCTAATGCAGTAAGCTGGTTGCTCTGGCAGTGTAATGTTTGCAACTGTGTTTGTGCCGAAACATTTAGGACGGTTAACTGATTTCCTTCGCAACGCAACAAAGTAAGATTAGGAAGGTTACTAATATTTAATGCCGTAAGTTGGTTAGAATAAACCAATAATTGTGTAAGCGCAACAAAATCTTCAATACCGGTAAGATCGGATATGTTGTTATTGTTTACATCTAAAGCAGTTAGCGTATTAATTTTATTTGTAGGCACATAATCGTCAAGTACGCCATTACCCAAACTATTTGGGTCTCCAATATTTACAAAGTTTCCGTTAGTGTCATGTTGTTCTAAATAGCCTTCAAAATTAGTGTCGGGTACGTATGTTAAACCGTAATAACAATTTAATGAGAAGGAAGCCGTACCATCAATATTGGTCCAGTTGGAAGTACTGTAATTAACATCATCTACTTCAATACAGGTTAAGTTGGGGTTTCCTGTTGCCAGAAATCCCGAGTTGGGCATATTGGTGTTGTTTCCGTTTTTTACGTTGAGTTGGGTTAAGCTGTTAGCGCTGCAATTTATATAAACCAATGCTGTACTATTAGAAACATCTATTGCGGTAATTGTATTGTTATTACAACTTAGGTTGGTTAGAGCCGTAAAATCTTCAATACCCGTTAAATCGGCAATACTTTTATTACTTACATCTAAATTTGTTACGGTATTTATCCGGTTTTTAAATACATAATTATCGTTGGCAATACCGTTACCCATACTGTTTGCATCTCCGAGCGGCACAACGTTTCCGGAAGCGTCGTGCGTTTCTAAGTAGTTTTCAAAATTATCGTCCGGCACATTGGTCAAATCAAAATTTGAACAATCGGTTGAAAAGGAAGTTTGTGCATCAATCGAAGTCCAATTTGCCGTACTGTAAGCAACGTTATCTACCTGAACACAAAATAAATTTGCATTAAACCTGCTGTCGAAAGAGCTGTTTGGAACATTGGAATTATTCCCGTTTTGCACATTTAACGAAGTTAACGAATTGTTTGAACAATCGATAAGTACCAATTGCGTGTTGGAAGATAAATCTAAGGAGGTAATTTGGTTACTGTTACAATATACTTCTGTGATATTCGTATTATTTGATAAATCTAATGCGGTTAATTGATTAAACTGGCATCTTATTTTTTGTAAATTGGTATTTGAACTCAGATTTACGGAGGTTAAATTATTTTGGTAAACAAACAAATTTTGCAAGGCGGCAAAACCTTCAATTCCTGTTAAATCTGCTATGGATAAATTCCCTACATCTAAGCTGGTTACCGTATTAATTCGGTTAGTAAAAACCAGGTTGTCGTTGGCAATACCGTTACCCATACTGTTTGCATCTCCGAGCGGAACGACATTTCCGGAAGCGTCGTGCGTTTCTAAGTAGTTTTCAAAATTATCGTCCGGTACAGTTGTGGTTTGTGCTGTTAGTACCGAACCTAAAAAAATAAATACTCCCATCACTGAGAATTTAAATAGTTTGCTTTTTCTTGGGGTTAATTTTTTCATAATAATTGATTTTATTTTAGAAAGCAAAACTATAGTATCGAAAACCGAAAGACATTTCTAAATTTGCCATAAAACGGCTCATTTTTGCCATTTTGCTTTAATTGTGCTTAAAAAAGTATTTTTGTTTAAACTATTTATTTATGTTAAAAATCTACCATATTAGAAATGCCACTATGGTTATTGAAACAGAAAACAATGTTATCTTAATCGATCCGATGTTAGGAAAAAAAAGGAACTATTCAAAGTTTTACTTATTTAAAATTTAAACCAAAAAGAAATCCTATTGTAGATTTACCTAAACATAGTTTTAACATATTAAATAGAGTTACTCACTACCTTATTACACACAGACACCCTGACCATTTGGATAAAGCGGGTATAAAATTTTTAATATCAAAAAACATTCCTATTACTTGTAGTTATAAAGACGCATCCGTTCTAAAAAAATTAAAACTTAACGTAGTACAAGAGTTAAAATACCTAAAGAAATCTCCGTTTCTATCTGGTAGTATCGAAGGTATTCCTGCCAGACACGGATATGATTTAATGGCAAAAATAATGGGAAATGTTATGGGTTTCTTTATCAAACTTCCACATCAAAAATCTATCTACATAAGTGCAGATACTATTTATACGCCTGAAGTTGATCGTGTTTTAAAAAATCTCCTTCCGGAAATCAGCGTTTTAGCCTGTGGAACTGCTCAAATGGATTTGCTTAAACCTATTTTAATGACAAAAGAAGATATTATAAAATTTGTGAAAAATGCGCCAAAAAAAGTAATTGCGAATCATATGGAAGCATTGAATCATTGCCCTCTTACAAGAAAAAAACTATTTAGCGAATTAGAAAAAAATCAACTTTCAGGTAAGGTAATCATTCCCGAAGATGGTGAAACAATGTTATTTTAATAAACTAAATTTCCGGTTTTATTTCTACCACATATCCTTCATTACTCCTTACATTAAAAACCGTATTGTCTTCAAAAATAAGGTATTGTCCTTTTATTCCTTTTAATATACCTGTGTATTGAGGTGTTTTTTCAAGATTTAATGTTATTGGTTTTTCCGGATATTTCAAAACCGGAAACCGGATGTGAGTTTCTTTATTGTTTTCAATAAAATAGGGTTGCGCTTCACTTGGAATAAAAGGTTTTAACTTATCACGCCAGACCAATAAATCTTCGTCTTTTAAATCGTTTTTAAGCATGGCTCGCCAGTTGGTTTTATCACTTACGTATGCTTTTAAGGCAACTTCTGTAATTCCGGCAAGGTATCGGTTGGGAGCTTCCAGTATTTCTAATGCTTCATGAGCACCTTGGTCTATCCATCGGGTTGGGATTTGCTCTTTTCGAGTTACACCAACCTTTATACTACTACTATTAGCAAGATAAACAATGTGAGGTTGTAATTGTACACGTTTTTCATATTCTAAATCTCGCTCTTCTTGCCCAAGATGGGCTTTACTTAACTCGGGACGTATAACCCAATCTGCAGTTTGAGGTAGTTTATAAAAGCAATCGTAACAATATCCTTGTCTAAAAATTTTTTTATCGGCACCGCACCCTAAGCATTGATAATTTTTAAACCGGATGCTTATCTTTTTATCCAGCAAGTTATTAAGATGTAAAAAATCTGAATCAAAATTTAAAAAATACTGAACCGTATCTAAATTTTCCGTTTTCATTTTTGTTAATACACCTTGGTAATTCATATCTATAAAATTAGTATTTTTATGCCATAAAGATAGTATAAAAGTATGCCAATCGCTATTGTAAATTCTATTGCTTCTTGGTTTTTAAAAAAACGATACCATCAAATAGAGCTTTTTTTAAAATACCCTAATGAGGTACAACATGAATTGCTTATTAATTTACTTCAAAAAGCAAAAAACACCGAAATTGGTAAAACTTATGATTTTGGTTCTATCACACAATATTCCCAATTTGCCGAACGGCTTCCTATAACTTCTTATGAAGAGAATCAAGAACTATTTGAAAGAGCACGAAAAGGTGAATCTAACATTTTTTGGCCTACTCCTATAAAATGGTTTGCCAAATCCAGTGGCACAACTGCAGGAAGGAGTAAATTTATTCCGGTTAGTCCGGAGTCTCTTGAAGACTGCCATTATGCTGCCAGTAAAGATTTATTGTGTTTGTATTTACATAACAATCCCAATTCGCAATTGTTTGTTGGTAAGAGCTTACGGTTGGGAGGTAGTAAAGAATTATACAAAGAAAACGGTACCGTTTTTGGTGACCTTTCGGCTATTTTAATAGATAATATGCCTTTTTGGGCGGAGTTTAGTAGTACTCCAAGTAATGAAGTTTCGCTAATGGCAGACTGGGAAACTAAAATGCAAGCCATTGTTAACGAAACCATCAAAGAAAACGTAACCAGTATTGCAGGCGTACCTTCTTGGATGTTGGTATTACTCAATCAAGTTTCAATAACCACCGGAAAAGAAAACTTATTTGATGTTTGGCCTAATGTAGAGGTTTATTTCCACGGAGGTGTAAGTTTTGAGCCTTACCGAGAACAGTATAAAAAACTATTTCCTAAAAATAATTTTAGATACTATGAAATTTACAATGCTTCGGAAGGTTTTTTTGCAATTCAAGATAGAAACGATTCTAACGAATTATTGTTAATGTTAGACTACGGAATTTTTTATGAATTTATTCCTATGGAAACGTATGGCACTTCCAATGAAAAAATACTACCACTCTCTGAGGTTGAAATTAACAAAAATTATGCTATTATTATCACCACCAATGCTGGATTATGGCGTTATAAAATTGGTGATACCGTACGATTTACTTCTATTCTTCCCTATCGAATAAAAATTACAGGAAGAACCAAACACCATATAAATGCTTTTGGTGAAGAACTTATAATTGAAAATGCTGAAAGTGCCCTTTTTAGAGCATCCTTACTCACACAGAGCGAAATAATAGAATATACAGTTGCCCCTGTTTTTATGAAAGATAAAGAAAAAGGATCGCATGAATGGCTTATTGAATTTAAAACTCTTCCAAATGATTTTAATACTTTTACCCAATTGTTAGATAAATTTTTACAAGAAGAAAATAGCGATTATGAAGCAAAGAGATATAATAATACAACTTTAAATTTTCCCACCTTCCACGTGGCAAGAAAAAATCTTTTTTACGATTGGTTAAAAAAACATAATAAACTAGGTGGACAACACAAGATTCCGCGCCTCTCTAACTCAAGAGAATATCTGGAAGAATTATTAGAAATGAATCATTTGTAAAAAATCCCTTTACATAATCTGAAAAGGGATTTTTTATCCTCTTATTATGTTATTTACGTTTGCGTTTGTATTCATAGTCCTTACGTTCCAGCTCGTATTGTCTTTTTACGGCTTTTTTAAAATTTGAAAATAACTGAGTTATTGCTTTTTCAACATTTTTATTTTCTTCAACCAATAATACTTTTTTGCTTTTTAAATTTATCGAAGCACTTACTTTGTACAAAGCTGATGATTTATCAAAAATAACTTTCAAGATAAGATCTTTATCGTACTTTTTAAACAATTCGTTGTAATACTCTTGCTTTTCTTTACAAATATTTTTAATTATTTCGTGGTGTTGTTCTTCAACTTCTTTTATATTTTTAATTTCTAAAGTTACCATATTTATCTATTTTAATTTATTAAGTTGTACGCCAAAAACAATCATCATTACACCTGCAATAAGTATTGGAATTGCTGTGAAATAAACAATGCTTATTACAGCAAATATAGGATTTATTAATAGTAAAAAACTAAAAATAAACACCAATATTCCGGAAACCAAAGGTAACCACCAATAGGAAACGTTTAATCGCTTTAACACAAACGAATTAGTTATTCTTCCTATGGCTATAAATAATAACCAAAATCCGGTAAATAAAATTAATGATTCGGCAGATAAACCGGGTTGAAAAAGCATTGCTGTTCCTAAAATTACTTCAAAAATACCAAGTAGCAAATACCATATCCAATCTTCAAAAACTTTTTTGTTTTGTAACGAAAAAATAATGTTTAAAAATCCGTTTAGCGTAATTAGCCATCCAAATAAGAGAGCTAAACCTAAAAAAGCGCCTACAGGTTTACTCATAATGTAAATAGAACTTATTACTAATAACAACCCTGTCAAAACAGGTATCCTCCATTTATTTACTAATGTTTTTATATGTTTTGTTTTAAATTAATAAAACTGCCTTTTAAAGTAGGAATAAATTCATTTTTCCAATTTTGTTTTCTTTAAAAGGCAGTTTTAATTATAAATTATTTACTTGTTTTTTTTCCAAAAAGACGTTTTCTAAACGATTGTAACTTTTCTTTTAATGAATTAAATTTACCGGTACTGTCTTCTTTATTTTCTACCGATTTTTTTAGTTCTTTAATTACATCGTTTAAAATGGCAAAATCTTTATCTTTTTTACCATAACCCATTTCTTCAGCAAGTTGTAATTGGTACTTTGCATTGTTTAACAGGTTTAAAACTTTGTCGGCATTTTCGTGATCTTTAGCATCTATTGTTGCTGCTTCAATAATCATTTGTTCTGCATTTAAAACGGGTAAGGGTTCTACCGTTTTTTCAACTATAATAGTACCTAATACTTGCGTTAATACAACTTTTGCTTCTTCTGTTTTTCCTTCTTCTAACAATACTACTGCGGCTTTAATTGCATCAGGATAAGTTGCCGTTGGAATTAAATAGGTATTTATCACCATTTCACTTCGCATATCCTTTAACAAGTTACTAGCCTCTCTATAGTAGCCTTTTTTCATGGCTTTTTCGGCTTTTTTAACGATTTCCCTAACCGTTTCTACGTCGGTTATAAGTTCTTCTTTTTGAAAAGACACATCTACCGGAATAAAAGACAAACTGGGATCCTTTGCCAAGAGAACTTCTAAATTTCCTATTAATTCTTTTCCTCTTTTTATTGCTTTTTCTTTTTCTCCCTTATCAATATCTTGCAACAAAAACTGTGTTTCGGCAATGGTAGATAATGCTTCTTCTGTGAGTTTTACTTTGCGTTGAGCAATCTCTTTTTCCATTTCGGCAATTACCTTTGTATCTAGGGTGTCTCTATTCATCTCAAGAGTTGCTTCTTTTTTTGGTACTGTTTTATCGATTGTTGAAGTTAATGATTGTGTATCTGTCTTTTTATCTTGTCCGCACGCCACTAAGGTTACGCTAAGCAATAGCAAACCCATGGCAACTAATTTAGTTGTTTTCATTTTTTTAAATTTTAAATGTTTGTATTTATTTGAAAAAAAAGTGTGGTGCAGTACCACACTTAATGTTTTATTTTACTGCAATTTGTTTAACGGGTTTTGGTTTTGCTTCTTCCTTTTTAGGTATTACGATTTGAAGAATTCCATTATCATATTTTGCAGTAATTTTGTCGCTTTCTACAACATCTGGAAGTGTAAAAGAGCGAGTAAACGATTGGTAACTAAACTCGCGTTTAGTAAAACGTTCGTCGTCTTTGGTTTCGTTTTCAATTTGTTTTTCAGAAGATATGGTTAACACATCACCGTTTAACTCTATGATAAAATCATTTTTGTCAAATCCGGGTGCTGCCACTTCCACTTCAAACCCTTCCGGATTTTCTTTAATATTTACGGAAGGCAACGTAGTATTGGTACTTGAAAAATTTGACAATCCAAAATTTTCTAAGTCGTTGTTAAAAAAGTTTGTTAATAAATTTGGAATTTCGTTTTTATATCTAACTAGTGTCATAGCTTTTAGGTTTTAAGGTTAAACTTTTATTTTCAGTTTTCGAAAAACCTTCTTTCAAACCTTATACCAATGGTATTTTTCTGAAAAATTGACACAAAATATTTTTTATAAAAGACACGTTGTCAGTAATCTATAGCAATAATTTGTCAAATTGACAAATTCGCTTTCATTTTTACAAATACTCTTAGTATCCTAATTTTTTTCGAACTCGTTCTAAAACATTTTCGGCAACAAACGAAGCCTTTTGCGCTCCAGTTGCAAGTGCTTTGTCTATTTCGGATGGATTATTCATAAAATAATCGTAGGCTTCTCTTTGCTGTTTAAAACGAGAAATAATACATTCAAAAAGTGCTTGTTTTGCATGACCATAACCATAATTTCCTCCTTGATAATTGGTGCGCATTTTTTCTGTCTCTTCGGTTGTTGCAAGTAGTTTGTACAATGCAAAAACGTTACAAGTATCGGGGTTTTTAGGTTCTTCAAGTGGCGTACTATCGGTTTTTATACCCATAATTTGCTTGCGAAGTTTTTTGTCGGGTAAAAAAATATCTATTACATTATTTTTAGACTTGCTCATTTTACTTCCATCTGTTCCGGGAACATACATGGTTTCTTGTTGCACTTGTGCTTCGGGAATAACAAAGGTCTCTCCCATTTTTGCTTGAAAACGAAGCGCAACATCACGAGTCATTTCCAGATGTTGCAATTGGTCTTTTCCTACCGGAACTATTTCTGCATCATACAATAAGATATCGGCAGCCATAAGCATTGGATAGATAAACAATCCGACATTTACATCCTCAAGCCTGTCTGACTTATCTTTAAACGAATGTGCCAATGTTAACCGCCGGTACGGAAAAAAACAACTTAAATACCAAGTTAACTCGGTACATTGCGGAACGTCGCTTTGCCTGTAAAATACTGTTTTATTAGTATCTAATCCAAAAGCTAACCAAGCTGCTGCCGTACTATAGGTGTTTTGCTTTAAAGTTTGTGCATCTTTTATTTGCGTTAACGAATGCAAATCGGCAATGAATAAAAACGATTCATTTTTAGGATTATTTGCCATTTCAATGGCAGGAATAATAGCTCCTAAAATATTTCCGAGATGTGGGGTTCCGGTACTTTGTATTCCTGTTAGTATTCTGGGCATGGTGCTTATTGTAAAATGAATTATAATTAATAACGGAAACAAAGATAATTTTTTTTTTGTTCCATTGATTGGTTATAAATAGTTATTTTTGATCCTTGATGAAAATAATAAAATACATTTTTGTTGCCCTTTACAAGGTTTGGTTTTATGT
>WFXA01000101.1 GCA_015490835.1 Flavobacteriaceae bacterium | reverse complement strand
ACATATAATGATGTGCCTATTTATCTTCGGTTTGCTTCATCTTTAAAGCCAAACTCAATAACATACTCACCGGATGCGAATACCACACTTGGTCTTTGGTTTCAAATTTGCGGTAAAAATCTTGTGTTATTTCTTTCGGAACTAATTTTTCTAATGCTTCTGAAAATAAATAATTTTCTAATTTCTTTTTATTTTCTTCTCCCAAAAACTGAAGCTCCCAATTACGCTTAATATAAGGCTTTCCAATGATATACTTGGTTTCTCGTTGCAATTTATTTACCACCCGATACGGCAAGTTATAAGGCAATTTATTTTTGTGAAAAGTATATAAGTTAAACGGTTTTTCACTTTGCCAAGTTATTTTTGCCACTTCGGGATTTTGTTGCTTGATATAAGCAATTTGCAACTTTCTGTCTGCCAAATATTCCTCCGGAACCGTACAAATAAATTCACACATCCTATTGTCAAAATACGGCACGGTAATCGGTTTTTTTTCTTCAAAAACAGACAGGTTTACCGCTGTCCACCTCGGTGCCCAATACAGACTTTTAAAGGCTCTAATCTTTGCGTTACTTTCCTTTATTTCAATTCCGTATAGCAGAACTTTAATTCTATCTCTTAAATAGGTTTCAAAATCGCCATCTAATTCCCAGCTATTCCACAGCGTAGTTGCCAACTCCATTCCGCCTTTTTTAACTACTTTTTTTAAAATAATGCTCAATTCTTCATCTGCAGATAATTGCCTGTCAACCATTTTATCAAACAACACATCGCCCCAATGTCCTAACGAAAACACATCGCCCATACTTTCAAACTCATTTATAATAGCCATTTGGCGCGGGTGCGTAAAATCGCTGTAACAATCGTTAATTTGAGCTAATTGTTCTATACAATTCCATAAATAACTTTTACCGATATGAAATTCTTGAAACCCAAAACCACAAACTTTGGCAATCTGTTTGGCAATCTTGGTTTCGGGATAACCGCCTTTAAAATCGTAACTGTAACTGTGTACTTTTTTTCCTAAAGCTTTTAAGGCTACAGCTTGCGTGCGACTATCCAAACCACCGGAAAGCGGTAAAATTACCTTTTTGTTTGCTACTTGTTCTTCAATTATGGTATGAAAGAGTTCGGTAAATTCTTTTAATGCTTGCCGGAACGAAATTTCTCTCGGAGCATAATGCCACCGAAACCAAGGTTTGCTTTCTTGCAGAAACCCTTCTTTGTTAAAAAAGTGTTCTGAAGCCGGTTTTAATGCAATTTTATCTTTCCAATATGTATCGGTATCTAAAAAAAAACCTGTCGCCGTAAAAACACAAATGGCTTTTTTGTTAAGTTCATGTGGTGCATTTACCGAAACAAATGTTGGCTGTATAGGGATTATTGGGGTTTTCAAAAGGTAATCATTTCTTGGGAGCAAGATACAAAATCAATTGGAAAAATGAAGTTTTTTCTATCACCCAAACCACCCGTCGCGATCTAAACTTCTATACTGAATGGCTTCCGAAATATGATTACCGGTTATGTTTGGAGCTTCTTCTAAATCGGCTATGGTGCGGGCTACTTTTAAAATTCTATCGTAGGCTCGGGCAGAAAGGTTAAGCCGTTCCATTGCATTTTTTAAAAGTTGTAACGAAGCTTCATCTAATTGGCAATATTTTCTAATTTGTTTAACACTCATTTGCGCATTGTAATGGGTGTTCTCGTCTTCCGAAAACCGATTGGCTTGAATTTCTCTAGCTTGCGTCACTCGTTGTCTTATTACCGTACTGGGTTCTCCTTTACGGGTATCGCTCAATTTTTCAAAAGGAACAGGTGTTACTTCAATATGAATATCGATTCGGTCTAAAAGAGGTCCCGAAATTTTGCTAAGATAACGTTGCATTTCTGCCGGAGAGGAAGTTACCGGTGCATCGGGATCATTAAAATATCCTCCCGGACTGGGGTTCATACTCGCAACCAACATAAAACTTGCCGGGTAGGTTACGGTAAATTTGGCTCTCGAAATGGTTACTTCTCTATCTTCGAGAGGCTGTCGCATAACTTCTAACACGCTTCTTTTAAATTCGGGTAACTCGTCCAAAAATAGCACGCCGTTATGCGACAAAGAAATTTCTCCGGGTTGCGGGTAGGCTCCTCCTCCTACCAAAGCAACATCGGATATGGTATGATGCGGACTTCGAAACGGTCGTGCTGCCATAATGCCTCCTTTTTTCATCGTTCGTCCGGCTACACTGTGAATTTTTGTGGTTTCTAGGGCTTCACTTAGCGTCATTGGCGGTAAAATACTGGGTAATCGCTTTGCCAGCATCGTTTTTCCGGATCCGGGCGGACCAATTAATATAATATTATGTCCTCCGGCAGCGGCTATTTCCATACAGCGTTTTATAGATTCTTGCCCTTTAACATCGGCAAAATCAAATTCGGGGTTATCGAGGTGTTGTTTAAACTCCGATTCAATGTCGATTAAGGTTTGTTGTAAAGGTTCTTCTTTATCAATAAAATCAATAACTTCTTTAATATTTTCAACTCCAAATACTTGAAGATCGTCAACAATAGCTGCTTCTTTGGCATTTTGCTTGGGAAGGATAAATCCTTTAAATCCTTCTTCTTTTGCTTTAATGGCAATAGGTAGCGCACCTCGTATGGGTTGCAGGCTTCCGTCTAGAGAAAGTTCGCCCATAATGATATAGTCCGCTAATTTAATGTTTTCTTGAATTTGTCCGGTCGCTACCAATATTCCCATCGCTAACGTAACATCGTAGGCAGAGCCTTCTTTACGCATATCTGCCGGAGACATATTGAGGATTAGTTTTTTTCCGGGAATTTTATACCCGTTGTTTTGCAAAGCGGCGGCAATGCGATAATTGCTTTCTTTTATAGCACTGTCGGGTAGTCCTACCAAATGGTATCCTATTCCTTTATCAACGTTTACCTCTACCGTAATGGTGGTAGCTTCTACACCAAATACGGCGCTACCATACACTTTTGTAAGCATATTTTTACACTTTTAATATAAAGGGGAGTTAAAAAAATAAAGATAACTAAAAAATAGTAACTCGCAACTATTAAATTTCCGGAATTATTAATCCTTGTGTAAAGGCAAAAATCACCAAACCCGCACTGTTTTTAACCTGCGTTTTTTCCAATAGGTGCTTACGGTGTACTTCTACAGTTCTGGGACTAATAAAAAGCTTTTCGGCAATTTCGGGAGTGGTAAATTGTTTGCAAATAAGTGCTAACACTTCTCGCTCTCTAGTGGTTAAAAAATCATTATCAAAAACGGTTTTTGATTCATTCGGTTTATCCTCTGCTTGCTTTTTTACAATACTTAAAACCTCATTGTCGTAATAAAATCCGTTAAAATACACTTGCTTGATGGTATGAAGCACTTTTTGAGGAGGTGAATTTTTTACTAAATAAGCACTGGCTCCTACCTCAATCATATTTCGTATAAACGGTTTTGTGTTATAGGTAGTAAGTGCTATGATGCCTATTTCGGGATATTGCTGTGTAATTTGCTTGGTCGCTTCAACTCCGTTTAATTCCGGCATTTTTATATCCATTATAATAATATCCGGTAATTTTTCGCACGCATCTAAATAATCAATAAGTTCTTTACCGTTGGTCGCTTCGTACACAATGGTTATGTCTTTGTCTTTAGATAAAATATACGATATTCCAACTCTAAAAAGCTCTTCGTCGTCTGCAATAACTACGTTTATCTTATTCATTTATTATGGGGATTTTAAGAATTATTTCTACACCTTTATCGGGTTGCGAAACAACAGATAACGTTCCGTTTAACAATTGGGTTCTGTTTTCAATACCGCTCATTCCCAAACCCAACTTCTCGTTAGATTGATTAACATTAAACCCTTTTCCGTTATCGATGTAGTGTAAAGTTAGTACATTATTTTCATTTTTACACAGCAATTTCAGTTTTGTTGCCTCAGAATGTTTAATGGCGTTATTAAACAGCTCTTGAACTACTCTAAACAAGTGTAATTCGTCGTGTGAGGGTACCAAACCGTGAGGTATGTTAATTTCGCTATCAATAGTAAAACGTTTGGTTTCTTCCAGCTCTTCAATTAATTCTTCAAGGGCGGGTTGTAACCCAAATTTTTCTAACGTTGGCGGTAATAAATCATGCGCTATCCTTCGCGAACTTTCCAAAACGGTATTGGTTATTTTTAAAATCCCGTTTCCAAATTTATGAGCATCTTCTACGGTAAGGTTTTCATCGGTGAGTAAATTGGCTTGAAGAGATACAACATTAAGCTTTGAGCTAATGGCATCATGCAAGTCTTGGGCAATACGAGCCCGTTCTTCTTCTTGGGTTATTAGGGTTGCTTGTAACAGTTCTTTTTGATACGATAATTCAAGATTGGCTTTTTCTAATTGGGTTTGAATGATTTTTCTTTTGGAAAAATAAAAAAATAAAACAATGGCTGTTGCCATAAATAAAAGAAGCGCAATAGCTATAACTAAAATAGTTAAAAACTGATTTTGATTTGAAAAAAATTGCTGCTCCATAAAGCGAAGATACATAAAGTAAAAAATCAAGCTGTTTTTAATCTATAATTACGATACCATTCTATAAAAATTAATATCAAAAAAAGTAAATATAAAACGTCGTTTATAATAAAAATATTTTTTTTAAATTCTTCAGGTAACTCGAAATCTAAAATTATATTTCCCGAAGCAAAAAACAAGACGCTGGTTAAAAAATAAATTAAAGCACCCGTATTAACATAAACAAAACCTTTCTTTGACGATAAGCTTTTATAAAAATAATAC
>WFXA01000100.1 GCA_015490835.1 Flavobacteriaceae bacterium | reverse complement strand
ATCCCTTCATTTTCAACAAAAAGAATTTTAAACCAAGAGAAAACTTCAACCTCTTCACCTAACTTGAAATGTGTTTTTATATAAATTTTAGAAACTTGGTCTATTATTAAAACCAAAATTATTATAAGAGAAGCTTTTTTTAAAGACATAGATATGTTGTTGAATTGCAAAAATAGAAATAATTTTTCAGCATTAATTTTTTTTGGTCTAATAGCATTAAAAATCTTTATAACTTTGCACGTTTTATAGAAACAAGGCCTCGTAGTTCAATGGATAGAATAGAAGTTTCCTAAACTTTAGATGCAAGTTCGATTCTTGCCGAGGCTACTCTTTGTTTAAATTTTCTATCATAATTTTAGTCATTTCCTCTAGATTATATTGGTGTTTCCACCCCCAATCTTCTCTTGCTTGACTATCGTCTATACTTTGTGGCCAAGAATCGGCAATTGCCTGCCTAAAATCGGGTTGGTATATAATTTTAAAATCGGGAATGTGTTTTTTAATTTCCTTAGCAATTTCTTCCGGATTAAAACTCATTGCAGCAAGATTGTACGAATTTCTAATAGATAGATTGGCAGAGTCGGCTTCCATGATTTGAAGTGTTGCATCAATGGCGTCATCTATATACATCATAGGTAACGAGGTTTTTTCGTTTAAAAAACAAATGTATTTTTGATGTTTTAATGCTTTATGAAAAATATCGATAGCATAATCGGTGGTGCCTCCTCCCGGTAATGTTCTATAGCTTATAAGTCCGGGATATCTAATACTGCGTACATCCACATTATATTTGTTAAAATAATACTCGCACCAACGCTCACCGGTTTGTTTGCTAATTCCGTAAACGGTTGATGGTTCCATAACAGTGCGTTGAGGGGTCATTATTTTAGGAGTAGTGGGACCAAATACCGCAATACTGGAGGGCCAAAAAATTGTATTAATTTTTTTGTCTTTAGCAAGATTCAATACATTAAACAAGGAGTTCATATTTAAATTCCAAGCCTTCATCGGGAATTTCTCGGCAGTAGCAGAAAGCATGGCTGCCATAAGGTACACATCGGTTATTTCGTACTGTAAGATAACATCTTCAATAGCATCGTAATCGGTGGCATCCAGTATTTCAAAAGGACCGCTTTTCATTAGTGTCTCGTCTCCCTCCCGTATGTCGCTGGCAATAACTTTATGTGGTGCGTATATACTGCGCAAGCGCGCGGTTAACTCAGAGCCAATTTGACCGGATGCACCTATAATTAATATTCTTTTTTTCATCTAAATTTTTAATTTAAAAACCGGATAAAGGTACAATAATATTTCTGCGTTTTCTTTGAGAAAATTTTAACGTTATAACATTACAATAAAATGTATATTTGTTTCCTTAAATAAGGATGTAAATGAAGCGGTTAGCGCATATTTTTCTCACAATTTTTTTTGTAACTTTTTCAATTCTGAGCTGTAAAAATAATTTAAAAGAAGAAGATTTAAATCAAAATAAAATTGTTGCCAAAGCTAAAACCTATAAATTTTTAAAAAAAGGGACACCTGGACTATCAACGCAGGCAAGAGATTTATCGATACAATGGGAAGCTTTTTCACAATTTTTTGAAGAAATACAATCGTTAGACGGTGAAACGCTGGAAGGATTAAAGTCTAAAATCCCTACTTTAGTAACAATTTCTGATTCACTTTCAGTAAAAATTCCGGATACACTTAATACAAAACTTATTCAAGCGCGTGTACTTGTTGCTAAAACACGTGTTAAAATTTTAGATCAAGAAATTAATAAAGGAAGACCGGACACATTAAAAATTAAGACAGCATTAACGAAGCTTAACCAATCATTGACAAATCTTATCATTCAAATTAACCAAAAAATCATTAAATCATCTATCGATCGGCAACGGTCAGAAAATGAGAAAAAGGAATTAGAGAAACAAAAACAATTTTTAGATTCGGTTTATAATGCTGAACTTGCAAACAAAAAATTAAAAAACAAATAAAATGAGAACCAATACAATTTATATACTAAGTACAATTGCAATAGCTTCTTTTTTAAGCTCTTGCAAAGAAGATGTAACAATGATAAAAAAAGAAGAAGCGCACGGTATTATTTTAAAAAATATGGACACCACCGTAAGTCCAAAAGAAGATTTTTACAATTATGTAAATGGTAATTGGATGAAAACCACCGAAATTCCGGACGATCAAGTGCGTTGGGGAGGTTTTGGTGTATTGCGAAAAAAAACCAATAAAGATGTTCTGTCTATTTTAGATAAAGCAAAAAAAAGTAATAAATACGCTCCCGAAACCGATCAAGCCAAGGCATTGTTTATTTTTGAATCTGAATTAGATACAATTAATAGAGATAAAATAGGGATAAAACCTTTGTTACCCGCGTTAGAAAAAATTGAAGGTATTAATTCCATAGCAGATTTTCAAAAGGTTATCACCAAAGACGCTGCATTGGTATCTCAACCTTTTATTGGTATTGCCGCTTTTTCAAACCCAAACAACAGCAAGATGAACTCCTGCTATATTACACCCGGCGGCTTGGGTTTACCAAACAGAGATTTCTATGTAAACACAGATTCTGCTTCGGTTAAAATAAGAAAACAATATGTAAATCATATTACGCGCATGCTTCAGTTTTTAGGCGATAGTAAAGAGAAAGCAGCCAAAGACGCACAAACAATTCTTGCTTTTGAAACACGATTGGCAAAACCCCGTTTAGACAAAGTTGCAAGTCGTGATTTTAGAAATTTTAATAATCCTAGGTCGCTAGATGAACTTCAAAATATGATTCCTCAATTATCTTGGGAACAATCCTTTACAGATTTAGGGGTGAGTAAAAAACTAGACACCGTTATAGTAATGCAACCGGAGTATATAAAAGAAGTTTCTACAATCCTTTCGGAAGGAGATATAAAAACCTGGAAAACAGTAATGCGTTGGGCAACTCTCAATCAAGCAGCAGGAATGTTGTCTACAGAAATTGAAAAAGCAAATTGGGATTTTTATAATAAAACGCTTAACGGAAGCAAAAAACAAAAACCGGCAGATGAACGTGCATTATCTACCGTAAACGGAAGCGTAGGGGAAGCCTTAGGAAAATTGTACGTAGATGAAATGTTTCCTCCTGAAGCGAAGCTAAAAGCCGAAAAAATGATTGCCAATATAATTGAAGCATACAAAGAACGTATAAATAAGTTAGATTGGATGACGGACAGTACCAAAATAAAAGCAATTGAAAAACTAAATAAATTTACCGTAAAAATTGGCTACCCGGATAAATGGAAAGACTATTCTTCTATGGAAGTAAAACCAAACAATTCTTTCTATGAAAATATGATTGCCGTTACACAATGGAAACTTAAAGAAAATTTAAACAAAATAGATAAACCTGTAGATAAAACCGAATGGGGAATGTCTCCACAAACCGTAAATGCCTATTTTAATCCGTTCAATAACGAAATAGTTTTTCCCGCTGCTATTTTACAACCGCCTTTTTATGATTACTTAGCAGATGATGCGGTAAATTATGGAGGAATAGGAGCCGTTATTGGTCACGAAATTTCTCATGCTTTTGACGATAGTGGTTCCCGTTTTGATGCCAACGGAAATTTGGTAAATTGGTGGACAGATGAAGACCTGCAAAATTTCACCGAAAGAGGAAATAAATTAGCAGATCAATACAGTAAAATAGAAGTATTGCCCGGCGTTTTCATTAATGGTAAATTTACCTTAGGTGAAAACATTGGCGATTTAGGAGGCGTGCTGGCTGCTTACGATGGATTACAACGTTATTTTAAAGAAAACGGTCGCCCTGAAAACAAAGATGGTTTTACTCCCGAACAACGATTTTTTATGAGCTGGGCAACCATTTGGCGAACCAAACAACGAGAAGAATCGTTAAAAACACAGGTAAAAACCGACCCCCATTCACCCGGACGGTATAGAGCTACCCAACCCTTATTAAATATCGATTCATTTTACAAAGCCTTTGAAATTAAAAAAGGCGATAAAATGTATTTACCCGAAGAAGAGCGAGTAAGAATCTGGTAGCAGATTTAGAAGACTATAATTTTTGCAAACAAAAAAACTCGGATTGATTTTTTAAATAAATCAATCCGAGTTTTTTATTAAATAAAATATTATCTAGCCTGTAAATCGATAATATTAACAGGGCTGGCTTTGTCGCATCGATTCATCATACGTAATCCCGCATATTTTATCCAAACTTTAGTTCCGTCAATAATAAAACCTTCATATTTTTCGGTCATATTAATTGGGTCTAAAAAATAAGCACCATCTTTACCTTCTATTTTAATAGTAACAGGACAGTCGTTTTCAGCTTTTGACAAAACTACAGTTCCTTCCCAGAAACCATCTTCTGCCATTTTTTTTGCATCCATAACTTCTGTTTTAGAATCGGTTACTTTATCTTTTGTGGTAGTTTTTGTGCTATTACAAGAAAAAGCTACTAATGTTAAGGTAACCATTGAAGTAAATAAAAGTTTCATAATCTATGATTTTGATGTTTATAAATTGTTAATATACAAATAACTTGCCAAAAATAAAATCATAATTTGTTAACAAGTGTACTAAAAAAACTAAAAACCTACTATTTTTTAAGTGAATAAAATTTAAAATCAGCAAATTATTAAAGAAAAATATTGATATTTCATTTTAAGATAGTATTTTTGGTTTTCAAAAAATTGTTATTAACCTTAAACTTAAACTAATGAAACTAAAAAATTATTTTATGTTAGTGCTT